>JBBAAF010000002.1:0-126025 GCA_041658425.1 Bacteroidales bacterium | reverse complement strand
CAAAAGATTATAAAGCAGTAATTTACACAGTTCTTTGTTTTGGGGTATGGTGCATCATTCCGAGGGACTCAATTTCTACTAATGTTTCTTTTTCCAGGGTGCCCCTTATCAGTTGCCACTAGCTAAAGATAGTGGCAACTGATCATTGGTTTCGTTTCACGCGTTACCTTTCACGTTTTAAAAATGATCCATAATGAACAAAATCACCCTCTTTCGACGATCAAGCCTGGCGCAAACTGGATTTGCCCCACGACTGGTCCGTCGAAGGTGAATTTATAGAATCAAACCCCGCCGGTGAATCGGGGGGATACATGAACAGTACGGTTTATATCAACGGCATTTATCTTGGAAACCGCCCGTATGGTTTTAGCACTTTTGAGTATGACCTCACCCCAAATGTAAAATATGGTGATCAGGAAAATGTAATTGCCGTAAAAGTCGACCATTCTCTGCAACCCAGTTGCCGTTGGTATACCGGTTCCGGAATAAACCGGAATGCTCACGAAGGCCGGATCATGGCGACCATAAAGCCAACAAAATCCGGTGTGATCAGGGTAGAGGCATTCTCAGAGGGTATCGTAGGGGCAATTAAAACAATAACTGCCAAATAATTATGAAATTAAAAACTCTGATATACAGCAGCTTGGTCAGATTAATTCTCTTAATCTTACTAATATCCGGATGCAATACAAGCAAATATTCGGATATTAAAAATGATACTGTTCAGTTGATTAATCCAGATCAAATCAACGTTCAAGGTGAACTCAACACCCGGTTAATGAAAAATTTTGACCGGCTTGAGGAAGGAAAGTATCAGCCTGATAGTCTTTTTATTAGCGAGGAAGAAAGTAACTGGTGGCCGGGTGACAAAGAAGGCAGAACTATACTGGCTCTGACAAAACTTGCCCAGGCTACCGGAAGAGAACCCAAATACCTGGATACCATTATCAAACTGTTCCCTGAAAAAGTGAATGAGAAGGGATATTTCTACTTATGGAAAATAGATGCTAATGTACTTGCTTCTATAAACAGGATTATTGAAAGAGTTGGAAACTGGATACTTTCAACAGATATTGGTTGCGATTTTATTTTTATGGACGGTGTTGTTCAGGCCTATCAGGTTAGCCAACAGGAGGAACTGAAACCGTTAATCGATGAAATGATCGGTTTATTCCGGAAAATTGACCTGGTTCAGATCAAGGCCCAAACTCATGCCTCATTAACCGGGTTAAGGGCGTTGCTGCGTTATTATCAGACCACGGGAGACAATTCAATGATTCAAACCGCAGAAAAAAACTTCAACCTGTATCTGAAATATGCCCGAACCGAGAATTATGAAAACTACAACTGGTTTGGCAGGCCGGAAGGAACTTGAAAATCCGAACAGCATGAATGGATACCATAAATACTTCTATGGACCGCTCATACTTGGTCACGTGGGTAAGGAGGAAATTCAAATCCCCCAAAATGCTGAATTTGAAGCGATAGACACTGAATCATTTGTTGTAAAAAATAGTTCTATCCGATTCACCCCTGTACATCATCTATTGAATCGGGAGGTAAAAAAAGAAACCGGTTATCAAATACAGGTATTGTTTAAAAACGAATAGTGCGATTCAATTATCGGTACTGAAATTTCGGTTTCTTTGCATTCATCATGTCGCTTTTCATTACCTCTTTAAACTCCGGCAGCAATGGCAATTGCTATTATGTAGGCAATCACCGCGAGGCTGTGCTTATCGATGCAGGCATCTCCTGCCGTGAAACGGAAAATCGAATCGAACGTTTAGGATTGTCTTTCAAAAAAATAAAGGCAGTTTTTATTTCGCACGAACATACTGATCATACGGGGGGTGTGGAATTAATTGCGCGTAGATACCAGATACCCGTTTACATTACTGCAGCTACCAATCAACATAGTAGGCTGAGGCTCGACGAAAACCTGGTGATCCCTTTAAAAGCTTATGCGCCTGCACAGGTTGGTGAACTCGTTGTGAACGCCTTTCCAAAACTTCATGATGCCCGGGAGCCTCATAGTTTTACTGTAGCAGGTGGTGGAATAACCGTCGGCATATTCACCGATATAGGAACAATCTGTGACCATGTCATTCAAAACTTCAGGCTATGCCATGCCGCCTTCCTGGAAGCGAATTATGATGAAGTTATGCTGGAAGAAGGCCGCTACCCGCAGTTTCTTAAAAATCGGATACGCGGCGACCATGGGCATTTATCCAACCTCCAGGCCCTCGAACTATTCTCCACGCACAAGCCTCATTTTATTATCTCTGCACATCTGCCGGAAATTGCACCGCTGTTTCACATAAAACAAAAAGGACTTACAAAATTTGTGCAAGTCCTTTTTTTCTCAGTCGGGATGGAGAGATTTGAACTCTCGACCCCTCGCCCCCCAGACGTGAAAATCCATGTATAATTATACATAAATTTGCATATATTTGCTTGATATACATTGAATTAAAGATATTTACGAATTTGGCTGGAAGTGAAAGTTTGTATATTTTTGCATAAAATGTTTCACATATGTTTCACATTTTTTTTAACCCGCTAAAATGGCAACAGTAAAATTGGATCTCAGAAGGGACGTCAAGTTCAGGGATAATCACCTGCCGATCGTTTTGGTGGTGATCGCCAACCGGAAGAAACTGGTCATTCATCTGGGACATTCGGTCCGGCCCGAACATTGGGATGAGGATAAGGGACTGCCCAACGCCAAATGCCCGAATAGTGCCCACCTCAAAGGTTTGCTGCTTTCGAAACTGGCACTGGCCGGTAAAGAGGTTCTCAAAATGGAGGAAGAGATTGGCAGGGTGGACCTGAAGGAGCTTAAACGTAAGATCAAGCCACAGGAAGAGTCGAAGGGCATCCAGGCCTATGCACAGGCAATTGCAGACAAACAGGTTGCCGCCGGAAATATCGGCAATTCAAGGGCCTATCTGAGTACCATCAGCATGCTAAAGAAATTTGCCGGCGACAAAGAGATCAATTTTTCCGAGTTCAACTATAAGAAGCTGCTGGAATTCGAGCAGTTCATGGCCAGCAAGAAACTTCAGACCAATACGATTGCTTTCTATATGCGAACTCTCCGGGCCATTCTCAACCGGGCGGTCAAGGAGGGTGTTTGCAAGGATACCAATTACGTGTTCCGGGATTACCGGATCAGGCATGAAGAAACCCGCAAACGGGCCATCACCAAAACAGAGATCGATGCCATCAGGAATCTGAATCTGGAAACCAGCACGCCGATGGAATTTGCCCGTGATATGTTTATGTTTAGTTTCTATACCCGGGGAATGAACCTGATCGACATTGCATACCTCAAAAAAGCTGACATCCGCAACGGCCGGATCGAATATTCGAGGAGAAAAACCAGTCAGCAGTTTTCCATCAAATTGACCGAAGCGGCCACTGTCATTCTTGAACGGTATCACAACGATTCTCCCTTTGCGTTTCCGGTCATAAAACGGAAAGGCAATGAGTACCTCGATTATGTGAGTTTTAAACGGCTGGTCAATAAAAAGCTTAAAGACATCGCTGAGCTGGCCGAAATTTCAACTCCACTCACCACCTATGTTGCCCGCCACTCCTGGGCCACCATCGCCAAACGGCAGGGTATCTCAACGGCAATTATCTCCGAAGGTCTCGGCCATGAAACCGAACAGACCACGCAAGTGTATTTGGATAGTTTTGAGAACGATGTCCTGGATAGGGCGAATGAGCTGGTGACGGGGTAGGGTGGACTTCTGGACCTGGAGAAACTAGTTACGTTTTTCCAAATTCCTGATAAACATTGGTACTCTAGGAGCTTTGCAAAATGCCTTTATGGCGATTTTGTGGTGTTTATTTTTATTTCTTAAGCAATCTTCTAAGCAGCTCGATTATATCATCCTTGGATTTCATTAATTCCTTGAGCGCTGCTATTTCGACATCCTTTGCTTCCTCTTCCTTCCTGATTTCCGGAGCTGGGATAATTTTCATTCAGTGCTTCTTTTTAAATACCACCAAGGTATAATGTTACCAATGAAATTTACATATCGACCACTTATGACAGCGTTTTCTACAGTTGCGTTAGAACTTTCGGCCTGAATTTTCTATCTTTGTAATATGAATCTCATCGAACACCATAGTAATCAGGTTTTTGAACTTTGCGAGCAGCACAAGGTCAGAGAACTCTATGCCTTCGGATCTGTTTTAACAGACGATTTCAATGAATCGAGTGACATCGATCTGTTGATTCAGTTCGCACAGGTCGATCTGATGGAATACTTCGACAATTATATGGATCTAAAAGAAGCGTTCGAGAAATTGTTTGGCAGGCCAGTTGATTTGGTAGAGAACCAGGCAATACGAAATCCCGTATTCCGCCGGATCGTTGATCGGGATAAAAAGTTGTTATATGAACGAAAAAGTGCTTAAATGTCTTTATGACATTCAATTGGCAATTTCCGAGATCGATTCGTTCATTGAAATGATCCCCAATGAGTTTGAAGAATATAGTCGACACCCGGTTATTAAAAGAGCTATCGAAAGAAACCTTGAAATAATCGGGGAAGCTGTTAACCGGATTCTTAAAGAGGAACCAGAATATCCGATCGAGAAAGCCTATCGGATTGTCGGACTTCGGAACCAGATTATCCACGGTTATGATACCGTTTCCGATGAGAATATCTGGGCAATGCTCAATAATCATCTGCCTAAACTACGCACGGAGGTTTCCAATCTTATCAAGAATGAGGAAGGTTAGGGGATATCGTCACCGAAAAACGACCGATACCTGGCTAAAACCTGGCATCAAAGAAACACTTACACATTTTAATGTGTAAGTGTTTTTTTTGGGGGGATACTATATCCCTGTGATTTATAAAGTTCCAAAAGTTCGGATAATTTCTGGACTATATCCGGATATTGGCTATAAAGGTTAACTTGTTCCTGAGGGTCTTTTCCCATATCGTATAAAGTACCGGGGGCTTCACCTTTCTGAGGTTTAATCACTTTTGGTATAGTGAATCCCCCGGAACCAAGATAGGGAGTGAGTTTCCATTTTCCTTTTCTGATGGAGAAAAACCCATCCAGGGAATGATGAATGGTGGCTTCCCGTATTGGCGAATAACTAACTTCACCGACAAAAGCCGGCCAAAGATTATAACTATCCTCGCCAGCACCTTCCGGAACCGTTTGATGCAGCATACCGGCAAGGGTTCCCATAAGATCAGTTGTACACATTACCTCCTCGGAAGCAAGCCCGGCAGGGATAATTCCTTTCCATCGGGCAACAAATGGTATCCGGTGTCCGGCTTCATATATATCGGCTTTTTGTCCTTTAAAGTGGTAATTGGCGCGATGACCAGTTTCTTCTATGTCGGATGGCCCCCAGTCCGATCCGTTATCGGACGTGACAATGACAAGTGTATTATCATCAATATTTGCATTTTTAACTGTTTCAAGCACCTTTCCGAGCATTTCATCCACCATTGCTACATAATCACCGTATTTTCCAGCTGATGAACGTCCTTTAAATTCCAGAGTTGGAAGCCATGGAGTATGAGGTGCCGGTAATGACAGATATAAAAAGAAGGGTTTGTTGTGCTTACCAGCACTCGATATATAGGCACAGGCCGAATCAACAAAGGTTGGTAATACCTTAAAAAAATCGAAGCTTGGTGACATTTTACCAGCCCGCCAAAAAACTCCCCGGCCATCAACATCCTGGTTCTTTCCTTCTGTATAAAAGGTCGGCGCTTCAACCACAATCCCATTGCGTATATAGCAGTATGGATACATGTCCAGGGAGGCCGGAATAATCAATGAATTATCAAAACCATGGTCAGATGGGTCTCCTTTTACAGGTTTGATATAATCAACATTGTCGTCAAAATTTGAAGGGATCTGGTCACCTCCCTGGACATCAGGAATTGCTTTAGTGCTGTCTTTTTTGCTCCAATCGAGCCCCAGATGCCATTTGCCGATGCAGGCGGTTTGGTATCCTTTCTCTTTCAAAAAAGAAGCAACAGTTGTTCTACCAGGCTCAATTAATGATGTTGAATAACCCCAAAGTACACCATTTTTTAATCTCGTCCGAAAAGCATATCTGCCAGTAAGTATTCCATAACGGGTAGGCGTGCATACTGCAGAACTGGAATGAGCATCGGTAAAATGAACCCCTTCCCGCACAATTTTATCCATATTAGGCGTCGGGATACGTGAATCAGGATTTAAGCTTCTCAAATCACCATAACCAAGGTCATCTGCAAGAATATAAATGATGTTGGGTTTTTCGGTATTAGTACTTATATTTTTAGGTTTATCATTTTTAATCCCAGTACAGTTAGTCATAAGAACTGATAACGCAAGAAAACAATTTGATGGACGAAGGTATGAGCAAAAATAATTCATGTTTCAAATTATTCGTTAGAAAAACAATTAGAATAAAATATTGGTATCCAATAATTTCTATAGTTAACTTTTCCCCATAAATTCCGCCTTCTTGTTCAGGATCAATAGCAACTCTGTTTGTTCGTCCCCTAATAATTACCTTTTCTTCAGGCTTTTATATCTCAGTAGCTTTTGAGAGGGTTTTAATAGGGGCTTTTTTCAGATCTTTCATTCACACCCGATTCAACAGGATCATATATTTTCACTTTATTAAAGTACTTCTTCAAAATATATTCAGGCTGGTTCTCATCGGGTACCTGTTTCAATTTTTTATAGTCGTATTCCAAAGGTAAAATAGTTTTAGGTGTTAAGGATGCTGTATCATCGGTTGCCATATACCAATCTTTCAGAATATCCATCATTTCATATACTTTGGTTTGGTATTCGGGTCGCGCTGCAAGATTATTGATCTCCAACGGATCTTTTTCAAGATTGAAAAGTTGGGTGTAGTTCCGTTCAGGATAGCGAATCAGTTTCCATTCTTTGGTTCGGACCGCACGGACAGTATTTCGGTAAACGGTATACAGAGATGTTCGAACCCCTTCCGCTGTTCCCCTGATAACCGGAGTAATATCTTTCCCGTCGATTCCTTCAGGGACTGGTAATTTACTAAGGTTACTCAGGGTTGGAAAAATATCATACAGGTAAACAAGTGCGTCTGAAACTTTTGCTTTTGGAATTCCCGGGCCAGTGAATATCAATGGTACTTTCATACAGTCTTCATACAGACTTTGTTTTCCCAGCAAACCATGACTGCCGATTGCTAATCCGTTATCGGCGGAATATATGATAATTGTTTTGTCATACAAACTATTCTTTTTTAAGGTTTCGATGATTTCTCCAACTTTAGCATCCAGGTGTGAGATCAACGCATAATAATCCGCTAACGATGCCTGGATGATTTCCGGTGTACGAGGCCATGGGGCAAGGGTTTCGTCCCTGATATCTAGCTGATCGAATGCGAATGGATGAAGCTTCATAAAGTTACCAGGTACTGGTATTGACTCATCGGGATACATCCCAATGTAATCTTCACGTGGTGAACGCGGGTCATGAGGTGCTGTAAATGCTACATAGCAGAAGAAGGGTTTTTCCTTCTTACCGTTGGCATATTCGTTGATAAAATCCATCGCTGCCTGGGCAAAAAGATCTGTTGAGTAACCCTTATTCACCGGTTCCGATAATTTTCCATCCGGACCTAAATCCTGGCAGGGGACAATATAATGATTGCACATTCCTCCCAGAAACACGTTTTTACCTTTTTGGAATGAAGCTTCGAAAGTTTTACCTCCGTTGTGCCATTTCCCGGTACCAAAAGTTTCGTAGCCATTTTGAGCAAAATGCATTGGCATTGTTTTAACACCGTCCAGCACGTCATACACATGGAACAAGTTTTTTCCACTCAACAGCATGGCCCGACTGGGTGCGCAAATCGCCCCATGATGCCCCCCCATCACATAACAATTGGAGAAACGAACACCTGTCTTCGCAAGATTATCGATATTTGGGGTATTGATATAAGTATTACCCGTGGCTCCCAGTGCATCTGCCCTCTGGTCGTCGGCAAATAAAAATAAAATATTGGATTTACTTTTGATTTTCCCAATAACATCTTTGGATTCAGTATGACATGAAACCAAAGTGCCTGTAATCATCAAACTGGCTGTTGATAGCACTTTTAAACAATTTATTTTTCTTTTCATTTCATTCATATTATTTGTTATTTACTTTTTCTAAAGCTGAATTACTGGTTCTTACCCTGAATTGAACAGAATTCCTACAATGCGGTTTTTGAACACCTTATATTCATTGGTTTTTTGGCTGACTGGATAAAATAAATTCAAGCCTAGTGGACAATTGCCTGAGCGTTTTCCTGTATTGTTGTAATTTCGATACATTCTTATTTTCACCGGGATCATTCCTATGATCGTACAATTCCCTGGAGACAACTTTACCTGAGGCCAGATGTGTCCATTCGATATACCTAAAATCATTGGTTCGTATCGAAAAACCTAAGATCACATGAATGGAATCAGTATCTATGGTTTCATTGGAAGGCCATAAACTGAAGGCTTCATTTCTGACTGCCTTGGAAGGATTCTGGAGGACTGGTATCAGGTTAATTCCATCGATATTTTCAGGTATATTCAATTCACATAAACTGCATAGTGTGGGATAAATGTCGAGAACTTGTACAAATGACGCAGACTGTTTGCCGTTGGCCATACCGGGAGCTCTAATAATCAAAGGTACATTGGTATCAAGTTCAAAGTTAGTATGCTTGCCCCACATACCATGTTCCCCAAGTTTCCATCCATTATCGCCTAAGAGCACAACAATGGTATTTTGAGCCAATCCCAAGCTGTCAAGCGCATTCAGGACTATGCCAACCTGTGCATCAACGTAGGAAACGCAGGCGTAATAGCCATGAATGAGCATCCTGGAGGTTTCATCTGAAATCGGTTCATTCCCGTCAGGAATATTGGTATATGTTCTAAGTTCAACTGAATTATTCCAACCATGAACAGAACCGTTTTCCGGATAAAAGGGATTCTCAGCCAGAATAATGCTGTCGTGAGGATATAGGTCCCAGTATTTTTTGGGTGCACAAAAAGGGAGGTGTGGCTTTCTGAAACCTATACCCAAAAAGAATGGCTGGTTAGTTTGTTTCAGTTCCCCAAGTTTCTGTACGGCCCATTCAGCATAAAAACCATCCCGGTATTCATTATCCATGACGTCTGCAATTTCCCATGCCGGGCCTTTCTCGTTTTCAATCTGGCTAATGGCTTCAGGAGTCAGATAGCCCCTGCCCGTTTCCCTTGAACCAGGTTCATCTTCAAGCCAGGTTTCGCCAAACTGTTTAATATGATCTTCTTTGTAATGATATAGTTTCCCTATCCCTGCTACATTGTAATCATTTTGGCTGAAGTATTTGTTCAGGGTAAGTACTTTTGGCATAAGGCTATCAACTGATAGAGAAGTATATATGTGGTTTTTTGTCGGCATTAATCCGGTGAACAAACTAGCCCTTGAGGCCATACAGATAGCCTGCTGACAGTAGGCCCTGTTAAACATTACACCTTGATTTGCTAACCGATCGATGTTGGGTGATTTCACCATCACAGATCCATAGCAGCCCAATTCTGTACGAAGATCATCCATAACAATAAATAATACATTAGGCTTCGGCTGAACTTGTCCGGAAAGTTTTTCAGAACCTGCACAGGCTAATACAATAATTGTTGCAGAAATACTTAGAGCAGCAGGGGCAAATGGTTGTGGTATCATAGGTCGGACTTATTTCCTTTTCTTGGATCAATGTTGATATTCTTCATTGTGCCATTTATCCTGAATGGGCCAGCTTTGATAATTTTATTTGCGGTGTCCGGAGCAACCAGTAATGAAAGCTCCAGTAATTCTGTATCAAGTGTTGCATCAATTACTTGTATGCTGCCTTTCTTTTCCCATCCAAATAGCAGCTGACTGGTTTCCATGTCAAGCTTGAGATTAGGCTCAGGATGTTTTATTTTAATGTAGCCTGGAGGCATCTTACTGTAAACATTCCCATCTGCATAATTAAATTCATTGGGGAATTCGATAGCATGTTTCCCGCAGTTAATAAAGATATTATCAGTCACCTTGTGAAACCGTGCAATTCCTCCTCTGTTGAGTACCATCCGGTTAGTCTGCCATTCATCAAGAAAAGAGGCATACCCGGTATTTTCTATATCAATTATCAGGTTGTTTTCAAACCTGACACTATCCGTTCCACTTCCTATACAGCCATTCCCTCCCGGGTCGTAACCCACTGCTATCCAGGAGGGACCCTTCACTCTGTGAATTATATTATGATCTATAACACAATCATGTACGCTTGCTTCTACATATAACGCGCCTAACGCAGTGGTGATATCTGAAAAAACATTCTTCGTGATGCGGCAATTTTTATTCGAAAGATAATCCAACCATAATCCAGGCGCATGGATAATGTACCTGAAAACGTTTCTCCTGATCAGGCAATTCTCTGCCCTGTGAAGCTTAATTGCTCCTGATTCCCAGGCAAATTCCGCATCCTGCCATCCGATATTTTCAAACAAGTTATCTTCAATCAATAAACTAATACCTCTGTATCCTTCCAACCCTCCAATACCGCATTGTCTGATTATGTTGTTTCTAACAATGTGAAAACCGATCAGGGGCTGAGGAGTTGTATACCACATTTCATTTCCTATATCCATTCCCAGGGAATTTGCCCACTCAATTGTACAGTTCTCAATAATCCAGTGGTGACCACGATTGGAAGAAACCATTCCTCGCTGTGGTACAGGGAACCCATTTCCACAGTGCCGGAAAGTAATCCCATTAATCTTAATATATCCAAATCCATAATGTTTGGGTACGAAGACCTGTTCTTTTGCAGTCGCTTCAATTAAAAAATCACCTGGGCCCTTATCTCCCGGAAACCTAACATGGATTCTCATGCCATTATGTTCTACCCAGAATGCACCTTCCTTTTTCAATAACAATGCAGTTGGTGATAGTACTTGCTCCAGTGGTTTTCCATCAAGAAAAACCATTCCACGCCGTTTAAAATAAGGATCGGGAATTACTTCTTTGAAATCCATAGCTTCACGTTCATGTAATAAATTAACCATTCCAAATGGATTATATCCCATGAAGTCCTCAGGGTGAAAGTCAAATTGCCAGATCTTAATTCCCGCAGTCTTATTTTTCTCATTCACATCAATATCCCTGGCATAATCCCATCCCTTGCCTTCTGTCCATTCCTCCGATTTTAAAATTATTGATCCACTTACAATAACTTTTGCATTTTTTTCTGCTTCATAAGTGATCATTTCCTCAGAACTCTTGCCCCCCTGTAACGGATGAATTGCTTCCCTATATGTTCCTTCCCTGATAATTACCCTTTCTCCGGGGTTAAGTATTTCCGCAGCTTTTGAGATGGTTTTAAAAGGTTTTTTTTCAGACCCATCATTCGTATCCGATGCACGAAGATTTTTTATATCCACATAATATGTTCTGGAATACTTTTGTTTAGTTTCCCAGAATATAAATTTTTCTCCATTAGCCAGTTGGTTATCATTTACATCACTGAAGATGTTCCTTTCATTATTTTCCTGCCCGCAAAGAATGCTTGGTAAACAAAATAAGACACTAATTATCAGCCATTTAATAGTTTTCATATTAAAGTTTTTAAATTAGTTAATCTGAAATTCATGAAAATCATGTATGATCATAGTGTTTTCACTTATATCCCATGGATTCAGTAACATATATATCAATCAGTCCTGATCTGTGCTACTTCAAGTTTTCCCTTTACTTCAATAACAACCGTTGTGATCTTGTTTTCATCAAATTTGGGGAGGTTTAATAGAAATAACCTGGGTCCGGTTTTTTTAAATTCAATACACTTACCTGTTTCCAGAAATTTAACTGAAAGGACTTCGTTCCTAATTTCCGCATAGCAAAATTCCCCGTCAGCAGGCGGATTATTAAAGTGCAGATAAAATTTATTCCCCTTTACCGTAGGAATCAGACTATTGTTCCAAAGATCAGTAAAATCAGACCTGCCGGTCTGCCCATCGATGAATTCGTGATTTTTTTTAAGCCAATCACCGACTTCCGCTAGAATCTTTATAGATTCCTCAGGGAATGTCCCATCAGGCTTCGGACCAACATTCAACAAGAGGTTACCTCCGAGCGAAACACATCTGATCAGTGATTTTATTACCTCTTTGGAACTTTTAAAATTGTGGTCTGTAGCATGATAACCCCAGTTGTCGTTCATGGTCAGGCAAGTTTCCCATGGTCTTCCCCTGGCTCCTTCTTTAATTACATTCTCAGGGGTTCCAAAATCAAAGGGTTCACCATTCCGGTTATTTATTAATATTCCGGGTTGAAGTTTATATACTTCCTTATTGATTGCCTCCCCTTCGAGTCCATCTTCAGGAGCAGTGCCATCCCACCACAGAATATCTATCTTACCATAATTTGTCATTAACTCCCTTACCTGGCTTTTATAAAATTCTACAAATCGTATACGTGCCTCTTCACTGCGCCAGGTTGTGGGCCAGTCCCTTTCAAAAGGAGGATAATCCGGATGAGTCCAATCGGCCGCAGAATAATATAGCCCCACCTTTAACCCTGATTTTCTGACAGCATCCACAAAAAGCCGTACAAGGTCCTTTTTTGGTCCGTAATTCATGGAATTGAATTCTTTTGTCCTGGTATCCCACAGGCAAAAACCGTCATGATGCCGTGCTCCAAAGACAATGTATTTCATGCCGGCATTTATGGCAATTTCAACCCATTTTTCAGGATCAAAATTCTCTGCCGTAAATTTTTCCGCATATTTTTCCTTGTACTCTTCAAAGGGAATAAGTTCCCTGTTCATTACCCATTCTCCCCTGGCAGCCACTGAGTAAGCTCCCATGTGAATAAACATTCCAAAATGTGCCTGACGAAACCATTCACGACGAATCGAATCAGCTGCACCATCACCGGCGGCCTGCAAATGCTCAGTGGTGAGGGCTTTTCCTTTGGATTCCGGTTGGGTTTGATGACATGAACCGAACATTATCATGGCAGATACACTTATCGCGAAAGATGATAATATCAGGTTGTTTCTTAGAGATTGAAGTGGTTGTTTCATGGTTTTTCTTAATATCCCGTGATTTGTTTCAGCAAATTAAAAAAGGACTTCTTTCTTTCGGAGTTTATTCCCCAATCAACCGGTATGCTTTGATAGCCAGCTTCATAGGGCTCGTCTTTCATTCGGTAATCAAAGTATCCCCATGATGCATACCCGGTTACGGCAGCAGTAAAGTTATTCCAATCCTTATTAAAATCGAAATGGTCATCTTCATTGAATAAAATCGGTTTTGGTGTATATCCAGGCACGACCCTTGTCTTCTGCACCATGGCAAGTATGTTATCGGGATTCTTTTCTCCATTACCGTGCAGCAGAATGAAATCGGAAGCCTTAACTACATTCGTAAGCGGGATGAACCTGCCGCCATAGCTGGTCCCTGCATAATAACAGAAGCCGTTTCTATTCTTCCGCTTAACATATTCAATCAGTTCATGCACCCTGTCTGGCTTAAGGATGTCATGGTCGTATTTAACATTGCACTCATTATTGATCTCTATCAGAATATTACGGTAATTCCTGTCAAACAGCCATTCCAGAACATGGTCAATGGCATTCATTATTGCAGTTTCATCCTGCAGCCGTTGGTCCTGTCCGAAATAGAACAGGCCGAGTATGGGGACCATTCCTATTTCATCGGCCTTGTTCAGAATACGTTCCAGCCGTTCCATATATTCCGGACGCAGCTTACCATCATAGGTATACGCAGAATTTAACCACGGCTGTTCCTGTGAATATCCCTGAGGACTGCCTCCCTGCAGGTTAATTGTGAAAGAGAGGAGCCCGTAATCGTACCATTTTTTCATATTGAGTACAAACTCATTTGAATTCCGGTCCGGATCCCATTTTCTGGTGTCGGGATAGATCCATTTATTAATTGTTTGAGGATTAAGGTCATCAAAGATTCCCTGAACCATCCTGGAGTTCATTAAAAGGCCTTCAATTTTGTTCTCCTTCCAAAAACGTCCGGGGTATGTGATCTGATCATTGATATAAAACCGGTCCTTTTTAATTGTTACAACTGTTCTGCTTTTCTTAACCGGTTTGTCGAAATCTGATTCAGTCCGTTTAGTTTTCTCCAATAATTGCTGAAGTTTTAAAACAATTTCAGGTTGTTCATTCCAAAGGTTTTTAGTTTCTCCGGGATCATTTTCCAGGTCATACAATTGCCCCTCAGGATCTCCTGGTGCCGGTTGGGGCGGGGGAGGAAAATAGTAAATCAGATCTTTGAATTTACCGTTAGAAGCATCCATCTCCGGTTTGCCTTCAGCACTGGCATCAGTTGCCGGTCCGATTTCCGGACCGCCATCCCCCAGACCTTCTATGAGTTTCCACTTCCCTTGACGGATCGCGAACATGCCTGAAAGAGAATGATGTATGGTCGACTCCCTGACCGGTTTGTCGATTTTTTTACCCAGCAGCACTGGCAACATATTATAGCTGTCCTCCGCGGCATTTCCGGGAAGAGTATATCCCACAATTGCAGCACTGGTGGCCATGAAATCGGTCAGACAAGTTGTTTCGTCACTGATGGTACCGGGTTTGATCTTGCCGGGCCATCGCACGATGAATGGTACCCGGTGTCCCCCTTCATAGATCTGGCATTTTTCTCCCCGCCAGGGAGCATTGGATTTGAGGCCGAAAGCGGCTGCTTCAGAAGAAGCGCCATTATCGCTGGTTAAAATGATTATCGTCTTTTCCGAAAGTCCCAGCCGATCCAGGGTTTCAAGTATTTCACCCACCGCCCAATCGAATTCAGCTATAAAATCGCCATAAAGCCCGGCATCGCTTTTACCCTGAAAACGGGGATTCGGTGTAAGTGGGGAATGGATATTCACTACCGGATAATAAAGAAAGAAGGGTTTATCCTTATTATCCTCAATAAATCGTACTGCCCGATCGGAGAGGTTTATCGCAGTCTCATCCGGATTTCTTTGAACCCTTTTTATGATTGCCTCATCATGAAGGTCTTCTCCCGGATTTAATCCGACTATGTGGCTGTTTTCCATGAATACCTGCAAATAGGCAGGTGAATTATGGCTATGGGGGACACCGAAATAATAATCGAAACCAACTTCCCGCGGGCCGGGTTTCACCTCACCGGTCCATTCGTGATCTGGATTATTTCCCCAGCCCAGGTGCCATTTCCCAATGCAGCCGGTAGTGTAACCCACCTGTTTCAGCATGCTTGCAACCGTTAGCCTGGAAGTATCTATTAAAAGCGGCATATTTTCCCATAATACCCAATTTTTCAACCAACTGCGCCAGCAATACTGCCCGGTGAGTATTCCATATCGTGTAGGGGTCGACACTGCCGAACTACTATGAGCATCGGTAAAACGCATTCCCTCTTTTGCTAAACGATCACAATTCGGGGTTGTAACCTTTGTTGCGCCGTAACAACATAAATCGCCGTACCCAAGGTCATCTGCCAGTATATAAATAATGTTAGGCCTGATCGGCTCCATCCGGCAACTTTGCGGAATGGTAAACGGAACAGCAGCAAGGCCCAGCAGAAGTTCTTTCCTAAAGAATCTCATGATAAGTTTGTTTTAAGACATTCTAAATCAATTCATCAGGCCAGGGAACCGGTTTTCCGGTGCTCTTGAATATTGGACGCTGTGCATCCACACTGCGGAGATATTGCCCCAATTCCTTTGCCAGTTCTTTCACTTTCTTCTGATTTTCACCAGCCAGGTTGTGAAGTTCACCAATGTCTTCAAGGATGTTAAACAATTGAAAATGCTGGTTTTCATACCAGTAAATAAGCTTCCAGTCGCTGCTTCGTATGGTGCTGGTAGTTGCGATTCCCGGACCGGTCGGCCCCCAGTTGTTGGGAAAATGCCAGTAGAGATTCCTGCCTTTATCCGTTGTGCCTTTTTGAAGAAGCATCGGAACAAAGCTTTTCCCATCCAATTTTTGAACGGCTGAACTGCAGGATGAAAGTACTGACATCAATGATGTTGCCAGTAAACCTGCACCAACCGGGCGCTTCAGATAATTCCAGTTTCTCATTTGGCTATTCTTATGTTTTACAGTCTAATAAACAGATAAATTCTTTATAACCGGTTCGGCAACCGCATCATTAACAACAAGTCTTAAACGCTGGCAATCAACAGGTTTAAACTGTTGAATACGCTTATGTCCGACCGATTCCCCTTCGCAGAGGGTTATCCACTTGCCATTGATAAATGCCTCAACCGAATACTTGCGGATCCGTTCACCTTGCGATATATCCTCCTGAATGACTACATGACTGATTTTTCTCTTCTTATCTAGCTTCAATTCTGTTATTTTTCCCTTTCCTGAATTAGTTGCAACCGGGTTTGAGAATCTCTGTTTGATTTCATCACCCCATTCCTTCAATCGCTTTACATCCGGTTCCGGCAGTAACCCGGTGGAATCTGGCGTCAATCCCATGATCAAAGTGGAATTGCGGCCAACCGACTTATAATACATATCCATCAGACTGTCCAGCGGAAAGATATTTACTTCATCGCCCGGTTCCCAGAACCATTCGTGATGCCCATTGAAGCCGCGAAGGGGTACATCGGACATGGCCGGCATCCAGTATTTTCCATTCAGATCACCTTCTTTCAGTAATTGAAAATCGTTTTCCGCAATCTCACCATGAACACCTGCTGAACAATCAGGATAAGGAAAAGTGGCCCAGCATGGATAGCTCACGGTACCCGTTTCGGAACCTCCCCACCGGGCTTCGGCCAGCTGTTTGTTGTGGTAAAACAGGCAATTAGGCTGATACTGCTGCACGATAGGCAACACGTCGGGTGCACCATTCTCAGGAGAATCAGCACCCCTATCGAACCAGATCTCAAACAATTCTCCGTAATGGGTACAAATCTCCTTCACCATACCCTCAACCATTGCGTTGTACCATTTCTGTCGATTTACGCGGAATGTTCCTTCTCCGTTCACTTTAAAATCGTGTACCCCTAAAAAAGAATTCCACCGGATGCCCAGATAGATGCCGGGTTTGATTCCGTATTTCCGGCACGAATTCACGAAATCGCGGACCAGATCACCTTTACCGTCCTGATATTTAAGCGCTTTCATGCAATACGGATTCACTTCCGACTGATAAAGGGCAAATCCGGTTTCGTGAGTAGCCGTCAGCAGGGCAAAAGTAAAACCGGCATCTTTAGCCGCCTTGATCCATTGGTCAGTATCAAGCTGTTTGGGATTGAAAATCTGATAGTCGGGAACCGGGTTGATGCGATTACCATCCTGCTCGTATTTCTGCCCATCGAATACATGCAGATCATAGTGAAATATGGCCCCCATCTCAGCTTCCTGCCAGGCTAGCTGTCTTTTATTCGGAACCGGTATCTTGTTTTCTTTAACAGGAACAAAAACGATATAAGATTCATCCCCTTTTTTGACGGCCATACTTAGCACCAGGGGCTCGCCATCCTCCTGATAAACAAACGGACGTTCCAGGTATTCCGGGATAATCTCCGATCCATCAGTCAAAGGAAGTCTTTTGTTCATCAGGCAAAATTCGGTAGCCTTTTTCCAGTTCAGCCCATCCGGTGAGCTCACCATTCCAATGAATGTATGGGCATGAAATACCCCATAGAAAAAATCTCTTTTTGTATCGTACCACATCGACATATCCTCTGTATCGAGATAGTCAATGACCGGTTTGGGCTGCATGACGAACGGTCCGGCCGGCGAATCGGAAATGGCAATGGCCTGGTTTCTGATGAAGCGGGTTTCATTGGGTTTGTCACCTTTTACGATCAGGTAATACTTGCCGTCTTTTCCTTGTGTAATGGCCGGATTTACTGTCAGGGTAGTGATAGGCCCCGATGGCTCTATCAATGGTTGATTCATCCGCTTCCAGGGTCCATCGATTGTATTGGCAACTGCAACACCCGTACGCTGGTTGGGTCGCAGGATCTTCCAGTTTGGGTGCGAATCACCGGTTTGGGCTGTTTCAATCAAGTCCTGGGCAGAGTAAGCCTTATCGCCCAGATTGGTTGAAATATAATACAGGTAATACTTCCCTTCGAAATGTTCGATCTTGGGATTATGGGCGTTAATTGCATCCCAGTGTCCTTTCCCGCGGCCCATTAACACGGTTTCTTTGTACTTCCAGGGACCGGCTGGATTGGTTGAAACAGCATGGGCTATCTCGGAGTGCGTTAACCAGCCGTTGAACGAATATTCACTCTTCCAGCGGGAGTAGAAAAGGTGGTATTTCCCGTCATCCCCTTTGATGATTGAAGTGCACCAGTTGAAATATCCCTCGGTTTTAAAGATATTATCTCCGGAAAGCGGTTGCAACCGGTCTTTAAAAAACAGGTGATCAGGTCGGGGCTGCGCACTGGCTGTAAATCTTGTCAAAATCACCGCAATGAACAGAGTTAGTTTTTGCATGTGCCTTATTTTTTATTACCGCTTTTTACAGTCAGAACAGCTTTGATCAGATCTTCATCCCTGGATGAGGATCCAACCATTATGGCAAACTCCCCGGGTTCCACAATATAGTTCATGTCAATATCGTAAAATGACAATAATTCAGGAATTATCTCCAATGTAATTGTTTTTGTTTCACCAGGTTCCAGGAATACTTTGGCGAACCCTTTCAATTCCTTTACGGGGCGTGTGACTGAACTGAAAGAGTCCCTGATATACATCTGTACAACCTCATGTCCTTCCCTTTCACCTGTATTTGTTACATCGACCATAACCCTGGTACTCTCATCTTTATTAATTATTGGTTTTTCTATTCTCAGGTTTTTTATTTTAAAGGTTGTATAACTAAGTCCATAACCAAATGGATATAAAGGAGTTATATCAGCAAACAAATAGCCTCTCCTGGCAGAAGGCTTATAATTGTAATAATCGGGTATATGACCGGCGGAACGCGGAATGGATATGGGCAGCCTGCCGCCCGGATTAAAATCTCCGAAAAGCACATCTGCAACTGCTTCACCTGTTGCCTGGCCGAGATACCAACATTCGAATATCGCCGGCACTGATTTGCTGATTTCATTTATGGCCAGCGGACTTCCGTTAAAAAGCAGGACAACTACAGGTTTACCAACTGCTATTATTGCTTTTACCAGTTCGTTCTGCATGCCAACGAGTTCCAGGCTGGCCCTGTCTCCCATGTGGTTTTTATCCCAGGCCTCGCGGGAGGTCTGTTCATTTCCCCCTATCGCCAGAACAACAATATCACTCTGAAGGGCTATCCTGACCGCTTCTTTGATTCGAGGTACATCTTCATCCGGTTTGCTCAGGGTTACGGTATCGCTGGCCCAGCTTCCGCCAACTGTTATTTTGCAACCCTCGCTGTATAAAACTTTTATCCGGTCACCAACTTTTTCTTTGATCCCCTGTAAAACCGTCGATACTTTTTTGGGAATTCCACTGTATCCGCCAAGTAACTCCACATTGGCATTCGGTCCTATTACTGCAATTGTTTTGAACTTTTCCCTGTTTAAAGGGACAATATTCCCTTCATTTTTGAGTAAGGTTATGACCTCCCTTGCGGCCTCCAGGGCCAGCACTCCGTTTTTTTTACTTCCGACAATAATCTCAGCCTTTTCAGGGTCGACATAGGGGTCATCAAATAGTCCCATCTCAAATTTGGCAGTCAAATTGGCCCTTACCAAATCATCCAGAACAGATTCTTTCACCTTTCCTTCTTTAACCAATTCTTTAATAAATGGGTAAGCATAAGGATCAGGTAATTCGAAATTCACACCGGCATTTATTGCCAGGTTGGCTGCTTCCTTAAAGTTTTCTGCAACCGAATGCAAGAGGTTAATTTCTTTTACTCCCTGGTAATCAGAAACCACGAAGCCATCAAATCCCCATTCCTGGCGAAGTACTTTTCGAAGCAGCCATTTGTTTGCATGAGAAGGCACTCCATCAATTTCATTGTATGATGCCATGATGCTTTTTACATGCGCTTTCTGAACAACCTCTTTAAAGGGATAGAGGTGAACTTCTCTCAGGGTTCTTTCGGAGATATCTGCAGGTGAGCAATTTGAACCATTTTCCGGAACCCCGTGTGCACCAAAATGCTTCAATGTTCCAAAAAGGTGCTTCTTGTCGGAATAGGCCCTGTCGCCCTGGAACCCATTGATAACAGCAATACCCATTTGGGCTATCAGAAACGGGTCTTCGCCGAAAGTTTCCTCGACTCTTCCCCAGCGGGGTTCCCTGGCTACATCAAGGACCGGGGTCAGGGCAAGGTGCAATCCCCTGGACCTGGCCTCTTCGGCCGCCATACTGTAAAGTTTTTTAACCAGGGCTGTATCCCAGGTTGATGCCATACCAATCGGCACGGGAAAGCTTGTCCCGTCGAGAGCTGCATGGCCGTGCAGCAATTCACCGTGAAAAAGGGCAGGGATGCCCAGCCTGTTATTACTGATAATGAATTTCTGCATCTGGTTGGTCAGTTCAGCCATTCCTTTGGCATTTTTCCCGCCGCCTTCATCATAATGCAGGCTGATCTGCCCGATTCCGTTGCCGTCATTGAACAATGCCTTTGCTTTCTCCGGACTGAAGTCCCCTTCCGCATCAAGCATATCATTCTTAAAATGGCGCCAGTACCCAAGGGTTTGTGCCACTTTTTCTTCCAGCGTCATTTGGCTGAGGAGACTCTCAACCCGTGCCTTTATTGGAACAGACGGATCCTTATATTTTTCGTCGACCTTGTTTTTAGGTTGATCCTTACAGGAAGGCAAAAATAAAATCAGGCATATAAATACTCTGATAATCTTTGCTTCGACCCTTTTTTTTAGCAGTGATGTCATGGGAGTTTATTTTGCTGTGTAGAATGCTGATTTGTTTTTATTAATTTCATTATGAGATAAATAAGAGTCAATGCAAGAATCATCAAGGCGATCCCTATGGCTTCATTTTTGGTTAAACGGGATAATAACCAGACGATCAGGACGAGGGTGACAGAAGGTATAATGATCCCTCCGGGGAGTTTAAAAGTTCCTGGGGGCAAAGGATCCTTTTTAAGCCTCAGTTTTATGGTTGACAGCACCACAGCCAGGTAAATCAACAGAAGGGATGCGCTGGAAACGATAACTAATTGCTTAAAACCACCAGATATTGTAAAGATCAGAACCAGCACGGAATAGGTGCAGATAGCCCAGTACGGCGTTGCAAACCTCGGATGGATTTTGGCAAGGAATACCGGTAAAAGGTTATTCCTTGATCCGGCGAACAATAACCTCGGGTAAGATAAAACCCCTCCGCTTAAGGCTCCGAAAATGGAAATCACGGCTCCTGAAATCATTAATGCAGATCCAAATCCGCCCATCAGCCTTTTGGCAACTGCGGCAAGCGGAGCCTCCTTGTTTAACGCCAGTTCCGGCCCAAGCACGCCCTGCGAAATGGTTTGAATCAATACATAAAAAATAACAACTGTTCCAATACCCAGCAGTAATCCGAAAGGTACAGTGCGCCTGGGATTTTTTATTTCACCGCTGTTGTTCAAAGCCATCTCCCCGCCCGCAAAAGCAAAGAACAGGATCAGAGATACCTCGCCAATATCTTTGAGTGCAGGCAGCTGCGACCATTGCAGGTTCTTTGCCGATACGCCGGCCCACCCGTAGGTAATCAATACCAACAGAGGGATCAGTTTGATAAGAGTATTGATTTTAACCATATTGATACCTTGTTTAACCCCTCTGATATTGACCAGGGTAAATCCCGTATATATGAGCAAAAAAAACAGCGCTCTGAAGAATGGTAAATTAAAAGCAGGAAAATTTATGGCCAGCATATCCGCCATAGCGTTTGCAATTGCAGCATCACTCAGAACGCCGAACCCGAACCAGAACAAGGTATTTGTCAGAAATCCGGCAAAAATTCCAAAAGCCGCTTCTACATAAGCATAAGCTCCGCCGCTTGCAATTACCTTGCTTCCAATCTCGGCAAAGCAGAGTGTTATCAGGATTACCGCGACTCCACAAATAAGATAAGCTACAATAGCTGAAGGTCCCATCATGCCTGCAACAATCGCAGGCAACACGAAAATTCCACCGCCTACAATGCTGTTGATGGCGTTGGAGGCTAATCCTACAACGCCAATTTCCCTTTTCAGGCCTTCATCATTGCCATTGCTCATCTTATCAAATCTCTGAATGGTTTAGTCAGATTTACTTATTTCGATTTATCAGGTTCATAGTTAAACAGAACGGCGTCATTTACCTGTAGATTTATGCTGAAGGTGCTGGTTCCCTCTGAAATTACCAGGTTGTTATAAACATCAGTAACCCTGGACCGGTAAGGCAGTTTGATGGTGCAGGTCCCTGTTTCATGGGCAAAAAAGCCGACGTAGTTCTGACTCTGATAGGTTTGTCCGGGAAAGTCAGTATACACATGACAACCGGCGGTCCGGGCAATATTTCGCAAAATGATTTTTGGTACAAGGGGTGCAGCACTGTATACTGAAACCCAGTTCCCCATGTTTTTCACGGCAAATCCGGCTGGCTGGTTCTTAATATCAGGCAAATACCCCAGAATATGGTCTGCCTCAGTAATATAAAACCTGGGGCTGACACTGAATCCGACATCCGAGCCGGGGTAATGCCGCAATGAGGAGTAGTAATTGATGAAATCCGGAGACAGTTCACCATAGGTTCCGTAAACGATTGGCGATTTTCGCCCGGCGAGATATCCCTGTCCTCCCTCAATGGTTTTAACGGCGAGCTCTCCCGGTTCCATAGTATAACCGTACTTGAAACCGGTAATCTGTTCCATTCGCCGGAGGTCGATTCCTGCTTCTGATAAGGCTCCCGGAGCATAGACCCATAAAATATGATTCCCATTGCGCATGCAATGTTTTTTGATCAGTTCAAGCTGTGAGTCATCGAAATGCACTGAACTGGGGAAAATCCAGACTTTATATTGTTCAGTTGATTTCGGATCCAGATATTTCAGGTCTTCCAGTAAAAGATCATCATACCCCAGACCCATCCGCTCCAATTCAAATTGTTTGAATTGCTGGATCAGTGGAGCACGCAAAGCTTCACCCTCACGATAGTAAAAACCATCGCGTGACTGCAGAACCACTGCCACCTGCCGGTTGTCGAACCCCGCCTTGAAATAGATCTCGCGTCCGATTGTCAGAGTCTTCTTCAGCTCACTGATCATTGCAGGACTGCTGAACATCCCGCCTGCAAGATCCATGAACCAGAGGGAAGTCCCTTCCATAAGGGCCTTGGTCATATCGCGGCGCAGTAAATTTCCGCTCTCAGCAGGCGTTGTAGGATTATGGTGATCCGATGGCCAGCAGTTTTTCAGATAAGTTGAACCATCAAATTCATGCAGATATTGCTTCCCTCTCCTGATAACGCTTCCTACCACTCCTTGCCCTGAGACCACGCCTTCCAGCTGACGGAATGAGTATTCATAGGGGGCGGCGATATAATCCACATCAGGGCAGGAGATCACCTCCTCCAGGTTGACATGTCCGCTTCGGGCCTGGGTTATGCCCCCGCTAGGCTGTTCAACCCAGTTATACCCGTAAAAGACAAACACCAGCTTGTTGCGGTTTGTGGCTTCTTTTACCTTCTTTGCAAAAAAAACGACTGTTTCATACACCTGCCGGTTAAAAATCTCATAGTAATCGAGAACAGCCTGCTCATCCCTTATTGACCGTAGAATTCCAATTCCTGCATTCAACCTTTGATCCACCTCTGGAATCTTTAATTCGCTGAATGACTGTAATTTAAGTCCGTAAATACTATTGATGGCATCGATAGTTTTGTATTTGTCTTTTACATAAGCCCGATAAGCCCGCTGCATGGGTTCACTGTAATCGCCCATCTGATATCCATTGGTGTATCGGTCAGCGATTTCCGTGTAGGCATACTGTTCAAAATTCTCTGCGCAGCTTCCGTTTCCGGGAAGATATCCGATGATATTATTGCCAAACCTCTCTTCCAGATGCCTGACGGTGACTTCCAGTGCTTTTCCGGCTTCTTCGCGCCATTTCAGTGATGCATAGGATGGCATTTTACGGCCAAAGTTTCGCCAGTGCGGTACTGCCTGCTCGTCTTTATTCTCAACGGCCCACCAGAAATTTCTGGGATATCCGTATCCAAGCCTGACGATAATTTTTGCATCGGGTTTCCCGAACAGGAAATCCGTGATGAGCTTATCCAGGTTATACTCATCAGTTTCCTGGAAATCGTAAAGGCTATCGGCAACCCAGGGATTACCACCATCTATTATATTAAATATATCAAATCCGGCATCGATGAAATCCTGCCTGTTACCCGCCCGGGTGGAGCAAAAAATGCCGTCGTGGGGCTGCCCGTTGATGAATAAGGTTGTTCTGCCGTTATACGATTTCATCTCAGCAACAAGCGCCTTTTTATCTGAAGGCTGTGAATAGGCCTGATGTAAAAATGAGGTGATAAGTAACGCAATTACCAGTCCCGTGAGATCAAAAGCTTTCATAATATTCTGACAATTAATGATATAATCTATTTTTTTGATAGCAGTTCTGCTATTATTTACTGAGGATTATCTGAGTTTCTTTTGAACTTTCAGCAATGGCGGTAATCACAACCGATTTCATGTCCTGATCATACCTGCCAAATAACATTTCCACAATTATTTTGATATGGCAGGTTCGTAGTTAAACAATACGGCATCGTTGACCCGGAGATAAATACTAAAAGAGTCAGCATCTTCTGCAATTACCTTATTATTATAAACGTCAGTAATCCTGGAGCGGTATGGCAGTTTGAAGTTGCAGATACCAGTTTCATGTGCAAAAAAGCCAACATAGTTCTGACTTTGATAAGTTTGTCCGAGGAAGTCAGTATAGACGTGGCAACCAGCCACTCTGGCAATATTTCTTAAAATGATTTTGGGGACAAGAGGTGCAGCACTATAGACTGAGACCCAGTTACCCATGTTTTTTACTGCCAATCCGGCAGGCTGATCTGCTATATCTGGCATATATCCCAGAATATTATCTGCTTCTTTAACATAGAACCTGGGGCTTACACTGAATCCGACATCAGAACCGGGATAATGACGAAGAGAAGAATAATAATTAATGAAATCAGGTGAAAGTTCTCCATAGGTTCCATAAACGATTGGAGATTTCCTTCCGGCAAGATATCCCTGTCCTCCCTCGATGGTTTTAACGGCCAGTTCTCCCTGCTCCATGGTGTACCCATATTTAAACCCGGTTATCATTTCCATACGTTGGAGATCAATACCTTTTTCTGAAACTGCTCCCGGAGCATAAACCCACAGTATATGATTCCCGTTACGCATACAATGCTTTTTAATCAGTTCAAGCTGTGCATCATCAAAATGGACTGAGCTTGGGAAAATCCAGAATTTATATTGTTCAGTTGATTTTGGATCGAGATATTTCAGGTCTTCCAACATCAGATCGTCGTAGCCAAGTCCCATGCGTTCCAGTTCAAACTGTTTGAATTGCTGGATAAGTGGTGAACGCAGTGATTCACCTTCCCTGTAATAAAAGCCATCCCGTGACTGTAAAACAACAGCCACCTGGCGATTATCTACGCCTGCATCGAAATATATTTTGCGGCCCATTTCAAGGGTTCTTTTCAGCTCTTCACCCATCGGGCTATTATACAGGCCTCCGGCGACAGGATCCATAAACCAGGCAGAAGCTCCATCCATAAGCGCTTTGGTAAGGTCGCGGCGTAATAAATTAACACTCTCAGCTGCTGTTGTTGGATTATGATGCTCCGATAGCCAGTACTTTGCCAGGTATGTGTAACCGTCCAATTCATGAAGAAATTGCTTCCCCCGTCTGATGACACTACCAACTACCCCTTGTGATGATACAACTCCTTCCAGCTGACGGAATGAATACTCGTAGGGGGCTGCAATATAGTCTACATCCGGACAGGAGATCATTTCTTCCAGATTGACATGACCGCTTCTCGATTGTGTTACTCCACCCCTCGGCTGTTCAAGCCAGTTATATCCGTAAAAGACAAATACAAGTTTATTATGGTTGGTAGCTTCTTTGATCTTATTTGCAAAATGAGCCACTGTTTCGTAAACCTGGCGGTTAAAAATCTCAAAGTAGTCAATAACAGCCTGTTCATTGCTGATTGACCTGAGGATCCCAAATGTGGCATTCAGCCTCCGGTCAGGTTCCGGTATCTTCAATTCACTGAATGACTGCAGGTTTAATCGATAAACATCGTTAACAGCCTGAATCGTTTTGTATTTATCTTTTACATACTCACGATATGCCTGCTGCATGGGTTCACTGTAATCACCCATCTGATATCCATTAATAAAACGATCGCCAATTTCAGTAAAGGCATACTGTTCAAAATTCTCCCCACAGCTTCCGTTTCCCGGAAGATATCCAATAATGTTGTTGCCAAACTTCTCCTCCAGATGCCTGACCGTGATCTCCAACGCCTTACCGGCTTCTTCTCGCCATTTAAGGGATGCATAGGATGGCATTTTACGGCCCAAATCTCTCCAATGTGGTACTGCTTGCTGGTCTTTATGCTCAACAGCCCACCAAAAGTTTCTTGGATACCCATATGAAAGCCTTACAATGATCTTTGCGTCAGGTTTCTCCTGAAGGAAATTGTCAATTATATTATCCAGGTTATATTCATCAGTTTCCTGGAAATCGTAGAGACTATCAGAAACCCACGGATTACCTCCATCTATAATATTAAATACATCAAATCCAGCTTCTATGAATTCCTGCTTATTGCTGGCTAGTGTTGAACAGAAAATTCCATCGTGCGGTTGCCCGTTAATAAACAAAGTTGTCCTGCCATTATACGATCTCATTTCAGCCACGAGTGTCTTTCCTGTTAACTTTTCATTTGAGGACTGGGAATAAGTACCATGAGAATATGCAATGCATATTAACAGAAGTATAACACTTATCAATTTCTTTGATTTCATAATGATGAGGTTTAAATGATTAATGTTTCAATAGAATAATATTATAAATTCAAGTCTAAAGTTGAACAAATCCCTGTCGCAGAGCTTTTTCAGCCAGCTTATCGCCAAGTTTCATTAAATCGAAATCCACAAGATTCGATCTCAGTACAGCAGAGATCCATTTCTCAGGCCATACTGATAATCCATATAAAGCACCAAGCCAGGAAGCTGTATTTGTAGCAATACTGTCGGCGTCTCTTCCTCCTTTGACAGCTGTGAGGAGCGTTTTTTCCGGATCCCCATTGCCAAATACAAGGTAAGCAAGCGCCCATGGCTGCTGCTCAGCAAATGCTATTGAAGAGCATTCATTTTCACTATATTTGATATCTTCCACGGGTGGGAGAGGGCCTTCAGGCCTGTTATATTCACCAGTATGTGTCGAATTAGCAACAGAAGCGTGTGCATAAAGGTTATCGTAGAGTTTATCGGCCGATTGCGAGTCAAGCCCTATGTTGATGGCCCGCTCAAACAATTTTCTAGTCTTATCACCGGAATTATCTAGGACAGTTTTAACAACTGAATCGATTGATGCATCATTTTTGAAGGCAGCCGATTGACCAGCAACAACTGCTGAAAGGATATCCATAAACTGCCGGGCATTTTTCGCTGGGAATTCACCATTTTTAATCCGATTCAATTGGTTCTTAGGTGGTTCCCACCATCCCGAAAAATCAGAATTTTCAAGGAGATATTCTACCAGTTTCTCGGCAGAATAAGGTGGGTTAACATGGAGGAAGAAGTTCAGCAAATCAATCCTGATATATGTATCGTCGGTAATAGTTCCGGGGTCCCTTCGTTGAGCCCATCCATTTCCGGGGGGATCAAAAAAAGAAATTGGTTTTCCAAATGGCAGAAGATCATTAAAATTGCCGGCATATTTTCTGATCCTCAGGTAATGCTGGCATTCTACAGGTCCGCCCATTGAGTCTCCAATGGCCGCACCCATGAAACAACCCAATGTTTTGTCTTTAAACCTCTTCTTAAAATCCTTAATTAAAGATCCTTCTTTGCAAAATGTCAGAACGGTACCTGGGAGCATGAGTCCGGATAATGATAACGCACCTGACTTTAGAAAGGATCTTCGGTGTATATTTTTCATTTATCTTTTTTTCATTATGGTTGATTTAAAATCGTTTTGAAGGACTTAAGTCCTTTAATTTTTTTCCCTATTCAAGTTTCCAATTCCCCATCATTTAATTATTTGAATGATAGTACTTTCAGAAGTCTTTGTTTCAACTATTATTAATACTCTCCTAGTCTCCTTATCATACAACCAACCGCATTTAGCTTCGTTGATACCATCCAAATTATTGCATTTTACCATATTACATTTATTTCCCTGCACCTGGGCCGGAGTCTTGTCTACCAGGTTAACCTGGAGAACTATTTTGCGGCTTTCAGGTTTTCCTTTGTAATCACCTGCAGCCTCTCCGATTTTGATTTCTGTTCCTGAAGGATCTGCCTGGCAAGAAATTGTAGTTTTGCTGAATTCCCCTTTTTGGTAATAGGTGGTGCGCTTGTCATCTTCATACAATATAAAGGAAGAAGTGCTGTCGGGATAAATATCGAGCGTCAGCGGATCCCAGATCTCTCCAGTGTCAAGCCAGTTCTGTTCTTTACGCATAGGTATGATTGAACCGGACCTGACAAACAAAGGAAGCTTCTCAATATCGGAAGTATTATAATCGATCACCTGTCCTCCTTTATATACGGCTTTGTCCCAATAGTCAATCCATGTTGATCCTTCGGGCAGATAAATTTCCATGCTGTTGAAATCAGCATAAACAGGGACAACCAGGAAATTCTCTCCAAACATATATTGCAAAGGCCATTGATCTTTGTTGCAGTGCAGATCATTAGGAAATGCCAGAAGCAATGGCCGGCTGATCGGATAACCGGTCAGGTAGTTCACAAAAGCTGTTGAATAGAGGTATGGGATAAGCCGGTATCTGAGCTTTCGATGGATACGTACACTGGGTTCTGCTGTTTGTCCGGTTTTTGCCAATACCTCTTTATTGTTTTGAAGAGGATCTGTTTTCTCTAGTGAAGGGGATTCCTGAACCTCATTCTTCCTGAAATTCATAATTTCTGCCAACGCCCCGAAATCGGTAATTATTTCCCAGGGTTTGGATGTGTGAGAGCGTGAAACTGAGTTGAAATCAATAAACTGGTTCCATCGTGCCTGTACCTTCCAGTTCTTTCCAAAACAATCGGCAGTAATATAATTCACGCCTTTCATCGAACCATGGGTATTTGTGATGCCGTTTACGTGCCATTTCAGTTCGCGGTAGGTATTGCTCACATCCTCTGTCCATCTGAAGGGATAGCGCCGGGAACCGATCAGGTCATTGGCGGGAATGGTATTGTCACGCTCCAGCTCAAAGGGATTCAAATCCATCATTTTCCTGCAGCCCAGAAAAAGGACCCTTTTTTCAGGTCCGATATAATTCTGTGTCCACGACCAGATCAATCCGTCGGTCAAATCATTCTGGCGGGTATCCTGCCAGGTGCCGCTTACGCCTATATCCAGCTTCTCCCGGTATTTTTCCCACCACACATTTTCCGGATAAACCTTGGAGGTCCAGTCACCCGGCCTTCTGCGGGTATCCAGCTCGCGGTTAGAAAAATCCGGGGCACTGTGATGGATCAGCATGACATTGAAATGCATGGAATCCAGTTTGGCGATCATCTGTTTCGGTGTCAGAGGGTTACTATAGGCAGGAGACCAATCCAGGGATTGTCCCCAGTATTTTTCATCCTCACCTGGACATCCGTCACCCCATTCAAAATCGATGATCAGGTTGTCACACGGAATATCTCTTTCTCTTAATTTACGGGCGAGTTCCAGCAATTTCTCCTGGTTTCCCGAACATCCAATATGCTGTGTCTGAAAGAATCCATAGCCTTTAATCGGGAGCATCGGTTCAGGTCCTACAAGCTCGTTAAACTGACTGAATAATGAGGGATAATCAGGTCCATAGATAAAATACTTATCAAATATCAAATCCTCGAACAGGTAAATATCAGTATACTTTTGTGTTGCGGGATTATAAAACCAATGGGAAAAACGGCTGTTCTTGTTCCTTTCATCAAATGCACTGGCATTGTCGAAAACCGAATAGCCGTCCTTAAACATGCCATAAATTTTCCCTGCCGACGGGTAGATCTGTTTTCCTCCTCCGGGTGTCCATACCGTCCATGACCAGTCACGCTTCGATATCCTGATCTGTAATCTGTCGGTTTCAATGTAGTGATATTCGTTATCCTCCTTTTGTGAAAATGATACAGGTTTCCAGTTGCTAAGTTTGCCGATCAGGAATGGGATTTCATATTTTGGAGGGAATTTTTCCCCTTTAAGTTCAGATGTGCGAACCCTGAACATGGTATGTGTGTACAGTGAGACCTTTATGTTACCATTTACAATAATTTCCGAGCAATAGTTTGAAATGTCAAGTTCATCCTTGTTTTGGGCTTTAATGCCGGAGTTTGCTGCTGGCATAAACAAAAGAAGCAATGGATAAATGACTCTTAAGAACATGGTCCACTTTCTAAATTCTTTGATGCGTCGATTTTGTTTCATAGTGTTTGAAGCATTTTTCCTGTCAGACCCATGAAAGTGCAGTGATTGCGCAACCAGGATTAACCTGACAAAGACATTTCATATTTTCACCGCCCGGAAGGGTAGAAGTACTGTCAGCAACTCCGGTCAGAGATCCTCTACTGCAATGTTATTTCAATGTCCACACGATTGCCTGTGCAGTTTTTAGCGGATTGCTTCCCACGAGGATATGCCCGTTAGCCGGAACTGGAATCCGGAAATCCTGATCGGTATAGTTTACAGCAACAAAAAATCCATCCCGCCATTCCATGAAAACACCTTTTGGAAGATCTTCAATCATGACGCCCGCCCTTTCATATACATCCCGTACAAGCTGACGTTCCAGCAAACCGTCTTTGGAGGCAACACCGATAAAAGTGACTGATCCCTTGCCCAGGCGGCGGGTAACTGCCGCTGCTTTTCCCGCATAATACTGGTCAGCGTAGGTTGCCAGAACTTCAGTGCCGTTGTGAGGAGTCAGTACTTCACCCCATGTGTTCCACTGATAATTAATGTTGTTTGACTTTACCGTACCATACATATCCGGCACCAGCATATCAAAAAAATCAAGATCGGCGCCAATTAGAGGCCTGATAGGAGCAGCCCAGCCTGCCTCGAAAAAGTGACCGTTCTTATCTTTTTGTCCGGTCCGGCAGGTTAAGATCAGATGTCCCCCATTTTCTGCGTAGGTTTTCCATTTCCGGACCAATACGCTGTCAACCAGTTGATAAGCAGGTGCGATCAGAAATGGATAGGCATCAAAATCATCTTTTTCAGAGATGAAATCCATCGGTGCCCCTGCAGATTTGACTGCCAGCGTATAATTATTCCGGTGTCTCCAGGTGTTCCACATGACGGACTGTTTTTGAATATCCAGATCCCACATCACCTCATGGCTCCAGAGCAGAGCGGTTCTGCGTTTGGCCAGGATCTCCGGGATGGGTGCTGCCGGATCATACCCGGTGCGAAGTTGTTTTATTTCCTGGATGGCCTGAACAAATTCACGGCCTCCTTGCGAAAGCGTCACTCCGTCGGTTCCTACAATACCCTCATGGTACATTTCGCTGCCCCGGATCGGATGCCGGTAGCGGTAAGTGCACAGGAACGAACAACCTCCGCCGAATGCCTCCATGATCCACATGTGGACCGTACCCGGAAGGAGCTGGGGATTTACCGAACCCCAGTTGACCTGGCCGGGTTGAAGTTCCATCAATCCAGTTATTCCGGCGATCGGCCGATAATAATCGCAGGCTTCGTAAATCCGGAAGGGGATACCGGTCCGGAAATTATTACCGCCCAATTCATTTTTCCCGCTTACCGGATACATCGTAAACGTTGGAAAATCCAGATGATCCGACAGTCGAGGATCAGAAGAAGTGCTGACGTTGATAAAATTTGTGGTGACCCATTGTTCCGGAAGTATATGGTTCCTGAGAATATCTGCCTGATGGTTCAGAAACCCGGCGGTAATATCTGCCGTGAATCGCTGGAAATCGAGCAAAGAGTGAGGGCTGAGTTTGTCTTCCTCATTCATGGCTTCGTTGGGTATCAAAACCTGTTCAAAATTGTCGTAGCGGGTACTCCAGAAACTTCCAACCCAAACGGCATTCAGTTTATCGATCGTGCTATAACGCTCTTTAAGCCATCGTTGGAATGCTGCCCGTGCGGAAGGGCTGTAGTCGGGTGTTGCAAGCGGTTCATTATCAAGTTGCCAGCCCCATATCCGGGGATCTTTGCCATAGCCCTCTGCTAAGGCCGAGACGATTTTATCAACGAATTCCTGATACCGGGGATTGGATAATGAAGCATTTGCGCGTATCCCGTGTTCCTTGCGCCGGCCATTTGATCCGACCAGGTAAATTTCCGGATATTTTTCCCCCATCCAAGCCGGAGGGGCGAGCGAAGGAGTACACAATATGATCTTGAGACCTGCTTTAAACGCCAGGTCGATAGCCTCGTCCAGCCACTTAAACTCGTAAACCCCTTCTTCCGGCTCCAGAAAAGTCCATGCAAATTCGGCGAGGTGTGTGAATTCAAATCCATATCCCGCCATATTATTGAAATCGCGGGCCCACTGCTCCCGGGGCCATTGCTCCGGATAGTAAAATGCCCCGATTTTCATCAGATCGGCTTTCGGGAAAAAAGACCGGGCGTCCCGGTTCTTCTGCTGAGGAGAAACAGCCTGGGTGATTTTCGGGGATTGTACAGGAGTTTGGCACTGCACGGCAAGAACAAGAATAATTGCACCAATCATTGTCTTGGGAAACAGAAGACACCTGTTGTTTTTCATGTTAGTATCATGCCTTTTTGTTGAATTCCTCACCGTGCTTTTTTAAGAAAGCCCTCCACGTGATCGCCCATTTCTGCGGATCATCGAACCAGCTTTCATCAATGGTGTGAACAACGCTCCGGTGGGGAGCACTTTTTACCGTTTCAGGGTCTGTCCTGGCTTCTTCAGCAATATGGCGCAATCCATCGAGATACTCGTCCAGTTCAGCTTTCGAATAGGATTCGGTAGGTTCAATAGTACACGGTTCGGGTACTAAATACGGATGATGACTGGTCCATAAATGGAATCCGAAATCGCACATCCTGAAAATCACATTGTGAATATCGACCCCGGTTTGATGGTGGAATTTCTCCCAGGTATAACGGACCTGTTCAATTCTGTGCTTTCCACCCGGAAATGGAGATTCAACACCCTCGATCTCAGTCAGATTTTTTAGAATATAATTGTTGTTCAGAACGGCAATTCTGGCTACTTCCTTCAATCCTTCTTCTCCCAGGCTTCTGATCCATGCATAGGATCTAAGAATTACGGGAAATGGACCATAAAACGAACGGGTTTTTCCAATGGTATGCTCCAGATCCCAGTTTAGTTGATATCTTCCATCTTTAAAATCAATTAGAGGGACAGGCAGGTAGCTTTCCAGGCCCTTTGTAACTCCCAACGCACCGCCGGCAGGTCCCCCGCATCCGTGCGGCGAGGCAAAGGTTTTATGCAGATTGAAAAAGCACATGTCGAATCCGGCTTCTTTCGCCCTGGTGACTCCCAATATCCCATTCGCATTCGCCTGGTCATACCCGCATAACCCTCCGGCTTCATGAATGATTCGGGTAAATTCATCAATGTATGGATTGAAAATGCCTGTATCCTCGGGATTGGTTATGAAAAGACCGGCAGTTCTTGAGGAAACAGCTTTTTTCAACGCATCCATATCCGGAAATCCATTTTTGTCGGGAAATATGGTGATTACCTTGTACCCCTTAACTGCTGCCGCAGCGGCATCGGAAGGATGTGAAAATATTGTGGTTATCAGCTCGTCCCGATGGCTTTCTCCCCTTAGGCTATGGTATTTATGCATGATAGATGCCATTACAAGAATGGCATGCGATCCTGAACTTGGCTGGAAAGTAAACCGGGCCATCCCCGAAATCTCCCTGAAGTACAAGTCCATTTCATGCATTATTTGAAGGGCTCCCTGAATGGTTCCCTGATCCTGGTATGGATGCAGCTTTGATGCTTTGGGGCTTCGTACAAACACCTCGTTTATCTTGGGATTGTATTTGACTGTGCAGGTACCCTGGCCTATGTCGATATTCAAATCCGCACCAAGGGTGTGCTGTGACAGCCTGAGGAAGTGCTTAAGAACCCTCATTTGTCCAACCTCCGGTAAAGCCGGACCTTCCTTGCGGATTAAATGCGAGGGTAACGATGATAAACCGTCACCAACTTCCTGCTGAATCTCCGGATCAGCTTCAGATACTATGATCCCCCTTTCACCGGGTGTATGCAATTGAAATATCACTTCCTCATCCCATTTAGCCTGATGGAAATTTCTTAACCGGCTTCCTTTTTGAATATTCATGGTTTGTTTTTTTATGATTACTTCAGGATTTCACTTACGGCAGATACCAGAGTATCAATATCCGGCTTTGAATGCATCTCGGTTACACAATAGAGTGCACAGTTCTTCAAAGAAGGAAATTCACCAGACAGATCCTTTCCGCCAAAAACACCCTTGGCAAGTAATGCTTGATTAATCTGAGCCACAGATTTTCCGGCAGAAGAAAAGTCAACCACAAATTCCTTGAAATTGGTAGAGCTGAACCTCAACCTGACTCCGGGTAATGAAGCTATCTTTTTCTGTGCATAGAGCCCATTCTGGAGAATCAGCCGGCCGAGTTCCTTCATTCCTTCAGGGCCCATCAGCGAAAGGTAGACAGCAGCTGAAATTCCATAGAGTGCTGCAGCAGTTCCAACAAATTCCTTTCCTTTTTCCCTGACCCCAAAGGAGGTTCGGTTGTAAGCAACATCCCCGAAACCCCATTCCCCTTCAACCGAAGTTTTGGCAATACCAAACAGGCGCCAGGCATATTCCATCACATATTTTTCTTCATCCCTTGTTCCGATAAATCCTCCGAGCGATCCACCGAGGTACATATGGTTACCCAGTCCCTGGATATCTCCGCAGGTGATATCGGCACCATATTGGCTTGGAGGAGCAATGACACCGAGTGAGATAGGGTCAACCCCAACGATCACGATACCTCCCGACTGGTGTACAATATTTGCTATTTCCGATCCCTCCTCTTCCAGGAAACCCAGATAAGACGGATTCTCGTAGTAAACACCGGCAGTGTTGCTCCCGGTTTTTTTCAGGAGATCCTCGATATTCATCTGACCGGTTTCGGCGGAGAATTCAAGTACAACAATCTTCATGACGGGTTCACAATAGTTTTTTATCACCATGAGTCTGTCAGGCGAAATGGTGCCGGAAACCAGCATCTCTTTCCTCCCGGTTATCCGGCCAGCCATGCGAATTGAACTGCAGGCAGCCTGCCCCCAGTCGTAGGTTGGTACATTTACGACATCAACGTCGAGGAGTTCGGCCATCAGGCTTTCATATTCAAAAAGGGTTTGAAAGCGTCCGTGATCCTCGTATGGCTCACCGGCATAGGCAGTAAGAAATTCAGCCCTGCCGGTAATCTCGTCACAAATGGCAGGCACATAATGCTGGGCACACCCTGATCCGAGAAAACTGAGGTTATCTTCACAGGAGGTGTTCTTATTCAGAATCCCGGTCATGTGTTTCCGTAATTCCAGCTCAGAGGCAATAGCCGGCGGAATATTCATTTTCCCTTTGAACCTGAGCCTATCCGGAATATCATCATAAAGTTCACTGATATCCTTAATCCCCAATTCCTGCATCATTTTCTCCTTATTGGCAGGCGCGGAATTTGGGATGTAAGGATGAACAAAGTTGGGTTTTGGTGTCATATAAAATTTTTATTAATTGATTGATATTTAAGCAATACCTCCCCCATCAACCACGAGATGGGTGCCAGTAATCCATGTTGACATATTGCTGGCAAAAAAGAGCACAACGTTAGCGACATCATCTACGGTTCCGATTCTTTGGATAGGACGACCCGTTATGCAGCTTTTAATGTAATCATCATCATAAACTCCTCCCAATTGTTCGCATTCACTCTTTAGCATGGGGGTGTCAATATCACCCGGGCACACCGTGTTGACGCGTATATTGTATTTCCCGAAATCTATGGCCATGGCACGTGTCATGTTGAGCGTTCCCCCTTTCATGGCACAATAGGATACGGCATTTTCCCCACCTTTCAGCGACCAGCCTGAACCCGTGTTAATAATGCTTCCCCCACCAGCTTTAATCATATAAGGTACCGCATACTTGGTAACCAGGTATTGCCCTTTCAGGGACACGTTAAGCGCCAGGTCCCATTCTTCTGATTCCAGGTCAACTGCGTTTTTCCGAATAGCAATGCCTGCATTATTAAACAGGATGTCGATCCTGCCATAGATTTTAAATGTTTCGTCAATCGCCTTCTTACATTCTTCAGCCATTCTTACATCACAATGGATATAATGTGCTTTGCCACCGGCACTGATAATCTCTTTTTCTGCATCCTTACCCTGTTTATCATTAATATCCAGAATGGAAATTTCTGCTCCGAATCTGGCCAGCTTTTTGGCCGTTCCCAGGCCAATTCCAGACGCACCTCCGGTTATAATGGCGACTTTGCCTTCCAGAGACAGGGATTCCAAACTGTTTTTCAGTTTTTCCATATTTTCATTAATTAATTTGTCATTAAATCATTGATAGTCAAGAAGACTGATGTAATGCTTTCTTTCCGGATAGCCCATCTGATTTCCGGGAGGACCTATAACACCTTATTATGACAGGTCACTTCAATAAAAAGAGAGAGTTGAAAAAAGAAAAACAGAGGGTATCCCAATGAATACCCTCTGTTTAAGAATTTGTTAATATCCTGGATTTTGCTCCAGTTTCGGATTTGCATCCAGTTCCCTTTGAGGTATTGGCCACAGCTCGCTGACGTTATCTCTGAAATTTTCAGCAGAGTACCTGCCATGAGACATTAACAGAGCCTTCAGTCCCCCCTCCTTTCCGAATCCGTACCACCTTTTCAGATCGTCAAATCTGGTGGCTTCACATACGAATTCAAGGGGCCGTTCAACTTCCCTGATATGCTGCCTGAGCTGGGACTGGCTTAAACTACTCAGTAAAACTGATCCGGCTCTTTCCCTTACCTGGTTGACATAGGGTATGGCTTCTCCGGTTTTTCCCTGCTCATTTAAAGCTTCGGCCAGCATCAGCAGGACATCATCGTAACGGAGTATAAAATAATTATTGTCAGCTTTTGTAACATCCGGCCAGGAGCTCCGGTATACAACATATTTTTTAAAGAACATCCTGTCCTCGCTGGCCTGGTTAACGCTGGTAAAGAAATCCCTGTAATTCATGTCATTCCAGTACCAGACGCTGCATCCCGGATCATCCCATAACACCGAAGCATAGAATCTCTTGCTGAATCCACCGTCCGGGGCTTTATCATTCAAAAAGAGCTCCTTTCCCCAGTCGGTAACCCAAACGGAATTATACTCTGAATACAATTCAGCAACAGCAACTGATTCAAGCCGTCCTGCTTCTTCAGTTGCGGAGAAATTGACCTCAAAGATGGACTCTGAGCTATGTTCATTTAACCCGGTAAACAAAGATTCATAATCCGATACAAGGCTATAACCCATTGTGGTTACGGCCCTGAATTCAGTTTCTGCCTGAGCCCATTTTTCCTGGAAAAGATATGCCTTGCCAAGGTATGCTGTGGCAGCGCCCTTGGTGGCCCTTCCAAGCCATTTTGCTTCCCAGGAGGCCGGCAGATTAGCTTTGGCATCAGTAAAATCTTTTTCAATCTGTGCCCAAACATCTGCGGCTGGCGACTGAGGCTTATAAAAATCATCAGGAGTTTTAGCCAGTTCAGTCACAAGCACAACATTACCGAAGTTCTTCAAAAGAAGAAAATAGGCATGGCCTCTTGCGAATTTGGCTTCCCCATCATAGATCTTTTTCTTGGCAGCATCCAGGTCCGTCATTTTAGCAACGTTTTCAATTATCTGGTTTGCCGTAAAGATCATTTTATAGCACCATTTCCATTGGTTTCTTTCCATATACTGCGTGGGAGTATACGTATATTCGGAAATGGCCTGCTGCGGCTGCCAGATTGACCAGCGAACCATGTCGCTTCTTGCTTCCTGGCACATATTGAAATGTTCATTGAAATCCCATTGCTCCGACCATTCCCCCATGCCAATGCAGGCATAAAGAGATGTGATGGCCATGTCAACATCGCTTTCGGTTTTCCAGAATTGATCAGGCGTGAGTTCATTCGGATTTGTAAGATCAAGAAAGTCTTCTTTGCATCCGAAGGATGTGATAATCAATATCATTATCAACGCTGAAATAATCTTATTATATTTTTTCATGATAGATTTCCTCCTTTAATTAAAAAGTAACCTGAAGGCCTAACATTACACGCCTGGCAACCGGGTAAGGATACCTGTCGATACCGCTGGCATAGGAATCGCCACCTCCTCCGATCCCTGGATCCCAACCTTTGTATTTGGTGAATGTGAGCAGGTTATCGCCACCGATATAGAGACGCAATGCATTTATTCTGACCTTATTAACCAGCTTTTGGGGCAAACTGTACCCCAGCTCAATATGCTTGATCCGCAAATAGGATGCATCTTCAAGGAACCGGTCACTCTCACGGACATTCCAGTGGCTTGCATCAGTGACCAGCCGGGGGATATCTGTATCGGTATTTTGCGGTGTCCAGGCATCCAGCATATCAGTGGTCCACCCGTGATATTCCTCCGCTAAACTGGCCATCCACCTTCCTCCATTATACTTTTTCAGACCCAGCGATGAATAGAGAAACATGTTCAGATCGAAATTCTTATAGGATGCGTTAAAAGTCAATCCCAATTCAGCTTTCGGAAGGCCGCTTCCCATGAAGATCTTGTCTTTGTTGTCAATCGTTCCATCTTTATTGGTATCCACGATTTTAAGGTCCCCGGGTTTTGCATCAGGCATGATGGGCTCCCCTGAAGTTCCTTTATAGGCATCAATTTCAGCCTGGGTCTGGAACAATCCTGCTGTTTCAAACAAGTAGAATTCTCCGAGCTCGGTACCTACTTCCGTTCGGGTAACATCGTTCAAAGCCCAGTACACGGATCCTCCGGAGATTGCTTCGTTTCCGATTTTCCCCAGTTTTGTGACTTCATTGGTGTTGGTGGCAAAGGTCAGCCTTAAATCATATTTAAAGTCACCTTCATATTGCCTCCATCCGGCTGCCACTTCAAATCCCTTGTTTAAAATTGATGCAGAGTTAACAGGGGGGGAGGTGCTGCTTCCGGTCGAAAGTGGAATCGGTACGGCAAACAAAATGTCCGAAACATTTTTAACGTAGTAGTCGCCCTCCAGGGTCAACCTGTTATCCATCATGGCCAGATCAAATCCTACGTTCGTGGATTTGGTCGTTTCCCATTTCAGGCCAACTGATGAGTATGCAACCTGTCTGCCGCCCACAAAAATAGTTTGCGATGGCCCGATACCAAAGGGATAATTGGTTTCCCCTGAATTATCCATCAGTATGGTAGGAATAAAGGTGTAGTTACCCACCTCCTGCATTCCCAGGGTACCATAGCTTGCCCTGAGTTTAAATTCATTGACCGTAGGCTTCAGCGCTTTAAAGAATGATTCCTCACTAATCCTCCAGCCGACAGATGCCGAAGGGAACCAGCCCCAGCGGTTTTCAACGGGGAACCGGGAAGATCCATCCCTGCGAACGTTAGCCTGGAACATGTATTTATCTGCAAAAGTATAGGAAACTCGTCCAAACATCGAAAGCAGCCTGTTCTCCTCTTCACCGCCATCTGTCGTTTTATCTTTAGTGGTTGCTCCCAGATTCTGGATGGAGTTTGATGGAGTAACTTTACCTGATCCGCTGAACCAATGATATTTATTATCTTCCCTTGAATACCCGACCAGGGCGCTGACCGAATGTTTCGATTTTTCGATCGAATAGGAAAGGATGTTGTCCATGATATTATGAATCCCGTTGCCATAGGTCTCTGACACATAGTTTTCCTTCCGCTGATCATAGAAGTCGGAATAATAGGTCGGCTGGAAATTGAACCCGGTGATCCGAGAATAGTTTTGACTGATCCTGAACAGATATTTCAGATTTTTAATGGGTTCGAACTCCAGATAAGTAGAAGCGAACATATTATCATTCTTGTATGACCTGTCGTTCAGAGTCCATTCCTTGACCGGATTGCCGGATGTCTTAAATCCGACATCACGAAGCGTTGGTGCATATCCTGACGGGGTTGACGGATCATAAATTTTCTGCAATGGGTTGGTATAAATTAAACCATAAAAGAAATAAGTGTTATCCCACCTGTTTCCCAAATTTTGAGTGTACCCAAAGGACTCACCGATCTTCAGCATTTTCGATATCTTAAAGTCGGAGTTTATTCTCAGTGAATTCTGGTTGTCACCAGAACCCAATCTGATCCCTTCTTCCTTTTTGGTGCCGGCAGAGACATAGAAATTAAAATTATCCCCGCTTCTGGACACTGATAATTCGTGCTTTTGCTCAGTAGCTTTCCTGAATATTGCATTTTCCCAGTCAGTGTTACCAAACTTTTCCGGATTAGCTTCCCATTGAGTAACAAACACCGGATAATCTGACCCGGAATTATCTGCAGCCATTTTGGCCACTTTAACATAGTCGGCGGCATTGTTGATCAGCCCAAAATCTTTTTCCCTTGAATTGAAGCTGGTGTACCCCCTGTATTCAACCCTGGTTTTTTGTCCAGCAACACCGGTACCTCTTTTAGTATTGATAATGACGACACCGTTAGCTGCCCTGGAGCCATAAATAGCGGCCGATGCAGCATCCTTAAGAATGTTTATTGATTCGATATCCTTGGGATCCACTGCATTAATATCGGCGGGAACACCATCAACAATTACAAGTGGAAAGTGATTATTAAGGGTACCGATACCTCTGATGCGGATGTCAGCTCCGGCTCCCGGATCAGCATTTGTTTGTACAACATTTACCCCGGAGGCCTGGCCCTGCAAAGCTACAGAAGCATTATTGGCAACCACCTTTTGCATATCCGCAACCCGGATTGTTGATACGGCTCCGGTAACATCCCTCTTTTTCTGAGTTCCATATCCGATTACAACAACTTCGCTCATTGCCTGAATATTCGGCATCAGTACGATATCGATAGCCGTTCTGTCCCCAACAACAGCCTGTTCGGTATTATAACCTACGAATGAAAATAACAATACCGCATTGGCATCTGGTACCGTGATGGAATATTTTCCATCCAGATCAGTAGTAACACCGGTGGAGCTTCCCTGAACCGAGATGTTGACTCCCGGCAAGGGTTCTCCGGTACTTCCGTCAGTAACCCTCCCGGTTACTTTAATAGATGATGCAACAGTCAGTTTTGAAACCTGATCTTTGGGAGCAATGATCACCTGCTTATCAAAGACAAAGAAATCAATGTCCTCTCCGGTAAATATGGAGACCAGTACTTCCCGGATTGGCTTTTCTTTAGCAGTAACACTCACCTTCCGGTTAATATCCACCATTTTCTGATTGACCAGGAAATAAAAGTCGCTGTGGTCCTCAATCTCATTCAGCACCTTTTCAACGCTTACGTTGGAAAGATTCAGGGATACCTTAGCCGTCTGCGAGTAGATCGTGCCGGCCGTAGCTGAAAGCATTCCCATAAATGATAGCAACAGGGTAAGTTTCATGGTTAGAAGTAATTTGTAAAATGCAACATCTTGATTTACAAACCATTGTGAAATTTGTTTTTTTTTCATAGTTTTGCAAAGTATTTAGGTTAATAATTCATCGGCTTAATCGTCCAAATGTTGAGTTGACCTATCTCTAAAGGGAGAGTGTTTCAGCACTCTTCCTTTTTTTTGTCAACGCTGCTGAAGCGTTCATCCTGTATCCATAATATTGTTCGGTTTAAAAGGTTAGTAATCTGTTGTTATTTCTTATAAATTAGAATATTTCTTTTTGAAAATGATCCGTCCGGCATAGCCTTGCTGGCTATCTCGCGATATTTAATAGGGGAGGACATTTTGAGGAGGTAAAGGATATCACTTAATGATTCCTCCCGGAATGTTGCCCTGTACCGGTAATCCTCAATGTCTTTATCCATGATGGTAATATCGGCATGAAAGAGCCTGTTTAAGACCTTGACAACCTCAGCCAGCGATTCATTGCGGAATATCAGTTTCCCATCTTTCCACGCGAAATATTTGTACACATCACCGGAATTTATGCTAACACCTGAACTCAGGGTATCGAACCGAAGATGCTCGTTAGGATGTAAAGTCCCGATTAAGGCTTGCTTCTTATCCTTTCCGGAATGAAACACATCTACGGCGCCTTCCACTAAAGTCACCTGAAGATCTGAACTGCCCGGGTAGGCCATAAGGTTAAACTGGGTTCCGGTAGCTTTAAGGGTGAGCTTATTTGTTTCTACGTAAAAAGGATGTGTTTTATCTGCCTTGACGGAAAAAAAAGCCTCCCCTTCAAGATAGACCAACCGGTTATTGCCGGTGAACCTGTCCGGATACTTGATGTGGCTTCCGGAGTTTAACCACACGATAGTTCCGTCAGCCAGATTTAAACTGGACCTGGTTCCGGAAGAAGCCGTGACCTCATGATAGATCACTTGTTTCCTTTGTTTCTTCAGCATTTGGTATCCTCCCAAAAAGTATCCGCCTGCCAGTAAGGGCAGCAGGAGAACTGCGGCAACTTTTTGCAAAACGGACACAATTCGTACCGGTCTCCAGCCTCCGGAAATGCGGTGCATGGTTTTTTTCAGAGCCTTTCCGGTATCAATCTGAGATAATTCAGTAGCACTGCAGGCAACTTCCCAGATATTTTTCACCTGCTGAAAATAATTCTTGTTTTCTGCGGATTCGAGGATCCAGGTCTCCAGTGCAGTTCGTTCCTCCGCTGACATTTTCCCGGCTAAAAAGGCGCCAATTAAACGGTCAATGATTTCTTGTTCCAGTTCAGTCATATAATTCCTTTCAATATCAAAGACGTTTCTTACTAAAAAAACCACATTGAAAAATCATCTTTTTTTAAATGGTAATGAAATAGTCCCGGAGATGTTCCCGTAGCAGTCTCAACGCCTTACCAATGCGTACCTCGACCGTTCTTTCAGAGACACCCTGCAGTTTTGCAATATCCTGATAACCTAAACCCTCAAACCTATTCTTAAGAAAGGATTCCGCCACTTCTTTTGGAAGGTGTTCCAAAGCGGTCTGCATCCGTTCCTGTAATTCAGAACAAAGCTGATAGGACTCGTTGTCGTTGTCAAAAGCTGAACTGTTTTCCACAAAATACTGCTCATAGGCATGCCGCATTTTCATATGCCGTAACCAATCAATACAGCCATTCTGGACAGATTTCAATAGGTATGATTTCAGGGAACCTGTAATTTTAAGAGCATGTCGGCCTTCCCAAAAGCGGACGAATACGTCCTGGACGATTTCCTCTGCAACACTTTTATTATGAGTAAACGTGGTGGAGAACATAACAAGATCAGCGTAATAGGCAGAAAATAGGATGGAAAAAGCGGATTTATCCTCTTCTTTTATCCTTTTGAGGAGGAGATTTTCATAAAGCTGTGCAGAGGTCTTCACTCCAGTTGGTTAGTTTATCCAAAAGTATAAATTATTGGTAAATTCCATCATATCCTATACTGTTTCCGGGGTTAAGAAGAAATCCATAAAGGAACGATTACTGGTTAGGATAAGCATGCATAATATTAGCCGGCGGGCGTTCGTGAGCCAGTTCGTTAGCCATAAAATCCATGTACGGTTTAACGTATTCGAAAAAAGATTTGTACCCTTCGCACAGCCAATTGAGCCCGGGCTGTCCTCCCTCAGTTGTGGCGATGCGGCTTTTGGGACATCCGCCGTGGCAGGCGAACCGGACATCACACATCAGGCATTGACGGGGCAGGTTATCGCGCTTGTCCTTGCCAAACTGAATCTGCCGGCCTGATGCCATCATTTCTCCCATCGGGGTTTCAAGGATGTTGCCAAGCAGAAATTCAGTGTAAACGAAATGATCGCACGAATAAAGATCGCCATTGTGCTCCATCACAGCTGCTTCCCCGCAGGTTTCGGCAAAAACACACAGGCCGGGAGGAGCACCAACCCAATTGGCCAGGGTAACATCAAACAGCTGCACAAATACTTTGCCAACATCATTCCGCACCCATTCATCGAAAATCGTAGTCATAAATTTTCCAAATTGCCGGGCACTTATCGACCAATCGGTCAGTTTTGCAGGATCGCTGTATGCGGGTGAAACCAGAGTCAGGCCATCGGGAGGCGCGATATCTGACCGGCGTTCAACGATCGGGATGAACTGAATGTATCCGCTCCCGATCTTCTTGAGAAACCGGTAAACTTCCAAAGGTTTCAGCACGTTGGCATCATTGATTACCGAAAGGGTGTTGAACTCCACCTGGAATCTTTTCAATAACCGGATCCCTTTCATTACCTCTTGATATGTTGGCTTACCCGATTTGGATTTGCGGTATTTATCATGAATTTCGGCGGGGCCGTCAATCGAAATCCCTACCAGGAAATTGTGCTTTTTAAAGAAACGGCACCAATCCTCCGTTAAACGGGTTCCATTGGTTTGGAATGCATTTTCTATTTTCTTGCTTGCGCGGTATTTTTGCTGAAGTTCAACTGCTTTAATAAAGAATTCGAGCCCCAGAAGAGTGGGTTCGCCACCCTGCCAGGTAAATGTAATGATTGGAACTTCTTGTGATTCAATAAATTGTTTGATATAGCTTTCCAATACGTCACCGGTCATTTTAAAACTGCCGGTATCAGTATACAGCTTCTCCTTTTCCAGATAATAGCAATAGGTGCAATTCAGGTTGCATACCGGTCCAATCGGTTTAGCCATGACCATAAAGGATTTTGGCCGTGTCACCTTGATGGCATCACTCAGGGTCAGTGTCTTATTTTTATCGAAACGCGGCATAGGGCGAAGATAAAAATAATGCTACAAGAAGGAACGATTTCAAGATTTGTCCGAAGGAATTCTATGAAACTTAAATCCGGCGTGGAATTCCCAATCGGTACCATCGTTCTAAACAATATTTAGCGGCATAATATCCCATGCAATTTGGAGCAAGATTGATTCATTTACGCCAGGTTTGCTCATCCAAGTCATCGAAATGGTCCTTCACTCCGGTGCATTCGAATTAAGAATTTAAAACTTTATACGAATTTTAACCGCCCCGGGAACATCTTTCTCCGATGCCACCATCACATAGCCGCCGCCACTTCCGGAAGTAATGGCTCCCGGATAATACGGAAAGTATTTGGTTTCCATTTCCTGCAATACCCAGTCGGGCACGGTATATGGCAGCATCTTTTTCCAGGCCAGGAAAGTCTCTTTCATTGATCGGCCCAAGCCAATTACATCTTTTCTGACAATGCTTTCCCAGCATTTATCACCCGCTTCGCCGAGTTCCCTAACGATAGCCTGATCCAGATGCTTATCCAGCAAAGGGTTGTAGCCTTCTGATCTGGGGCGTAAGGGAACGAGATGTATGACGCTCGACAGCCAGTCGCAGATATCAGGATCAATCGATGATTCAATCTTCTCCGGCCAGTAGCTTCCGTGGTAATAAAGCCGGTTAACACCGGGTTTTAATAATCCAATATGATCCTGGGAACCTGAGACATACGTTTTCTGGAAGTTTTCAGCTCCAAAAAGGAGTTGTGCATTGCGCAGTGGATCGCCTTGCGGCAGCTGATTGCCCCATAACTCAATGGCCACGCTTCTGGAGCTGGTTGCCATGCCACTCCGGTCGTTGAATTCGATGGTGGGCCAGATCTGGGCAACCACAACAGAACCCGGATGGACTTCTGATACCCAGGGCTGATCCATCCAGCCTCCGGCAATGCAGATGCGGTAAGGGAACCTCAGCTCTTCCTTGATTTCGGAGCTTGATCGGGCAGGCAATCCCTCCTCGGGAATACGATCGAGCACTACATATTCCACACCGAGTTTTTCACATAGCCTTTTCTTTTCCTGCGAGCCGCCGTCATAATTTACGATGAAAACATCGGGTTTGAGCCTGGCCATATCATCAGCAAAATCGATCATTCCCATTCCGCTTGATATTACGGCCTCCTCAACATATTTAATCGAACCCACCATGAATTTGCGCTCTTCCTGCGAGAAATAGGGTGCCTGGCCTTTCAGTTGACGGATATTCTCGTCGCGGCCCAGAAATACATACAACTTTCCATAGGCGGCCGCCGTTTTGAAAAACGCGATATGACCCACGTGCAGCAGATCATAGCAGCCGCTGACCATTACCTTCTTCGGGGGTATCATCAGTTGAACCTTACGTGTTTGTTGGATTCTTTGGCTTCGATCATCTGCTCCCGGATCCAGGTATAGGTTTTTTTCAGACCTTCCATCAATGGAATCGAGGGCTCCCAATTCAAATAGTGCCTGATCAGCGTGTTTTTGCTGTTGCGGCCCCGAACACCTTTCGGTGCGCTCAGGTCGTACGACCGGTTCAGTTTGAACCCGCCAATTTCTTCGGCCATATCGGCCAGCTGGTTGATCGATACCATTTCACTACTGCCCAGATTGATAGGTTCCTCGATATTGCTATACATGATCGCCAGGATTCCCTTGATGCAATCATCGATGTACATAAAACTCCGGGTTTGATGGCCATCGCCCCATATCACGATGTCCTTCACCCCGTTTAGTTCCCCGTCGATTACTTTCCGGCAGAGGGCAGCGGGAGCCTTTTCCCGGCCGCCGTCGTAGGTGCCGTATGGTCCATAGACATTGTGAAAACGGGCGACCCTGACAATAATTCCATAGTCTTCATGGAAATGGCGGCACATCCGCTCGCTGAACAGCTTTTCCCAACCATATCCATCCTCGGCCATAGCGGGATAAGCGTCAGATTCGCGTAGTCCCGGATTATCGGTGTCTGTTTGTTTTGAAGCATTGTATACACAGGCGGATGAAGCATAAAAGAAACGGTCGATCCCCTTATTCCGGGCCGCCATCAGCAAATGGGTATTAATCAAAACGCTCAACATGCAATCGGCTTTGTGGGTTTCGATAAAACCCATCCCGCCCATATCGGCCGCGAGGTTAAATACTTCATGATATCCATTCACCGCCTGATAGCAGTTTTCTTTGGTGGTGAGGTCGAGCACCAGGTTATCGGCCTCTTCGGTAACCTGATACCATTGATTAAGCGGCTTCTTATCTACACCATGAACGTGATAACCTTTTGCTATCAAGGCCTTTACTAAGTGACCGCCGATAAATCCACCGGCACCGGTAACAACTACTCTTTTCATTGCACTCTATTTTTTTGTTTAACTGAACTATTCCATTGAAAAGTCTCATCAATTCTGATTTCTTCTCCTGAAACTGATGAAGACTGAATTTCATCCATGAGGCGGTTGGCAGCAAGATGGCCCATTTTTCGGGGATCCTGACTGATCACGCATAAGGGAGGATTGAACATTTCGGCCGTTTCGGTAAAGCCGAATCCAACGACCCCGATATCCTCAGGCACGCGCAATCCCAGCTCCCTGATGGCTTTATAAGCGCCCAATGCCACCCGGTCGTTTACCGCTAGTACGATTTCCGGCAAATTATGCCGTTCGTACAGTTTCATGAACGAATGATATCCGTCGTTCAGCTCAAAACCTCCTTCAATGATCCACTTGTCACGGACAATAAGGCTGTTATTTATCAGGGCAGCCTTATACCCCCCGAGTCTTTCTTTTCCGATATTGGTCGTTGAATACCCCGCAAAATGTGCGATACGTGAATAGCCGGCAACAACCAGCCGGTCGATGGCCATGCGAACCCCTTTGTCATCATCGAACACCACTCAGGTTCCGGATGTTCTTTTTCTCGATTTCCTCATTTTCCCTGGACACCGCGAGTAAAATCTGGTAACCGCGATCGGTTGCCGCATCGATAATGCTATTCACCACGTGGCTGAAAAAGCTGTTTTCGAGATCGGGAACAATCACCCCGATGGTTTTGGTGGTCCGGGTGGTTAACTGTTGTGCAATCTGATTCGGCAAATAGCCCATCTCATCGGCGGTCTGTAGCACCCGTTTCTTCATAGCGGCCGATATATCAGGATGATCCCTCAGTGCTTTCGACACTGTGATCCGGGTGACATTTAGTTTCCGGGCGATATCTTCTTGCGTAATTTGTTTCATTTTAAATTTACTTACGCGGTAACTTACGCGTGTAAAAATAAAACTTTTTTCAATTTCCAAACCAGATTAGAATGTTTATCCTTAAAAGAATATTACGGCATCAGACTATCATTGGCTATTGACTGGAAAAAACAAAAAAAATGCCAACCTCAGTCGACAAGAAAAGGAATGATCCAGGGTAAGTATCGGCTAAACAGGCAGCTATTCGTTTACACAAAATTGTTCACTGGCTCGGTGCAAAGATAGTACATGAAGATGGTAACAAAGTGATTTATTTTCCCTTTGCTTAAGGATAGTTTAGCGTGTTGAATAGTCAGAAACTTAAACAAGTAAAATTTAACCCATGAAGCAAAAACTATTTTTTGTACTGTTGGCGGTGTTTTTTGCCGGTACTCTCTTCGGCCAGACACGTCAATTGACCGGAATAGTCACCTCTGCGGCAGATAAGCAGCCTATTCCAACAGCAACCGTTTTGGTAAAAGGGACGCAAAATGGAACCACGACCGGAGTTGACGGCCGGTTTGTTTTATCTATACAGGGTCAGGGTGGCATCCTGGTGTTCTCATCAATAGGCTACCGTAAACTGGAAGTTCCAATAACATCATCCAACAATTATGATATCAGTTTGGAAACTGATGTTATAAACCTTGATGAGGTGGTTGTTACCGCCCTTGGAATTCGCCGTGAAAAAAAGGCGCTTGGTTATGCAGTTCAGGATATTGGTAATGAAGCAATAAATGCTGTCAAGCCGACAAACATAGTAAGCGCCCTCTCCGGAAAGATCGCCGGGGTGCAGGTAACCAATTCAACCGGTGCAGTAGGCTCCTCAGCCAGGATTGTCATCCGTGGAAACCACTCGTTCGGTAACAACGAACCGTTATGGATCGTTGACGGTACCCCCATGACCAACTTCGCGTCCGATATGTCTGCCTGGGGAGGCCAGGATTACGGCAACGGGGCCATGGACCTTGATCCGAGCAACATCGAGTCGATGAGCGTACTGAAAGGGGCCAACGCCGCCGCACTTTACGGCAGCCGCGCTGCCAACGGCGTTGTTGTTGTCACAACGAAAAGGGGTTCACAACCAAAGAACAAGCTTGGAATCGACCTGATCAGTTCAGTCACCCTTGATAACGTAAGCATTTTCCCGACCTGGCAGAATTCATACGGCGGGGGGATGTACGGAAGCGAATATGACTGGCAACTAAAGAAAACGGAATTGGGTAATCCCAATCTTACCTATCAGGATTTCGCCAAAAAATATTCATATAATTATGTGGATGGCTGGGGCAACGGAGTGAATGACAGTGAGCCCAGAAGCTGGGGACCCCGGTTGGATATAGGTCTCAAGCTGGACCAGTTTACCGGTAAGGACCAATTGTGGATTTCGCGTCCGAATAATATGAAGGATTTCTTTGAAACAGGAGTCAACCTCGATAACTCGATTGCCCTGTCAAAATCTTCCGATATCGGATCCATCAGGGTATTTCTGTCGAACAATGACATTAAGGGTACCGTCTACAACACCGATCTGACCAAGAATACGGCAAGTGTCAGCGGAGACCTGAAGTTATCGGATAAGTGGTCAGCTTCGGCGAACCTTACCTATGTGAATAACCACAGCAATAACCTCCCAAGCCAGGGATACGACGGAGGCGGGGATAACCCGGCTGCCACTTTTGCAATGTTCCAGCGCCAGGTTGACGTAGTACCGCTTAAAGAACACTGGAAGGAAATCGATCAGTTCGGCCACACCTATTCCTATTCTCTGGGCGAAATGGACAATCCCTATTTATCGCTTCATAACACTGCCTCAAGAACCAGGGACCGTTTTTTCGGCAATGCAAGTTTAAATTATAAAATTGCAGATTGGATTACTCTTACAGGAAGGATCGGAACTGATTATTATAACGAGTTGCGCAAAAAGATCAAGCTTGCCCAGTGTAATGAAGGCAACGGGGTCGGTAATTTCTGGCAAACCCAAAAATTTGCCCAGGAGACCAATGCAGATTTCCTAGCCATGATTGACAAGAAAATCGGTGAAGATTTCCGGATCGACGGTACTGTCGGAGCTAACTACCGTCTTGAAGAAGGGCATGAAGTGGGCCTTAATGCATACAACCTGACGGTACCGGATTTCTTTACCATAGGGAACATTGCAGGAACCCCCGGCGTTTCTCAATACGATTCCAAGAAGGTAACAAACAGTGTTCTTGGATCAGTAAACTTTTCTTATAAGAACTACCTCTTCCTGGGAGCAACCGGACGTAACGACTGGAGTTCGTCGTTGCCCAAGGATAGCTGGTCCTATTTCTATCCTTCGGTAAGCATGGGATTTGTGTTTACAGATGCATTTAAGATCGATTCAAAGATCTTCTCCTATGGCAAGGTAAGAGCAAGTTATGCCCAGGTGGGTAATGATACCGGTCCTTATCAGATTGCCGCAACCTACAATTCCATTGGATCTCCATGGAATGGAGTATCAATGTTCAGCCTGCCGGGCACCCTTCCGCCGGTAGGCCTGAAACCTGAAATCGCCGGTTCGGTCGAGGCTGGTCTCGATATGCGCTTTTTCAATAACCGGGTTAAACTCGATATTTCATACTACGATTTAAAAACCCGGAACCAGATCATGCCGGTTGACATTGCCACTTCAGCAGGTTACAGTTCCATGCTGATCAATGCCGGCGAAATTGAAAACAAAGGAGTTGAGGTGATTTTCTCAGCAAGTGTCATCCAGTCGAAGGGTGGCTTTAACTGGGACCTGACACTAAACTGGGCAAAAAACAATAACAGAGTCAATGAATTGTATGGTGATCTGGAATCTTTATGGATATCCGACATGTGGAGTTCCTATATAGAAGCCAGACCGGGAGAACCCTACGGGGTTATCATGGGGCAGAAATGGCTGCGGGATGATCAGGGTAACCTGGTTATAACATCGGCCGGGCTTACCCAAAATGCTCCCGGTAACTTTGAACTTGGAAACATCACACCCGACTGGATCGGAGGCCTTCAGAACAACTTCAGCTATAAGGGATTCAATCTTGGCATCCTGATCGACGGCCGCAAAGGCGGTGATATCATAAGTGGTACTAAATTCTGGGGCACAAGGTTTGGGAACACTTCCCTCACCCTCAATGATCCTTTTACAGGGGCTACCAATGTCAGGGAAACCGGTATTGTTGTTCCGGGCGTTCTGGCCGACGGTACCCCGAATACCAAACGGGTAACCGCTCAGAAATTTTATAATCAATATGCGAGAACGACTGAATATTGGGTGATGGATGGATCTTTCATCAAATTGCGGGAGCTTAGCATTGGTTACACCCTTCCTGGAAAAGTTGCCAAGAAACTGGGCATGTATTCCGCAAGGGTGTCGTTTGTTGCCAGGAACCTGGCCTTGCTGTATGTCGACAAGACCAACGATATTCACCTTGATCCTGAGACCGGTTTTGGAACCGGCAATGCCGGTGTGGGATATGAGCAGATGCAGATCCCTTCTTCAAGAAGCTTAGGTCTGAAATTGGCATTATCCTTCTAAATATCAGTTGATCTAGTGATTAAATCCACAACTTAAAAAATTGAATTATGAAAAAACAATTGAACATAGGGATCATTCTGATAATGTGCCTGGCACTGCTGGGGGCATGCACGAAGAATTTTGAGACCTACAATACCAATCCCAATCAACCTTCCTCGGTACCGACAACCAATCATTTTGGTGCCGTAATTGTAAATTTCAGCGAAAATTTCAGTCCTGGAAGCATGGGGGCACAACATGCCAATTATGTTGGTTCCAGGCTTGGAGCAGGAAATCAGTCTTACCTTTCCGTTGGTGAAGAGTGGGGAGGCTATTACGCAGGTCTGACGAACATAAATAGAATCATCGCCGGAGCAGAACAGGACGGTAAAACAAATATGCTGGCAGCTGCCCTCACTTTCAGGGCCCAGATGACACAGGTTGCCACCGATCAATGGCGTGACATGCCTTATTCGGAAGCTTCAAAAGCTGCAGAGGGCATTATTGCGCCGAAATTTGACAAGCAGGAAGACATCTACAAAGCGATCATTGATGACTTGAAAAAGGCAGCTGATTTGTTTAAGGCTGGTGGCAATGATCCCATCGGAGAAGGTGATGTTCTGAATGGCGGCGATGTCGCAAAGTGGCAGATGTTTTGCAATTCCCTTCGATTGAGAGTTGCCGTCAGGATTTCGAATGTTGATCTCGCCACTTCTACCTCAATCATCAATGAATTGTTTGGCAATCCTGCCGATTATCCGGTACTTGGAAGCAATGCCGACAACATCGAACTCAGATGGCCCGGTACTTCTCCCTGGGAAGAGGGATTCTGGTACTGGTGGTATTGCTGCCATCACGAAGGTGGCGGAAAAATCGTTGTCGACCTGTTGAATAATTTCAATGACCCAAGGCTGCCGATATGGTTTGTACCGGCCACAACAGATGGCAAATACAGGGGATCTGAAAGGGTCGGCTTTGTTCCGCCTTTTATCAGGGAGGATATTTCTGATTTCAATCCGGTATTTGTAAGCGGCAATCCTAATCCCACCGGAGGTAATGAATATAATGTTAACGACGGTTTCTTCAGGTATTCGGAGATTTGCTTTTTGAAAGCGGAAATCGCTTTGCGAACAGGACAGGCCGCAGTTGCACAGGCTGAATACGAAAAAGGGATTACAGCTTCGATGCAACAGTATGGCGTGTCTGATGCTGCAATAGCCCCCTATCTGGCAACTGAAGGTGTGGCATGGCAAAATAATGCAGATGATCTCAAGAAGATCTATACGCAGAAATATCTTGCCCTGTTCCTGATGAATAACGAAGCCTGGGCCGATGCCAGAAGGACCGATGTCCCCTTGCTTCCACCGGCCTATAACAGTGCCTTTCCGGACCATAACCGCGCTCCTTTCAGGCTTCCTTACCCACTGACCGAGGCTGGACTGAATTCAGTGAATTTAAAGGAATACGAAGGTAATATCAAAGATTACTTTTGGGGCCAGAAAATGTGGTGGGATGTCAGGACAGGTGTTCAATAGGCCTAAAAGGATATGAGTTTTCTATTGTTCCGGCATTAGGTTTCTAGTAAATATCAAGATGAAAAGTAAATGGAGGGGGACTGAAAATGGCCCTCTCCATTTTTTTAAGTAATATGCAGCGTGATTTTGGGATCCATTCATGAGCATAACGCAACCCGCGAAAAAATTCTAAGACATGAAACTTATAATATTATTCATTGCCTTGTTTGTTACAATCTCGGACCAGGCCCAATCGGAGTGCAAGGTTCTGCTTCCTTCACTGGACTCGGTTTATATCGGGAAATGCAAGAACGGACTGGCTCACGGCGCTGGTGAAGCCTGGGGGCGTTTCCATTATAAGGGCAGGTTTTCCGCAGGATATCCTGAAGGTGAGGGCAGGGCTGAATTCGATGATGGTACCGTTTATGTAGGATATTGGAAGAAGGGATTAAGGAACGGAAAAGGTACTGTCATCTTCAAGGAAAACGGGAAGGAAGTTCAGCGGACCTGGATATGGGAAAACGACATCCGGCAAAAAGAGGTTCTGCCTCCTCCGTACAAGGTTATTACCCAGCGCAATGTGAGCAGGATGCGTGTTTATAAACAAGGTGTCGAAAACCAGGTGTGGTTCTATCCGAATTCGATGGGAGGCGTGTCAACCGATTTTCAGGATATGCAACTTTCGGGCAGTAGCGGAAGGGAAACAAAATTCAGTCCGAAATTCGGGTTTGAGGATGTCATGTTCCCCTTTAAAGGATCCATCCGCTATAAAGCCTGGAATAAACTCAGGACAACGCAATTCGAGATCCTTGTGGAGATCGAGATTTCAGAAGCCGGCAACTGGATCGTGGAAATTCAAAACTGATGGATATTGCATACCGGTACAGGCCGGGGTAATTAAAAGCCTGGTGCTTAAAAAACCATCAAAATTTAATTGAAATCAATTTGAATAAAGGATCGAAATGCGCTCACACCTATATGTTTTACTTGCAATAGTAATGATATCGTGCACCAGCCATCCAACAGATAACGGCAATCGGAACGATGTAAAATTCTACAGGAACCTGCTGACCAGCCAAACCCCCTTTGACATGGAAAAGGGCATCCATCCTCTTTCCGCCCGTAAGGCAAAAACCATCAACAGCTATAAGTTTACCTATGACGACAAAGGGCGTATTTTGTCTGTCGAATATGTCAGGAACAACTTGCTGCTCAGCTATTCATCAATGGGATTTGCAGCAAAAATAACCTATGTTTATTCAGATAATAAACAGAATAAATACTATTTCAATTACAAAAACGAACCCATTGAGGTCGCCGGCGTATTCAGGGCTGAGTATTCCCTTGACCCAAATGGCACCCGAACCGGTGTCACATTCTTCGGCAAATATGGGGAGCCGGTTGAAAACAGGAACAGGATTCATTCTTTCAGGTGGGAAGTTCTGCCTGACGGGATGGTGCGGGAACTCCGGTATGACCTGACCGGAAAAGAGACGATACTGAATCCCTTTTGTCCCTTTTATGAATTAAGATTCACCTATAACGAAAAAGGCTATGTAACCCGGATGGCAAATTACAAGGCCGACACCTTATACAATTGCACTGCGGAAAACTGCGGTGAAGTAGGGGTTTCCTATTTTCTTTTTGAGCCCGATGACCAGGGGGACGTATTACGTTTTTCGGTTTTCAATGCAAGCGGGCTCACCTCAAATGTTTATTGGGGATGGTCAAAGAGGATCAACAAATTCGACCGCAACGGCTATCTCCTGGAATCTGTGTTTTACGATCAGGATGGTGAGTATATCGGGGGAAAAAGGGTACCCATAATCCGGCATGCTTATGACGAACATGGTGCAGAGACTGAAACCTGGAACCTTGATAAGGACAGGAAACCTTTTAATAATCCTGAAAATCGGGTTTGCAGGACTGTATACAAATATGACCAGTTTGGAACCCGCACAGAGACGCTTCGTTTCGATAAGGACGGGGCACCGGTCAATATCAGGTATGATCTTACCAACTGCTGCTGCTTTTAAATTTCTTTTTTTAGCAGTTACGGGAACATTTTAGGTTTGAAATCGTAATATTGTTTAAACGAAACCTAATAAAGTATATGAAATTCAACAGATCAGTAATCCGATTTTTAGTGATGATGTTCATCGCAGCAGGTATCCTTTCATGCGCCAATAAAGCCGGGTCCGAAAAACTTCATACCGGCGTGGAGTATTACCGCAGCCTTCAGTTTTCGGAAAGCCCGTATGATATCGAAAAAGGCGTTCATCCGCTTACTTCCGGTCAGGCTAAGACGATCAACAGTTATAAGTTCACCTATGATAATTCAGGACGGCTGTTATCAGTTGAATTTGTTCGGAACAATGTTTTATTGGGTTATTCCTCGAAGGACGGTGCTGCAAAAATTGAATATGAATACACTGGCAATAAACAAATCAGGCACCTATTCAATAAAAATAATGAACCTGTTGAATCATCGGGGGTGTTCAGGGAAGAATATACTCTTGATGCCAACGGTATCCGTGCGGGCCTTAAATTTTATGAAAAAGATGGCAAGCCTGTTGAAAATGAGAATAAAATCCATTCATGGGTATGGAGCATATTGCCGGATGGAATGGTTCGTGAGCTAAGGTATAATCTTGCCAATGAAGAGGTTGTGATGAATCCCTTTTGCCCGTTTTATGAACTCCGGTTTACCTATAATGAAAAAGGATATGTAACCCGAATGGCTAATTACAAGGCCGACACGCTCTACAATTGTACCGCTGAGAACTGCGGAGATATCGGAGTATCATATTTTACCTTTCAGCCAAACGAAAACGGTGATCTGGAAAGGTTCAGCGTATTCAATGTAACAGGACAGATGTCAAATCTTTACTGGGGTTGGTCGAAGCGGGTCAATACCTTCGATGAGAACGGCTACGTGTTGGAAACCGTTTATTATGACCAGGATAATGAATATTTAAGCGGTAAAAATGTTCCAGTAACCCGTTACACCTATGACGCTCACGGGGCTTTGGTTGAGTCGAAAAATATGGACAAGGACCGGAATGTCATCAATAATCCGGAAACCGGTGTTGCCATCACCCAATACAAGTATGATGAAACCGGAGAAAGGATTGAAACTCTTCGGTTTGATAAGGGCAAGCTACCTGTAAAAATTTAATTGCACCCCTGGTATGAAAAGAATTCCGAATCACCCTCTGCACAACCTTGCCGGGCTGATGGTATTGCTGGTTTTTGCCGGATGTACGGGAAAGAAAGCTGAAAATAAGCCTGCGGCAACGGTTGAAGCAGCAGCTGTTTCCAAACCGGTTTCTATCGGAAAAGAGACTTCGTTATTGCTGAAAGATCTGGAGGACAACGGGGATTATGTTAACAGTCAGGTTTTTCCATCGCTGATAAAAGCTTCGATCGTACACGAAAGCCTCGGAAAAAATATCCTGGTTATTGATCTGAGGCAAGCTTCGGATTATTCTGCCGGACATATAAAAGGTTCAATAAATAAGAAATTCGAGGATCTTCCGGGATATTTTGAGTCAGGGATCAAGCCTTTTGAATTTGACAAGATCATCATGGTATGTGAGGACGGTCAGGTTTCGAGCTATACCACCTGCTTGCTCCGCCTGATGGGATATGGCAATGTTTATGCCATGCGATGGGGCATGAGTGCCTGGAATATTAAATGTGCCAGCGAGGGCTGGCTCCGCGGTGTTTCGGGGAAATTTGAAGGAAGTCTTGAAAAAACCGTGCATGAAAGACCTGCTCCCAAAGGAATGCCTGAATTGGGTACTGGCCTCGGTACAGGAGCCGAAATAGGCACTGCAAGATTCGCGAAACTATTCGCTGCCGGAACTTCCGGAATTCTAATCACTGCAGATGAGGTTTTTGCTGATCCCACCAGGTATTTTGTCATCAATCTGGATAGAAAGGACAAGTATGACGATGGCCATATTCCGGGGGCCATACGGTATAAACCTGAGGCGACACTTGGTTTTACAGATGAAATGGCTTCCATACCGGCTGATAAAACGGTAGTTGTATATTGCGGTACCGGTCACAATTCAGGTTTTGCAACCGCATTTCTCCGGTTATTCGGTTATGATGCGCGTACCCTTAAATATGGCAACAACAGCTTCATGTATGATAAAATGGTAAGCCAGAAAGCGGCGTTGTCATGGCTGCCTTTTTCCAAAGCGGATATCAATAATTTCGAATAATCATTCACAACCGCCATCGAGTTTCTTTGTGGCCAGGCGCCTGGATTCAAAGAATTTCTGTTTCAGGCTGTCGGGCATGTTGTTGAAATCTGTGTACATCTTACTGGCCCTTGTGCGTGTTTCAAACAGCGCGTTTTCCCTGGCCGTTATCTTGTCACCGGAGAAGCTGTTGTTCATGACTGTTTTAACCCATTCATTCACACTCCCTTTTAAAATATAAGTGTTTTTAAAGTTCAACCCTTTAGCGAGGATGAACGCGTTGGCCGCTTCCTGTTCAACATCTGAGCACAGGATGTTTTTCACATCTCCAGCCGCGAGAAAGGATGCGGGATTCTTCTTTATAAACTCATTATAGGGTATGTTAACCGAACCGGGAATGGTCATCTTCCGGAATTCTGATTCAGGCCTGAGGTCGATGATTCTGACGTTAATGTCACCGCTTACCACAAAACGGGCAACCTGATCGGCGGTAAACCACGATTTTTCATCGTTAAGGAGGGAGACCAGTCTTTCCGGTTTTGCCTTCAGTATTCTCTTTGCAGGCGAAGGGAGGATAGCCAGGATCAATCCGAGGGATAAGAGCACGACCGAAAATTTCACTCTTGTATTCATCTGGCTGATTATAAATTGTCGGTAATATCGGGCCTGGCAAATCTTTTTTCAGCTGCCTCAGCCAGCGAGAACATAGCCACTGCAGCCAGGATCAACAGAAAAGTGAACAGTCCGGGAGAGATTCCCAGGACTTCATTGATCTTTACCGGGCCTTTATAGGATCCGTTGGCCAGGTTTTGTATCAGGGGATAGGTTTCAGCGAACAGGAACGCCCCGGTCAGGCCTCCTGTAAAAAAGACCATGGCATCGATCTTGCCGATTGAAAGGGCGCATAATCCGGTTCCCGGGCAGAAGCCTCCCATGATAAATCCGGCGCCCATGATCACTCCGCCGACAATCGAAGCGGCAACGTAAAACTCATTCACAAAGACAAGATTGAGGTTCAGCAGACCGAAGTAGCTCAGAAACTGTGAGCCGACCAGCGCGACTATGGCTGCGGTAAAGAAAACCTTGACGACGGTTGTATCATAACCGTAAAACATTCCGGCCAGTTTCCGGCTTGATGAGAAGCCAGCCTGTTCGAGTGCAAATCCGAAACCGATGCCAATGATCAGGGCGATTAATAGATCCAACCATTCAGGCATTGATATTAAAGATGTTATGGGTCCCATATTATTTTTTTATCAGATCCAGTTTTTTCTGAAAAACCATGCAAAAAGATAGGCTGATCCGAAAATGGCTATCATGGTGACAAATCCGGCAACCGAAAGAACGGCCATTCCTGAGAGTGCGGCGCCACTTGTGCAGCCTCTGGCCAGCTGGGCCCCGTAAACAAAGAAAACTCCACCAAGAAAGGCGAAAAACAACCTGCGTGAATTTGAAATTTTGGGGGATTTTTCGATTTTGAATTTGAGCCGTCCGGATACTGCACCAGACAGGAATCCTCCTGCCACCACACCCAGTATTTCAAAGGTCAGCCAGTTTTTCAACGGTTTCTTGCCTCCTTCAAAATATTTACTGTAGTAAATCGATTTTTCTGCATGCGATGGGGCAATATTACCTACTGCAGACACAACGCAATATTTGAGACCGCCGCTTGCACCAAGTCCCCGCCCGGAAAGGTACATGGCCATGAGCAGGACAAGCCCGAGCATGGTGCCGGCCAGGTAAGGGTTCATATATGGCCTTTTCATTTTTCAGATAGTTAAGTTGTTACAAGTTTAAACATAAAGGTCACAACATAAAACAGTCGCATCCCATAATACATTCAGATTGTCAAGATAGTTTATAAACCAGGTAATGTTTATGAATCCCTTAAGGTTTACAAGTTGTAAATTTGGTAGTGGTAATTATTTCAACTGGTGAAAAAAAAAGCCTGGCATAAATCTGAAATCACGATTGGAATAATCACCGGTTTACTGGCAATGGTTATTCTGGGTTGTGAAAAGGTTCCTGAAAAGTTACCTGAACCGTCATTACCCATTATTATGACGCTTGAAACTACCGGTATATCAGCCACAACTGCCATTAGCGGAGGAAAAGTATTGTTTACAGGGTCAGTGGCCATTACCTCCCGCGGTGTTTGCTGGAACCGTGAAGGCAACCCGACAATTGATGATGCGAAGACTGCTGATGGTAACGGTTCCGGCACCTTCACCAGTTTTATTGATGGATTGGAGGAGGACACAGCCTATTATGTAAGGGCCTACGCGATTAATCCCGTCGGGATCGGATATGGCAGTCAGGATTTTTTCACTACGAGTACCATACCAACGGTAGAAACATCCGAAGTGGGAGACATTACCGCTACCAGTGTAATTTCAGGTGGAAAGGTTGTTTTTTGCGGAGGTGCATCCGTCACATCCCGCGGAGTTTGCTGGAGCACGGCGAAAAATCCGACCATTTCCTGTTCAAGGACCAATGACGGGAAAAATACTGGCTCATTTAAGAGTGTTTTGACCGGGTTATTACCCGCAACTGTTTATTATGCAAGAGCATATGCTACAAACAGCATAGGAACAGGATACGGTATTCAGGTAAGTTTTACAACACACTGAGAACTTAAACCCCAATGATCATGCGCAATTTGTATTTATTCAGTTCAATCCTTGCTTTCACCTATATGAGTGCGTGCCATAAGGACGGCAGGGATTCCTTTAATCTGGATTGTGATGATCCGGATTCCGGGCTGGTTTTGCATTATTCATTTGATGAGCAGAGTGGTACGACTGCTTCGGACTGCACTCCGAATAACTTCGACGGTATACTGTACGGTGTAAACTGGGCGATCACGGACGGTGACAAAACTGCTGTTGAGTTTGATGGACAGGATTCTCTGGATATACCATCCTTCATTACTGAAGCGGGGTTGAAATCAGAGCCTGAGTTCGGTACCATTTCGGTTACCTTTAAATTCAGGGCTTTCGACGGGGATATTCAACCCATATTTTATTATGGCGAATCGGATCCCGGCAGTCCGCACAATAGCATGATTGCGGAAGTCGGGCACAAGATGGACATTAACGACCGAAAGCTCTATTTTACCATTGTCAATAAGCGGTTCTGTTTTGATTCGAATGAAAATCTGGAAGAAGATAAATGGTATCATTTTGTGGCAGTGGTCAGTGCTACAGGAAATACCGGATATTTAAACGGAGTTGAGATGACGAACCGGCATTACAACCTGGGTTCCGATTCGACTTATACTGATTTCTTCAAATCTGTTCCGACAAAAGAATTATTTACGCTTGGCTATGGAAGGTATGGAATGTGTGATGATTTTTTCCACTTCAACGGATATATAAGCGATTTCCGGGTATATAACCGCGCTCTTTCCTCCAGGGAGGTTAATGAACTGTATAATAATCAGTTGTAATTATGAAGAAATCCATTAAAACTTGTTTTATACCGGGGTTCATACTAATTGTCTGTGTATTGGTATCCTGCAACCACAGGTCCACGGTTCCGGCCGGTAAAACTGAAAGTCTGCAATCTATCTCGTCTTTTCCTGTAGGTGTTGCTGCAGGAGAAGTTTTATTGAAAGAAAATGGTGCTTACCGTGATATCGTGCTGCACGAGTACAACAGTATCACTCCGGAAAATGCCGGTAAAATTGAGTCGCTGCATCCCGGGGAAAAAGTGTTCGATTTTTCAGCGCTGGATACTATCGTTGATTTTGCACTGAAAAATAATAAGCGGGTTCACGGTACTACCCTGATTTGGCATGACTTCAGTAATATGGCCTGGTTGAGAGATTTTCAGGGAGATTCGATTGCCTGGGAGAACCTGTTTAAAACCCATATTCAAACAGTTGTTAAACATTACAAAGGCAAAGTTGCATCGTGGGATGTTGTTAATGAGCCATTTCATGATGATGGCACTCTCAGAATGGAAGAGGGGACACATGGAGACAATCCGGGCAGCCTCTGGGCCAGACATTTGGGTAAGGATTACATTGCCCGTGCTTTTCAATATGCACATGAAGCTGATCCTGATGTGCTGCTCTTCCTGAATGATTTTGATCTTCAATACGCGAAATATCAGAAAAAGATTGAAGCGGTTGTAAAACTGGCGGAGGATTTTAAGAAAAGAGGAATACCCATTCATGGGCTTGGGATGCAGATGCATATTGGAATATCGGCCAGTGATGATGAAATTGCCAGTGGATTACGACGGCTTGCGGCCACAGGATTATTGGTTCATGTATCGGAAGTGAGCATTCTTATTTCCGACTGGAAATGGGATACCAGCCTGGTTTTTACGCCGGAATTGCTGAAAAAACAATCGGACAAATACCAATCACTGGTGCAGGTATACAAACAATCGGTACCGGCCGGTCAGCGATATGGAATCACCGTCTGGGGGGTGTCCGATGCGAACAGCTGGATTATGCCCATGTTCAAATTGCGGGACTGCCCTTTGCCGTTCGATAGCCTGTGCCGGAAGAAACCGGCTTATTATGGATTCCTGAACGGGTTGAAATTGTAGGGACACATAATTGCGTCCATAATAGGGATTAGACATTAGGCATTTATTGGATAATATGTAAAATGAGCATCTACAAGCAATATTTCGGGGCATTTGTTATGGCCTGGTTAATTGGGGTTAATTGTGTGTTCGGGATCGGCCAAATGAATGATCAGGAAAACCCAGGGATAGTGGCCCGGTGGAAATTCGATCGCGAGGATTCACGAAGGGTTATCGACCAGGTTACCGGCATCAGGGATTCCATCGAGGGAAATTACAAACTGGTTGGCGGAGTTGAGGGGAAGGCACTGAAATTCGATGGATTTACCACGGTCATCAGGCGCTCATTTGAGAAAGTCCCAAAAATCTCCGGATCCTTTTCCTGTGAGGCATGGGTGGCAGCTGCAACCTATCCGTGGAACTGGTGCCCGATTCTGGCGCAGGACCGGAAAGAAGAGGCAGGTTTCCATTTTGGTGTCGGACCACAGGGACAGGCCGGAATTTTTGCATCAGTTAATGGAGTCTGGCAGAGATTGGAGTCGAAAGCAAGGATATCATTAAGAAAATGGACACACCTGGTTGCAACGTTGGATGAAAAGACTGGCTTCAGGATTTATATCGACGGTAACCTATCCGGGCAATTAAATATATCCGGTAAACTGGTTCTGGCTCCGGAATCCGATTTGCTGATCGGAATGAACCGGGAGATGACTGCTCCCTCAAACCCTGTCAGGGCCTATGCCACACTTCCTGCCTGGTTTTCGTTCGATGGAATTTATGATGAAATAAAGATCTATGAAGGGGCCCTGACGCCGGAAATGGTTGAGCGCAATTTTGCGGCCCATGCGAATCCATTGCCACCGGATATCCCCGAAAGGGTTATGCCCAGCGGTCCCGCAGGCCCCGGCCGGTTTGGCGCCTATTATACAAAATTGAAATTCTATGAGGAATGGGATGCGCTTTTCCGGGTTGGTGATTATGCAGATGTTGTTGTTCAGTTCGATAATTCTCCGATAAAGGTTGTGTTTTGGAGGGGTACCCGTTATTCTCCTGCCTGGGTTATGGAGAACGGGCAATGGATGGCAGATCAGAGTGCTGAATACTTCGATACCATCAATGGCTGTTTCGAGCACATGATCGATCCGCATTGTCTGTACTCACACGTCAGAATAATCGAAAACACTCCTGCAAGGGTAGTTGTTCACTGGCGGTATATTCCCGTCAGCATAAGGAAGCAATTATCACAGGTAGATGAAAAGTCGGGCTGGTCGGACTGTGTGGATGAGTATTATACTTTTTATCCGGATGGAATCGGGATCAGGAAGGTGGTGCAATATACTTCCGGTGAACCGTTGGGTCCATCCGAAGCCATTGCATTTTGCCAGCCGGGAACAAGCCCCGAAGACAATGTGAATCTGGATGCCATGACACTGGTTAATCTGAAGGGTGAAAGTCACGTGTATTCCTGGGCAAATGGAGCCCCGGTATTTAAGAAGGGAGAGAATCCTGTTAATCCTGTAATCCAGATCGTTAACCTGAAATCGCAGTATAAGCCATTCATGATTTTTGAGCCTGGAAACAATATGGCGGTTTATGGTATTGAGCAAAGGCCCGATGCTTCTCATTTTCCCTGGTGGAACCACTGGCCTGTTGCACAGTTGCCATCTGACGGGAGATATTGCCAGGAGCCCGACAGGGCTTCTCATTTTTCGCTCGCATGGGGAGGGCCACCCTTTCATGATGAAGCCGGAAAGGTGATAAAAGCACGCGAGTCGGGAAGCGAAGGCAGTTTGAATCAGGCTGATCCTAAAATGAAAACGGTAAATACCTACTGGTCAGCCTGGATCTACGGCGCCTCTTCCCAAACTCCCGAAGAACTGGCCACGCTGGCACGATCCTGGGCACAGCCTCCTTCCCTGAAAATAAAGGGGGATGGGTTTAGTGGCAGTGGTTATGATCTGACTCAACGGGCTTATATTGTCGAATGTTCGGATAACAAAGCGGAAAAACTGGAGATGGAACTTTTGGCAAGTGAAGGGTCACCTGTCGTTAATGTCTGTTTTGTGATAAAAGGATGGAATCCGGGAGATGTTTCAGTTCAGTTGGATGGGCGTACCCTGAGCAGGGAAAAAGATTATAGCACAGGGATAATCAGGAATCTTGAAAAGGATGATTTGGTGCTTTGGATAGCATTGAAATCAAATAAAACTTCCAAAATATCAATGGTTCATGAATAAGGGACAAACAAAGATTGCAACGAAAAGGACCCTTTTCACAGTTTTGCACACACAGGCAATGACTGCATTCTTTTTCCTGGTGGTTTTGCCTGCCGGTGCGCAGGAGTTGAAGCCGGCTGGCGGACCGCTGGTCACAATTCCCCGTCCAGAGCACCCCCGGCCCGACCTGCAACGTGATAACTGGCTGACGCTTAACGGAGTATGGCAGTTCGAGAACGACACGGCAGATGACGGTGAATTCCGTGGCCTGACTTACGGCAAGGATCTCAATTCAAAGATCATTGTCCCTTTTTGTCCCGAAAGCAAACTTTCAGGTATCGGCCTGGGCAATAGCCAAAAGCTTAAAAATGTTTGGTACCGGCGTACTTTCGAAGTGCCGCAGGCTATGAATGGCAAGCGGTTGAGGCTCCATTTTGGTGGTGTGGATTACAAGGCCTGGGTATATATCAACGGACGGCTGGCTGGTTCACACACTGGCGAGAATGTAGAGTTCAGTTTTGACATCTCTAAATTTCTCAAAGAAGGGACTAACGAATTGGTGGTTAAGGTTCTGGACGATATGTGGAGTGGTTTGCAACCCTGTGGCAAACAATGCTTCGACCAGAGTTACAGTTGCTTCTACACCCGTTCTACCGGAATATGGCAGTCGGTTTGGCTGGAAGCCGTGGGATCATCGTTTATCGAAAATATTTCGATAATACCGGATCCCGACAACTCGAGGGTATTTATCGATCTTAAAATCAATGGTGCCGACAAGGATCTGTCGCTTAAAGCCGAGGCCTTCGCGGATGGCCGGTCAATGGGCACAGTTATGGCTGCCGGCCCATGGCAGGCCCGGCTGGTGATTCCACTTAAAGAGAAGAAGCTCTGGGAGCCCGGCACACCATTCCTGTACGATCTCAAATTCACGCTGTCGAGCGGAAATACCAAGATAGATGAGCTAACCAGTTATTTCGGACTTCGCAAGATCACTATCGATGGCCGCAAAATTCTCGTCAACGGCAAACCTGTTTTTCAGCGCCTCATCCTCGATCAGGGGTTTTATCCGGATGGACTCTGGACAGCGCCGACTGATGAGTCACTGAAAAAAGACATTGAGATGAGCATGGCTTGCGGCTACAACGGTGCCCGCCTGCATCAAAAAGTATTCGAGCCCAGGTTTTTGTATTGGGCAGACAGACTCGGCTACCTCTGTTGGGGCGAATATCCCAACGCCGGGGATGATAACCACAAGGAAGGTTTTTCGGCATACGTCAACGAATGGACCGAGATCCTTCTGCGCGACCGGAATCATCCCTCCATCATCGGTTGGTGTGCCTTCAATGAGAATTTTGAGGATACGGGAGAGCTTCAGCAGATGATCTGGCATGTGACCAAGGCGGTGGATCCCACGCGGCCTGCGCTGGAGTCCAGTGGCTGGATGCACACGCTGCCCAACCCTGAGGTCAGGGATGCGCATGATTACACGGGCGACACGTTGCGTCTTCGCAGGAAGTGGCTCGATTATTTCAATGGCACACCCGAAGGGCCCATTGCCCCGGCACGATATACAGGGCAGACTGTGACTCAGGCAGACATGGGTGTACCCTTCATGATCAGTGAAATCGGCGGTATCGGCTGGGCCACGGAAGGTGGGTGGAGCTATGGTAACGGACCAAAGAACCTGGATGAATTCTATGCCCGGTACAAGGGAACCATCAACGCCATGCTTGATAACCCAAACCTGTTTGGATTCTGTTATACCCAATTAACAGATATAGAACAGGAAAAGAACGGACTTTACTATTACGACCGCAGACCAAAATTTGATATTAGGAAAATTCGTGAAATCACTTCACGGCAGGCGGCCTATGAGCGCAACGAAACAACAGCCACCCAGCCAACTCTTAAGGTGGTCGATGCCAAATGGAAAGTGCTGGTAGGAGCAGTTCAGGATATCAAACAAAGCAAACCGTATCAATATACTGAAGTCAAACCTGCTGACAGCTGGACGTCGGAAAACTTTGATGACAAGTTGTGGAGGTCCGGCCTTGCACCATTCGGCCAAGGGGATGAAAGAGTCCGCACCGACTGGGCCAGCGGAGATATCTGGTTAAGGAAAACCTTTGAATATGATGGTGACGAAATGAAGACCGGCGGGGTGATGATCTGCCATGATGAAGATACAGAAGCGTATGTTAACGGACAAAAGATTCTCGGTGTCAAGGGGTTCGACGGCAATTACCGGCTGCATCAGGTGACCGGAGCCCTTAAGAAAGCTTTGAGGCCGGGCACCAATACCTTGGCCGTGCACACGCACCAAACAGGGGGCGGACAATATATCGATCTGGCTATATTGGTTGAATAATTAATGATCAGAAGACCTATATTGATCCGAAGACACAATTAAAGAATATAATAATCAGTCAAATACGAAACCATGAACAAATTATTAATCTCTTTGGCTTCAGTTTTATTAATATCGATTAACACTCGAATTGAAGCACAAACTTCACTTCAAAAAATTGAGCCTGTTAACTTTTCGCAGGTCGAAATCCAGGACAACTTCTGGAAGCCGCGGATATACACGGTCAGCACGGTAACCATTCCGGTATGTATTGATCAAACGGAAGTTAAGACCGGGCGTATCAGGAATTTTGAAAAGGTGGCGGCAAAAAAAGGGGAAAAACATGAGGGAATCTATTATGATGATTCTGATGTGTATAAAGCACTGGAGGCGATGGCCTATTCGTTGAAAAATCATCCCGATCCTTTGCTGGAGAAAAAGGCCGACGAATGGATCGATAAAATCGCGGCTTCCCAATTGCCTGACGGATATCTGAATACCTATTACACGTTAACCGGACTCAATAAACGCTGGACCAATATGGATTATCATGAGGATTACTGTGCAGGCCATTTAATTGAAGCGGCAGTTGCTTATTACAATACCACCGGAAAAAGGAAATTCCTTGATGTGGCGATCCGCTTAGCCAACCATATTGATTCCACTTTCCGGCTCCAAAACCGGCACTGGGTTTCGGGGCATGAGGAAATTGAGCTGGCTCTCGTTAAGCTTTACCGGACTACCGGTAACAAGCGCTACCTCGACTTGTCGGAATGGTACCTGGAGCAGCGGGGGCACGGCTATTTTGAAAGAAGGCCGGGAAGCCAGGATTATTGCCAGGACAAGCTGCCGTTGAAGGAGCAAACGCAAATTACGGGACATGCGGTAAGGGCCATGTATGTGTATACGGGGGCCGCCGACGTGGCTGCAGTAAAAAATGATGATGGATACATGAATGCCATGAAGCAGGTTTGGGAAGATGTGGTTTACCGGAACATGTATATAACCGGAGGCATCGGGTCATCCGGCAGAAATGAAGGTTTTAGTGTTGATTATGATTTGCCCAACGAAGAAGCCTATTGTGAAACCTGCGCTTCGGTAGGCATGGTATTCTGGAATCAAAGGATGAACCTGCTAACCGGAGAAAGTAAATATATTGATGTTCTCGAAAGAAGCCTTTACAATGGCGCTTTGGACGGATTGTCGCTGAAGGGGGATCGGTTTTTCTATGGAAATCCGTTGGCATCAACCGGGAAGGATTCCCGCGATGAATGGTTTGGAACAGCCTGTTGTCCCTCCAATATTGCCCGACTGGTTGAATCGGTAGGCAACTACATCTATGCAAAATCCTCCAATGCTCTATGGGTGAATCTTTTTGTCGGGAGCTCGGTGAATTTTGTTGTCAATAACAAAAAGGTTCAGTTAAAACAGGTAACGAATTACCCCTGGGATGGTAAGGTTCAGATTTCTGTCATTCCAGAAAAACAGGTTGAATTTGATCTGTTTATACGTGTTCCGGGCTGGGCCAATAATCAGCCGGTTCCGGGTGACACATATCGTTATCTGGATAATTCTTCCGAAAAAATTACTTTGTCATTGAATGGGATTCCAGCGACTTATACAATGGTCAATGGTTACGCGGTAATAAGAAAAGCATGGAAAAAAGGCGACCTGGTGGAATTGAATTTACCAATGCCGGTACGCAGAATTGTGGCTATCGAAGAGGTGAAAGATGACCGGAATCGGGTTGCCCTGCAAAGAGGTCCTCTGGTTTATTGTTTCGAACATGCTGATAATGAAGGCAAGGCGATGAATATCGTTGTTCCTGATAATATCTCCTTTACCGCCAGTTTTAAACCTGAATTATTAAATGGAGTGGTTGTACTGGAGGCGAAGGCCCCGGTTGCCGCCATTTCTGAAGATGGTTTGACCATGAGATCTGAAATCCGGAAAATCAGCGCGATACCTTTTTACTCCTGGGCCAACCGGGGTGAAGGCCAGATGCAGGTTTGGGTGCCAAGAAAGATCAGTGATATCAGGTTATTGGCAAATTAAATATTCGACTATGTCACTCATAAGCAAGTACTTGTAAGATGAATTGAACATAACGAAGGACAGAATGCCTTTGAAAAACATGAGATATACGATTATATTAATCCTGATCCTAATATGCTGGGCATGCTCCCCGCAAAAATCAGGTGACAGATCTGAAGGTGCAGATGTGAAAACGCCAACCCTTCCGGAATGGTTCAGCAGCGGGAAGTTTGGGATGTTCATCCACTGGGGACCCTATTCCGTATTGGGTGGCGAATGGCACGGAAAGCGGATTGAGCAGGGAGATATTGCCGAATGGATCATGCAGAAATTTCAGATCCCCGTGGAGGAATACCGCAAGGTTGCCGCCACTTTCAATCCGGTTCACTTCAATGCGCGGGAATGGGTTGCCCTGGCAAAGAATGCCGGCATGAAATACATCATCATCACATCCAAGCACCATGATGGATTTGCAATGTTCGATTCTAAGGTGAGTGATTACAATATAGTTGACTATACAAAATTCGGCAGAGATCCGCTCAAAGAACTGTCGGAGGCGTGTGCCGAAGCCGGTTTGAAATTCTGTGTGTATTATTCCCACCGCGAGGACTGGGAAAATCCCTATGCATACGGAAATACCTGGGATTTCGATTCTTCACAGACCAACCTCGACAAGATGGATCATCCTGAACTGTTCCGAAAATACCTGGATACCAAGGCTATCCCGCAGTTGAAGGAATTGCTCACCAATTATGGCCCGCTCGGGATCGTCTGGTTCGACCGGGGGATGTACACCCAGGAGCAGGGAAAGGAATTTGCCGACCTGGTTCATGCCATGCAGCCGAATTGTTTGGTTAACGGTAGGGTGGGGCATTACGATGAGGAGCTGCTTGGTGATTATCAGAGTCTTACCGATAATGGGATGCCGGTTGGAGGAATCGAGGAGGCCTGGGAAACTCCGCAGACTCTTAATGATACCTGGGGATATAGCAAGTTTGACCAGAACTGGAAGTCTGCCGGGGTTATTATCAAAAGAATGGTTGCCATTGTAAGCAAGGGAGGAAATTACCTGCTGAATGTCGGGCCCACGGGTGAAGGAGTCATTCCGGGACCTTCAGTTGCGATTCTTAGAAGTGTTGGCGATTGGATGAATAAGAACAGTGAAAGCATTTACGGAACCTCTCCCTCCCCCTTTCCGGTTGAATTTCCGTGGGGTTTCTGTACAAGAAAGGGCGATCTGCTTTATCTTCATGTGTTTGACTGGCCGGGGGATGGCGTGCTAAAACTAGAGGGACTGAATAACCGGATCCGGAAGGCTTATATGTTGACTGAAAAGGAAGTGAAGTTAAAAGTTGATCGGGGTAAAAGTGGTCAGTGGCTGATCTCTTTACCTGAATTACGGCCCGACACGATTAATTCCGTAGTTGTATTGCAAATTGCCGGTCCACCTGATATTGAACCCCTTGTGGTCATGCAGAAGGGCGGCGAACCGGTAGTATTGGATTACCTGACTGCCAACACGCGTGGCAAAGCGGTTAAACGATTCAACCGGAAAGGGGAAGAGGGGCAGTTCCACATTTCAAAAATGGAAGGACCGGACGATGTGATCGAATGGCATGTGAAAATGGTAAATCCGGGAATGTATGATGTTTCCATAACCTATGCAGCCATACCCGGATGGGAAAATTGCAGTTACAGGGTGTGTGCCGGTAGGGAACAGATCACAGGCACGGTGAAATCCAATCAGGGTTGGTATGAATACAAGACCGAAAAAATCGGGCAAATTCGGGTATCTAAAAATGGAGAACCCCTCTTCCGGCTTTATCCTGAGCATCAGCTCGCTCATTACCTGATGTATTTCAGATCCTTGCAATTGGTTCAGATAAACTGATAAGATTTCCTTAATTAACCCACTATACTATGACGCTTGACCTTTCAAAAATTCGCGATCAATTTCCGGCTCTCAATCGTCCCGCAATTTTTTTTGATAACCCTGGCGGTACGCAAATAGCAAAACAATCCCTCGACCGTATCAACAAATACCTGCTGGAATGTAATGCCAATCACGAGGGCGCCTTTGCCACCAGCAGAGCTTCAGACGCCGTATTAGATGAAGCTCATTGCGCAATGGCTGATTTCTACAATGCCTCGTCTCCTGAAGAGATCGTCTTTGGCAATAACATGACCACCCTGACACTTCACATCAGCCGTTCAATTTCGCGGGAATGGAAGGAAGGGGATGAGATCGTGGTTACACGGCTTGATCATGATGCAAATATAACTCCCTGGGTATTGGCCGCGCAGGACCGAGGCGTTAAAGTCAACTGGGTGGATTTTGATGTGGAAGACGGCACATTAAAGTTGGATGATTTACAGAGAGCGCTTGAGCGGAAACCACGCCTATTGGCAGTGGGATATGCTTCAAACTCCCTCGGAACGATCAACCCCGTTCAAAAGATCATTAAGCTGGCGCATGCTGCCGGCACGCTGGTCTATATTGACGCCGTCCAATATGCGCCGCATGGTCCTATTGATGTGCAAAAATTGGATTGTGATTTTCTTATTTCTTCTGCATATAAATTTTTTGGCACGCATTCGGGAATACTTTACGGGAAGCGCGAATTATTGGAGAACTTGTTTGCATATAAAGTACGTCCGGCAACAAATAAACTTCCAGGAAAATTTGAAACCGGCACACAGAACCACGAAGGTATTGCGGGTGTGCTCGGAGCGATTGAATACTTTGATTGGGTGGGAAATGCGTTTGGCGGAGAACAGGCCGGGGGGCTGGCAGAGAACGGATATTCCGGGCGTGCTCTGAACCTGAAAAAAGCCATGACTGCCATCCGCGCGTATGAGTTTGAATTAAACCGTAAGCTTCTCTCCACCCTCGGGGAGGTTCCCGGTATAAAGATCTTTGGTCTCACCGATCCGCGTCGATTGGATGAGCGCGTGTCTACGTTTTCCTTCATTCTGAATAATCTGCACCCGCACGAGGTGGCGCAACAACTTGCAGATCAGGGAATTTATGTTTGGGATGGAAACTACTACGCCATCAACGTGACCGAGCGGCTTGGCTTGGAAGACAATGGCGGTATGGTGCGAGTGGGCGCGACTCATTACAATACACTGGATGAGATCGCGCGCTTGGGAGAAGCATTGAAGAAGATCGCAAAATAATTTGCCAGTTCCCTTTCCTTGCAAAATTGTGAAGGAGCCGGGATGAGAGGCTTGCTTAATCAAGTTATTGATTATGATTTAAGACGCTTTATTAGACAAGGTAATGGATAGGATTGAATTTTTACTGGCTAACCCAAGCAACCTGTCATTCCGCAAAACTGACGTATTGTTTGAAATGAAATTCACTTATGAATAAAATCGCATACCTGGTGAGAGTAAACCGCAAATTCGTCAATCTTATCTGCCTGATCATTTCACCTTTCTTCCTGCAATGCACCGGCGATCATGCAAAGGATGCAACCGGATCGAAGGTGGAAGAGATCATCGTGGTATGCAAAACCCATTTCGACATTGGGTATACACACCGCGTCAATGAGCTTCTTGATTATTACCGCACGGAAATGATCGACAAGGCCCTCGACAATTTAGACCAATCCAAAGGCGAGCCACCGGAGCAACAATTCACCTGGACCGGTCCGGGCTGGGTTATGGCTAAAGTAACCGAAGACTGGGACGGGCAAACACCTGAACGAAGGCAAAGGCTTGATCAGGCATTCAGGTCGGGCCGGTTTGTCACTCATGCCATGCCGTTTACATACGAAACAGATGTGGCATATGCTACAGAAAACCGGAGGGTTCAATATGCTTGTGATGATTTCGCCAGGATTTTAAAATCAAATAAGCTGATAACCAGAAGTATGAGCAGGAAAGGTAATTGCTGGATTAATGCGGTTGCCGAGAGCTTCTTTAAATCCATCAAAGTGGAATGGATCTATTCAAATAGCTATGAAAACCAAAGCCAGGCCTCGCTTTCAATCTTTGAATGGATTGAAAGCTGGTACAACCGGCGCCGGCGATACTCAGCATTGGGGTATAAAACGATTGAAGAGTTTGAGAAAATAAATAGTAATTTTAAACATGCAGCTTAGCTTAACTCAGTGTCCGGATTTAGGTAGCAGGTCCAAAAACATCTTGCAAAAAGAAGAAGCAGGTGGAAGAAGTACAAATTACGAATTGAAATGAAGGCTTGCAGGTAACATCAGCCAGCCGCCTGCAAGATGATACACAGACATGTCAAAAGGATTGACGAGCCGCTGGCCGAATTAAGGTAATTTCCCATGATCAAATCTATTGAAAATGCGGAATACATACCTTTTACTATTGCTCGCAGGAATGCTGGCAGCAGCAGAAAAACAAATCAACTTTGAGCTTGCCGCCGGATCGGATGTGACTTTCGAAGTGACGGACATCTCCGGGCGTAAGGTCATGGAACTGAACAAAGGCATTATGTCCGCCGGGAAACATACGATTGAGCTGGAAACCGGCAATCTTGAGGCTGGCATCTATTTCTATACGATGAGGGCCGGAAATTTTGTCAAAACCCGGCAGTTGGTTGTCAGATAGGCATCATGCTGCCTTTAAAACTACAATATTCATTTTATGAGTAAAATAATAGTTTTAGGTGCCGGAATGGTCGGCAGTGCCATGGCCATCGATCTTGCAAAAAAACATCGGGTCACACTAACAGATATCAGTCTTGCACGGTTAGAAACGGTGAAAGAAAAATGCCAGTCTCTGAGTATCCTGGAGTTGGATGTAACTGAAAAGCAGATGTTGCAGGATGCTTTGAAACCTTATGATTTGGCAATTTGTGCAGTACCAGGTTATTTGGGATTTGCCACGCTCAGTACAATCATTGAATCCGGCAAGAATGTTGTCGATATCTCGTTTTTTTCAGAAAATTCGATCGATCTTGATCATCTTGCTAAAGAAATGGGCGTTACAGCCATCGTCGACTGCGGTGTGGCCCCCGGCATGGACAACCTCCTGCTGGGTTATTACAATGAAAAACTGAAACTGACACATTTTGAGTGCCTGGTGGGTGGTTTACCCAAACAGAAAAAGTGGCCGTTTTGCTACAAGGCTCCTTTTTCACCTATCGATGTGATTGAGGAATACACCCGCCCGGCCCGTTATGTCGAAAACGGCAAACTGATTGTCCGTGAGCCGTTAACCGATTGTGAATATGTGGAATTCGACCGGGTTGGCACCCTGGAATCATTCAATTCCGATGGATTACGGTCGATCATCTTTACTATGCCCCACATCTCTAATATGAAGGAAAAAACCCTCAGGTATCCCGGCCACATTGAATATGTAAGGGTGCTGAAAGAGAGCGGCTTCTTCAGTAAAGAAAAAATCAGGATCGCAGGTACCGATGTTACACCTCTTGATTTTACTTGCAGGATACTGTTCAACGAATGGAGACTAAGTGAATGCGAAGAGGAGATCACCGTGATGCGCGTTACCCTTATTGGCGAAAATCAGAAAGGTGAAACAGAGAAGGTTGTGTGCAATCTGCATGATGAATACAATGCCATAACCGGGACTTCCTCCATGGCCAGAACAACCGGGTATACTGGCACAGCTGCTGCAAACCTGATCTTGGATGGACTATTTGATGAAAAAGGCGTGTTCCCTCCGGAATTGATTGGTAAGCATGAAGATTGTTTTTATTATATGTTCAACTACTTGAAAGATAGAGATATCCATTACAATATAATTCATGAAATCAGCCACAATGGATAAATTGGAACACTTTAGCCTTATTTTGCCTAATATTATGAAAAGAGCTGTTCTTCTGTTTTTTTGCCTTACCAGCCTGATGCTTTCCGCACAGGTTAGGCCGTACCATATCTTCGACAACAATATGGTGTTGCAGCGTGAAAAGCCCGTTAAGGTCTGGGGTTTGGCAGGTCCGCAGGAAAAGGTGAAAGTTGAATTCGAAGGACAGTCCAAATCCGCTGTTGCCAATCAGCAGGGTGAGTGGTCGGTCTTTCTCGATCCGATGAGTGCTAACGCAAAACCGGGCGACATGAAAGTCTCGGGCAAAAGCAGTTCGGTTCTGTTTACCAATGTGCTGGTTGGTGATGTATGGGTTCTGGGTGGCCAGAGTAATATGGAATTTGATCTCTTCCGCATATTCCACGGTGATGTGGAAGTTCTGTCGGCAAATTTTCCCAATATTCGGTTGATGACCATACCCTGTTCGGCCAATCTGAAACCACAGAAAGATTTCGAACGCATCAATGAGTATGACGGCTGGTATGAACGATATGATAAAAAGGGATACTGGTTTATCTGCTCTCCTGAAACGGTGCCGACTTATTCCGGGTTGGGTTATATTTTCGGCAGGCGACTGTATATGGCCAGCCAGGTGCCCATCGGATTGATCGATGTATCCATGGGCGGCACCACTGTTGAAGCCTGGCTCACTCCGGAAACACTGGCTGAAATGCCTGAAAACAGTGCTTTATTAAAACAATGGAATGATAAGGTGGCTGCCTATAATCCGGATGAAGATCTCAAAGCACAGATCAAAAACTGGGAGAAAAACAGTGCAGCCCGGATTAAGGAGGGCCAGCAACCGGAACCAAAACCGGTTGAGCCGTCGCCAAGCCCCGCTCTTGATAGAAACTTCCCCGGATCATCTTATACCGGAATGGTCGCAGTAATTGCCGGTCTCACCGTAAAAGGAATAGTGTTCCATCATGGGTATAATAACGCACTGGAGGATTCACGTCCCAAGCAATATGCTTTAAACTTCAAGGCATTGATAAAAGACTGGAGAAGAACCTTCAACGACAAAGATTTACCTTTCGGCATTATTGAGTTCAGCGCCGGAGGCGAACCTCAAACCCTGGATAATTACGAACTAAGGATGATCGATCCTGCTGCTTCCATTTGCGAAGGGCAGTTCAAGGCCTTTCAGGATCTGCCCAATACGGGATATGTTTGTTCCTATGACCAGCAGGTGAACTTTTACCATCCCCAGAAGAAGGTGGAGGCTGGTGAACGAATGGCCCGATGGGCCTTGTCGACACAGTATGGGTTTAGCCTGGAATGGGAACCGGCAATCTGCACCGGCATTGAACGGCTGAAAGACAGGATTATAATCACCTTCAGCAAGGAGGTGAAATCTTCGGATGACCGTCCGATCGAAGGTTTTTGCATTGCCGGGAGCGATCGCCATTTCTTTCCTGCAAAAACGGCGTATTCGAAAACAAAGGACGAAAAGGGGCAGCTGGTTGATGACAAAAAGAGAATCGAGGTTAGGAACAACCTGACGGTTGATCCGGTTGAGGTGCGGTATGCCTGGGCCCGCAATCCTTTGGGCAATCTGGTCAATGCAGAATGCCCCATCATTCCTGTTCCCCTGTTTCGATCGGATAATTGGGAATATCCCGAAGCACCATATTTGACCGATGAATATGCGGCACACAGGGCTAACCTGAAAATTCTGAGGAAACAAGCGTCGGAATTGGCACGGGCCCGGATCCTCCGGGAGGCGGAAATGATAGTAAAAGAAAAACAGTAACATCATGAATATTAAATACTTTATCGCATTGAGCATTCTGATGGTCAGTTGCTCGGTTCCACCTGAACAAAAAAGCCAATCTTCCGGGAAAAATGAGAGCATTAAACAGATATCGGACGAATTCGTCAATCCCCCCTCTTCCTACCGACCAGGCGCTTTCTGGTGCTGGCTGAATGGAAATATGTCGGCCACATCGATTACCAGGGATCTGGAAGCCATGAAATCCAAGGGAATGAACCGGGCCGAAATCTGGGACGTGGCAGCAATTAAGAATCCATCGTTTATTCCTGCCGGCGGAGCATTTCTGGGAAATGAATCCGTGAGCCTCATCAAACATGCAATATCCGAAGGGAAAAGATTGAAAATGAGCATTGGCATTGTTGCCTCAAGCGGGTGGAATGCAGGAGGATCATGGGTTACACCCGATTGGGCATCGAAAAATCTCTATTTCTCGAAAGTTGAGGTAGCAGGTCCACGGGCGCTCGCAATGGATCTGCCGTTTCCAAAATTTCCGGAGGGTTGTCCGATGAAGGACAAGAATACTCCCGTTTTCTACAAGGATGTCGCGGTACTTGCCGTTCCGTTCAGCGCCGATAGTACCATTGATAATCTCTCCAGAGTTGTGAGCCTGACCCCATTTTTCAAGGATGGAAAGTTACAATGGAAAGTCCCTGAAGGAAAGTGGGTTATATTGAGATTTGTGTGTTCAAACAATGGCCAGGAACTGATTGTTCCATCACCCAATTCGAATGGCCTTTTTATTGATTTTTTTGACCCGCAGGCCACCATACGACATTTGAAACACTTCATGGACAGGCTTGGTGTAACACCTGAGAATTCCGCGGAAGTGGGTTTGGCCTATTTCGAATTCGACAGTATGGAACTGGCCGAGGGTACCCCCTGGACCGATTCATTTCCCTCCATTTTCAAGCAAAGGCAGGGATACGATATCGAGAAATATCTGCCTGTACTGGCAGGTTGGAAAATCATGGATATTACGGAACGGCTCCGGTACGATTTCAACCGGGTAGTAAGCGATCAGCTCATTTACAGTCATTATCAAACAGGCACTGAATTCCTTAAGAAGTATAATGCAAAACTGGTTTCTGAATCAGGCGGTCCGGGTGCACCGGTGTGGAATACCTGTCCGGTGGATGCATTAAAGGCGCTTGGCACCGTGTCAGTTCCGCGGGGCGAATTCTGGATCAAACACCGGAATATGTTTTTAATCAAGGAGGTAGCCAGCGCTTCGCACATATACGGTCAGAAAATCGTTGATGCCGAGTCGTTTACCACCTGGAGAAGATGGAAAGATTCTCCGTTTGATATGAAAAAAGTGGTTGACCGCGCATTTAGCGAAGGGTTGAATAACATCACCTTCCATACTTTCGCCAGTACAAATCCTGAAGACGGATTGCCGGGCCGCACCTACCATGCCGGATACGATATGAATCCGGGTACCACCTGGTGGGAAAAATCCAAACCATTCATGGACTATTTGGCCCGCTGCAGCTACCTGTTGCAGCAAGGATTATTCGTGGGAGATGCCTGCTATTATTATGGCGACCAGACCCCTAATTTCTTCCCGCTTTTCCATGATGTGCCAGAAAAACCCAGACTAAAAGGGTTGGGTAAAGGTTATGATTTTGATGTGGTTAACTCCGATATTATCCTGAACAGGATGACAGTTAAAGAGGGTCGGCTGGTTTTGCCCGATGGGATGAGTTATGCCATCATGCTGCTTCCTAATCAGGTTCACATGCCATTGGAAGTATTGAAAAAAATCAGCGAACTGGTGAAAGCCGGTGCCACCGTGGTGGGTCCCCGGCCAACAACGGTACCGGGGTTGAAGGATTGGAAGCAGGAAAATGTTGCCCTCACTCAACTCTCCGGTGAGTTATGGGGAGCATGTGACGGCAAATCCATTTTTGAAAATACATACGGTAAAGGGCAAGTAATGTGTGGCTTATCAGCTGATGAGGTTCTCGGAAAGAAGGGAATTGTGCCCGATTTCAGTTTTACCGGAAACTTGGGAATTGATTACATCCACCGCACTGCCGACATCGGTGAAATTTATTTTCTGAGAAACGACCGGGAAGAACCGGTAAAAGGGACGTGCCTTTTCAGGGTATCAGGTAAATTTCCCGAACTTTGGGATGCATCAACAGGATCTGCAACACGTATAGCTGATTATATCAAAGAAAAAACAGGGATCAGTTTTGAAATCGAACTACCCGCTCATGGGTCCCTCTTTGTCGTTTTCAATAATGAAAACCACAAGGAACTTTCCGTATTTGCTGATCATGTGAGCAATGCCGGTCGATCAGAAATTGCCGGTCCCTGGAAGGTGAATTTCCCGCCAAACTGGGGAGCCCCGCCTTCAGTGGTTTTCGACCGGCTGATTTCCTGGACCGAATCAGAAAATAAGGGAATCAAATACTTTTCCGGCACTGCCACCTATCAGAATTCATTCAAATTGGATGCAGGAACGGTAAAAAAGGGAATGATCATTGACCTGGGTGAGGTGCGCGATGTTGCAGAGATTTTTATCAATGGGAAATCCGCAGGAATATTATGGAAGAAACCGTATCAATTGGATATCAGTCAATTAATTAAAACCGGCGAGAATGACCTGAAGATTGAAATAGTGAATTTATGGGTTAACCGGATGACCGGGGATATGTTAGCGGATCCGAAAGACCGGTTCTGCAAAACCAATCAGTCCTATATGAAATCCGAAGTGTGGCCGGGCGGGGATGAACCGTTCAGGCTACAGACGGCAGGGCTGTTGGGGCCGGTTAACTTGATAAAATAATATGGCCAGGAAATTAATAATGATGCGGGCTATTTATTACATCCTTATTTTTGGCTGTATATTTAATTTAAATTATACAGCTCTGGGTCAGGATGCGGCAAAGCGTGAGTATACTCTTGCTGAAATGAGCATTCAGCACGCTAAGGACAACTTGCCACGACAAATAAATACGGAAGACCCTGAATTAACCAGGCAGGTGCATAACTTATATATCGATTGCCTGTTTGATAAACTTTGGGAGCCCGCTCTTCCCGGTCTGCCTTACAAATTTTTTTCAATTACCGGAGCAGATGATGAATCATATGGTAAGTGCCAATTGTTGTGGGATCCGATGTTTATTCTAAATGCCTGGGCTCCGTTAGATGATAACCAGGTGGTACATGATGTCTTTCGTAATTATTGGAATGTTATCGATAATAATCCGGAAGCACCCAAAGGATCATATCGCTATGGCATGGTACCCTGTACAACGAAACCTGATCTGCCTCAGGATGGTTTCTCCCAAATCCCGATTCTAGCCTGGGGCTGCCTGATGGTTTATAACCAGACCAATGATCGGGAATTGCTGGATCTCTGCTTGCCATATCTGGATAAGTTCTTAACATGGTATGCTACAGAGCGGGATGTGGACAATGATGGATTGATCGAGTATGGCGCATATAAAAAATGCTCGATCGCGGATTTACTCCAGACAGCTCGATTTGAAACATTTGATCTTCATGCGACCCTTGATGATCTCCAGTTAACAAAACATCCAACACGCGGTACAGGCGGTGCGTGGTATGGGAATATTGAGGGTGTCGATCAAACCTGCTTTCTGGCAATGTCGGAGCGGGCTATGATAGAAATGTGCCAAAGAACCGGCCGCGTCGAAATGATGAAAAAATACGAGAGGAACCTTGCCAAACGAACGGAGGCGATCCGTGCGAAGATGTGGGACCCGGAAACAAAATTTTTCTATAGTCTGAACAGAGATACTGACAAAAAAATCCGCGTTCGAACTCTACAGGGGTTTCTGACTCTGACTGCTGGTCTGGCAAGTGAGGAACAAGCCAAAGAATTGGTCAAGCAGTTAACCGATCCGTCGCTGTTCTGGAGTAAATACCCTGTAACAACTTCAGCAATGGACGAGCCAACCTTTGATCCGAATGGATTTTGGCGGGGTGACATGTGGCCCCCAACGAACTATTTGATTACGCTCGGCCTTGATCGCTATGGTTATTATGACGTTGCCAGGGAGATAACTGATAAAATGCTTGATTTGGTGAAGAAATATGACGGCCATGCTTATGAACGATACAACAGTGTTGAAGGTCTCGGTTTGGGGGTAAAGGATTACTGCTGGGGCGTAGCCACCTGGAGTATGGTAGTGACTTCCATTTACGGCGTTCAGGAGGACTACCGAACAATTGTGATTCCGCCACATGCCAATGGTCGGCGATTGAAACTTGGCAAACTGGAGGTGAACTATCCAACAGATTCGTCAGTAGAGTTGAAAACAGCTTTTCAACGCGAATTCAAAGTTATGTTTCCCGGCAAAAAAGGGGAAATCAACGTTCGATGCGACGACGCAATTGTAAAATCTGTAAACGCAACCGGTGCGGCATCTGAAGTTACGATTACCGCAATGCCCGGGAAAACCTATATTGTCTCGAAAGATCATCTTGCAACTGTGAAATGATTTTAATCCACTTGGGTATTGGTGATGACCCTGATATACATATACTAAACCCTTAACGCACGATTATGAAAGGTCCTGTATTTCTTAACCTACTTTTTTTGATATTAGTATCCATGACATTTCCCCAATTGCAGGAACAACCCGCGAATCCAGCTGCAATTTCCTTGGAAGGTAACTGGTGGGTTGCTCTTGATGTTTATAATACAGGAACAGCAGCAAAATGGTATGAAAAGAGACTCCCCCGGGAAGCTGATTTAGAATTACTTGGAAAAATTTTCTATTATGGAATTACTCCACAAAATCCCGAAACAATTTTTCTTCCGGGAACGGACAATGATGGACATCTGGGCAAAAAACTGATTAATACCCCTGAATTTAAGGCCGGTTTGGAACGTCTTTATGCTTATGATGGTATCCTTTGGGTAGAAAAGGAGGTTGCCATTCCAGAAAACTGGAGAAATAAACCGGTTCAGCTTTTTCTGGAAAGAGTGCCCGGAATAAGTAAAGTTTGGTGGAATGGCATACTCAAAGGAGAAAGTGGCGACTATGCTGTTCCTCATATTTGCGAGATTACACCTTCTGCAGTTCCCGGAAAATACCGACTGACCATAATGGTCAATAATTCTCCTGCTCTTGAGTGGACCCATCATGTTACCCCCGGATCGGGTGCTAGGTGGAATGGTATCATCGGAAAAATAGAACTACAGGTTAACAACCGGATTTACATCAAAAATACCCAGGTATATCCAGACATTCGTTCAAAAAAGGCGATTGTGGAGATCACTGTAAAAAATACGGCTCACAAAGCCTGTAAGGGAACTATATCTCTTACAATCAAGAGAAAGGGACTTGTTGGTGTTCCGAATACCCAACAAAATATCGATTGCAATTTAGAGCCTGACTCCTGCAATTTAGTAAAGACAGAAATATCCATCCCCGAGCCGGTTATTCTTTGGGATGAATTCAATCCGGCATTATACGAACTGAAGGCAACACTAAATATACAGGGAGATCTGCCAGACACTGCGGAAACATGCTTTGGCATGCGTGAATGGTCGGTAAAAAATACCCGGTTCATGTTAAACGGACAACCGGTTTTTTTAAGGGGAACCCATGATGGCGGACAGTTTCCGCTAAAAGCTGACCCGGCAATGGATAAGGAAACATGGCATAATATTCTGGGGATCTATAAACAGTATGGATTGAACCATGTACGATTTCATACATGGTGCCCGCCTGAGGCAGCTTTTCAGGCGGCAGATGAATTAGGATTGCTTTTCCAGGTTGAAATGGCCAGTTCACACTATTCCGAATTGTTACTTATTTTGGCCACTTATGGGAATCACCCATCGTTTGCTATGGTTTCACTTACTAATGAACAAGATCATAACGAATATTCGCGCCAAATTTTAAAAAGTGCAAAAAAATATGATTCACGACATCTGTATTGTTGCACTTCCTGCCCATGGGATGCGGGCTGTATCGATGATTTTTATATTTCAGCATACGGAGTCGATAATAAGCGGACGGTTGGCATCGAATGGGGAGGAGGCGATGTTATATCAATGACACGATTTAATACCGATGCACCTGAAACTGCAAGCGATTACCGGGATGCGATAAAAGGAATCAATGCCCCCATGGTATCTCATGAAATGGGTCAATGGGCTATATATCCTGATCTTTCTGAAATTCCCAGGTACAACGGTGTGCTTAGAAATCTCAATTATGAGAAGATCAAAGAGAATCTGTGGGAAAAGGGATTGCTCAGACAAGCTTCCGATTTTGTTAAGGCATCAGGAAAACTTTCCTTATTGCTCTACAAGGAAGAAATTGAAGCCACTTTGCGTACTCCTCAATATGGTGGATTTCAACTTCTTGATTTACATGACTATCAAGGGCAAGGAGTTTCCATTGTAGGGATTCTGAATGCTTTTTGGGAATCTAAAGGATTAATTACACCGGAAGAGTTCCGGGAGTTTTGTTCTCCCGCTGTTCCTCTGATTCGAATGAAGAAGCGGATATGGACTCAGTCTGAATCTTTTGAAGGGTTGGCTGAATTGGCATATTTCGGGCCCACAATTGAAAATGAAATACAGCCTGCCTGGCGGATTACAGATGAAAATAGCACCGTGTTAATGCAAGGGAAATTAGGGAAGAAGAAGTTGCAGTCGAGGGGGTTAATCTCTCTGGGTGAGGTTCATTTATTACTTAGTAAATTGCCTGTCCCTGCAAAATTACAGTTTGTACTCGAGGTTCCTCAGTTAAAAGCTTTAAACAGATGGGATTTCTGGCTCTATCCTGATAAAGTGGATGCTGTTGTACCGTCAGATGTAAAGGTTTTCACAGGATGGGGAGATGATGTTAAGAAGGCTCTTGCCAATGGGCAAAAGGTTTTGTTATTCCCTAAACCGGAAGATTTGCCGGGTTCCCGCGTTGGATGTTTTACAACCATTTTCTGGAACCCTCTTATGAAACGGCGGCAAATTCCTCAAACGATGGGAATTTTATGCGATCCTGCTCATCCTGTTTTTGCAGATTTCCCAACAGAATTTCATACAAACTGGCAATGGTGGGACCTCACCATAAACTCCAGGGCAATGGTTTTAGATAAAACACCGATTTTAATGAACCCTTTGGTTCAGGTGGTGGATAACTTCGTAACCAATCAGAAATTGGGGCTTTTATTTGAAACGAAAGTTGGTGATGGAAAACTAATAGTTTGTTCAATAGATCTCGATACTAATTTGGATAAACGACCTGTTGCCAGGCAATTCCGTCATAGTTTGCTCCAATATATGAATGGGGTTACATTCAATCCTGAGTGTGAAATGAATTTGGATTTATTAAAAAGTCTTTTTAATTAATGCTATGAAACGAATTAGTATACTGCTCCCTGTTCTGATCGCAATAAGTGTGATGGTAATTGCCGGGTTTATTTCCTGTAAAAGAGACACCCAATCGGAAGAAACATTAAAGAAGGGATTTCTAAACCCTCCTGATTCAGCCCGTCCCGGTGTTTACTGGTATTTTATGGACGGGAACATGTCGAAGGAAGCGATGACGAAAGACCTCGAATCAATGAAAAAGGTTGGTATCGGCAACCTTGTTTTTCTTGAGGTTAATGTAGGTATTCCGCGCGGTCCGGTTGATTTTTTAAGCGATCAGTGGCAGGATTTATTCAAACATGCGGTTCGTGAAGCTGAACGGTTAGACATTGCAATTACACTTGGTGTTGGCCCGGGTTGGTCAGGTAGCGGTGGTCCATGGGTATCAGGAAAAGAATCGATGCAGCATTTGGTTTCAAGCACTATTCAGGTAACAGAAAATGATTCCAAGCCTTTAATTATTCCAAAACCTTCACCAAAACGTCCGTATTTCGGTGAAGAGGATTTTACTCCTGAAATTAAAAAACGTTGGGAAGATTATTACGAAGATGTTGCAGTATTGGCTTTTCCAACTCCATCATCCGATTTTAAAATTCAGGATATCGACGAAAAAGCGCTGTATTACCGTGCTCCCTACACTTCGGCCAAAGGAGTGAAACAATATTTGCCTTCACTGGCAAATTATATCGAACCGTCAGTAGGAACCGCTATTGATCCCGATAAAATCCTGGATATTACCCGTTACCTTAGTCCCGATGGCACTTTAAACTGGAAAGCGCCCCGTGGAAACTGGACCATTGTCAGGTTTGGAAGCCGGAACAACGGAGCGGTTACGCGACCTGCCCCAATGCCCGGTGTGGGTTTTGAAGCCGACAAAATGGATACGGCCGCCATTAATGCCCATATGGAATATTTCACGGGAAAGCTGTTCAAAAAGATAGGTATTCCGGATAAAAACCTTCAGGGAGGTTTGAAAATGCTACATATGGATAGCTGGGAAATGGGCGCACAGAATTGGACACCAAGGTTTCGTGAAGAGTTCAAAAAAAGAAGAGGTTATGATCCGCTTCCGTACTATCCGGTTTATGCAGGTCTGGTAGTTGAAAGTCTGGAAAAAAGTGAACGTTTTTTGTGGGATTTGAGGCAAACCGGAATGGAGCTGGTCATTGAAAACCATGTTATGCACTTGAAGAAATATGGGCATAGGTATAACCTTGGATTTTCAATTGAGCCTTATGACATGAACCCAACAGCCGACATGGAACAGGGTGCATTGGCCGATGTTCCGATGTGTGAATTTTGGAGCAAAGGTTACGGGTTCAACTCTGCATTCAGTTGCATTCAGGCTGCTTCGATAGCACATGTCAACGGACAAGCCGTGGTTGCTGCAGAGGCATTTACTGCTAATCGTGATGCGTGGAAACAATTCCCGGGATCCATGAAAAACCAGGGAGACTGGGCTTTTGCAGCTGGAGTAACCCGATTTGTGTTTCATACTTTTCAGCATCAGTACCTGAATGACAGCCTAAAGCCGGGTATGACCATGGGGCCAATCGGCGTTCACTGGGACCGGAGCCAAACCTGGTGGCCGATGGCTGATGGTTACCACAAGTACATCACTCGCTGTTCCTATATTTTGCAGCAGGGTAAAACCGTATCAGATATACTCTATCTGACACCTGAAGGTGCGCCACATGTGTTTCGGGCCCCCGCTTCCGCACTTGGCGAAGATGAAGTACTGCCAGACCGCAAGGGGTATAACTTTGACGGATGTTCACCCTCTCAATTGAAAACCGCGGGTGTTAAAGACCACCGGGTTGTTTTCCCCGGAGGGGCATCCTACCGTTTACTGGTTTTACCGGCAATGGAAACCATGACTCCAGAATTGCTGGACAAAATCGAATCACTGGTTAAGGAGGGCGCTTTTATCGTTGGAAACCCGCCGCTTAAATCCCCAAGTCTGGTAAATTACCCCGACTGTGACCGTTTGGTCGCTTCCAAAGCAAAATCGATGTGGGGAAAAGACGAGGCTCCGGCTAATATTTCTGAACGCGATTATGAAAAAGGAAAAATATACTGGGGCGGACAACTTTCGAATATCAAACAGCCGGAATTGTACCCAAACTACGATTTTACTGCTGAAATACTGAGAAAAATGGGCGTTCAAACCGATTTTGAATCAACCGGCCCGATAAGATATACCCATCGCTCTCTGGACGACCAGGAAATCTATTTCGTTTCGAACAAAACCAATGAGAAAGTAACTGCCGACTGTACTTTCAGGATTAGCGAAGGATCTCCTGAATTGTGGGATCCGCTTTCAGGGGAAACCCGTTCGCTTACGGATTTTGACCTGAAAAATGATCGGATGCAGATACCGCTGCAATTTGAACCTTTTCAAAGCTTTTTTATCGTTGTTAATAAAGCAGGAAATGTGGCTCAGCATAACCGGACAAAGAATTTTATTCAACCTGTAGTTTTGTTGGAAGTGAATACGCCATGGAATGTTTCCTTTGATCCGAAAATGGGAGGGCCAGCAACAATCGTTTTCACAAAACTGGAAGACTGGTCAATAAATTCTCCCGATGGAATTAAGTATTATTCCGGAATAGCCAATTATCAAACCAGCATTCACCTTCCAGAAAACATTAATTCTGAAAAAAATAAAGATTTCTTCATTGATCTCGGTGAAGTATGCAATCTGGCAAGGGTTCGAATTAACGGAAAAGACATGGGTGTAGTCTGGACCGCTCCGTTTCATCTTAAAATTACAGATGCAGTTCATCCCGGAAGCAACGAGATTGAGATCGCGGTGGCAAACCTCTGGCCAAACCGTCTGATTGGCGATGAACAGTTTCCTGACGATGGAATTAAAAATGACCAGTGGCCCGCCTGGTTCCTGAATAATCAGCCCAGAACCTCAGGTAGATACACATTTACAACCACTGATTTATACGATAAGGATTCACCATTATTAAAATCAGGATTGATTGGTCCAGTCAAGATATTGGTTAGATAACCACCAGAAACTCTAAAGAGTCAATTTTGAATGAATACAGACAACAAGGCAGCAATGGGAAACAATTAAAATTCAGATATTTAATTAAAACTGTTCTTCATGAAAAACAAACTTGCAGCTTATCTGTTTCTTCTGACTTGCGGACTGTTTTTTGTACCGCAACAAGTGTCGTTTTGTGTCGGAACAGAGAAAAGTACTATTGAATTATTAACCCCGGCACCAAAACCATCACCACGAATCAACGGGCCACTGGTTTATGGTTGTCGTCCGGGTCATCCGTTTCTTTACCTCATTCCATGTCAGGGTGAGCGTCCGATCAGTTTTTCAGTAAAAGGCTTGCCAAAAGAGTTAAAGCTTGATCCTTCGAGCGGAATCATTTCCGGGACAGTACCCTCCAAAGGTGAGTATCAGCTGGTTATTGAAGCAAAAAACTCAAAAGGAAAAGATCAAAGAAACTTCAGGATTATTTCCGGAGAAAAGCTTGCTTTGACACCGCCAATGGGATATAATCATTGGTATGCGCATTATAACCGGATTACCGATCAGATGATGCGTGAAGCTGCAGATATGATGGCCAGCAGTGGAATGGCCGATGTGGGTTACCAGTATGTGAACATCGACGATTGCTGGATGAACGCACCGAAAAATAATGATCCGAAGCGGGTTGGCCCGTTACGGAATGCCGTAGGTAATATTATCCCGAACAGCTATTTCCCGGATATGAAAGGATTGACCGATTATATCCATGCAAAAGGATTGAAAGCCGGAATTTATACTTCGCCGGGACCTTTGACCTGTGGGGGGTTTGCAGGAGCCTATCAGCACGAAGAGCAGGATGCCAGGCAGTTCACTGCCTGGGGCTTCGATTTTTTAAAGTACGACTGGTGTTCATATGGCGAAAGGGACAATAGTATTGAAGCTTTTCAGAAACCCTATATTCAAATGGGAACCATTTTGAAAAACATGGATCGCGACATCGTTTTCAACCTCTGTCAATATGGAATGGGTGATGTATGGAAGTGGGGTGGCGAAGTGGGCGGAAACTGCTGGCGAACTGCTGATGATTTGGGTTATGAACTCGACCGGATTTTTGATGTTGCCCTGAAAAACTGCGAATATCGCTTGTATTCCAAACCTGGAGAATGGAACGATCCGGATTACATTCAGATTGGTTGGATTGGAAGTGCTGCCAAACAGGGAATTCCGGAATTGAACCCGATGCCTGCAGCGATGCAGTATGCGTATATGTCACTGTGGAGCCTGATGGCTGCCCCGTTAATTTACAGTGGCGATATGTCGAAACTCGATGAATTTACCCTCAATGTACTTTGTAATCCTGAAGTCATTGAGGTGAATCAGGATCCGCTGGGCGAATGCGCGCTGGTGATCAAAAAATCGGATAATTGCTTTCTGATGGTTAAAAATCTGGCCGACGGCTCCAGGGCAGTCGGTTTGTTTAACCGGGGGCAAAGTACGGTTGAAGTGCAAGTCGACTGGTTGGAACTAAAACTCACCGATAAACAAATGGTACGCGATCTTTGGCGTCAGAAAGATCTTGGCGAATTCAGCCAGAAATTTAGTGCCCGTGTTCCGTCACAGGGAGTGGTGATGGTGAGAATAAACAGCAAAAAATAATGAACACATGAGAATTGAATCATTGAAAAAAGTTACTGCAAGCTTAGTAGTAATAGTAATTGCCGTTTTATGTATCTCATTCACTACCAGGCAGAAAGCGGATCATCGATCTGATAGTGCTGTCCAATTATCGAAAGATCATGAACTTAAATTAATGGGCAATCGCTTTTTCACATTCAGCACCGTGGTTCGGGTGAACCAGATTGAAACATCACGCGATAAATCTGATGGTACGGATGAAGCGAGCGTTCATGGTCCGGAGGAAGCCCGCACTTTTCGGGAAGCCATAGATAAGGTTTGGCCGGGTGCAAGGATTACCTGGTCATTTAGCTGGCTTGCGCTCAAGGATCAGCGGCCCAACTACCTGGATTTAAAGAAACTGGTTGTCTCCTATCATGAAAAGTATGGCGATGAGATCACCTTTATCCCTGGCGGTTATTTTGCCAATATGTATAACTCCCGTGAGCAGGTCAACCGCGACCTGCACGAAGGGTTACAGATGGTTTCAGAAATGGTTGGCGGGGGATACCGTCCGCAAAGCGTCATAGCCGGTTTTCTCTCTGCTGATAACCTCCGTTACCTGGCCGAGGTGGAAGGCATTCATGTTTGCCAGGGTAATATCTGGAGCCAGTATGCGGTTGATAATGGTGACGGCGAGGGCTCGATATCCTATCCATACTACCCGTCGCGCGAGCATTTCTGTAAACCCGCCCAGGGTAAAGATGACCTGATTGATTGCGTCAATCTCGATGGCTGGACTGTTGATTTCGTGACCGCCAGATTCTCGGGCGCCGAACACCGGAATGTCTATAGCCGGCAGGGAGTCGGGCCGATTGAGACGGTTCTCTTCCAGGGCACTGAATCGGGAACAAAGGAAATGATCGCAACCACCGCCGCCCATTTCGACCAGGGATTCGCATTGAATAACTTTGCCTGGGTAACCTGCATCTGGGAATTATGCCTGGTTGAAGGACGCAAAATATATGGGTACAATGGCCGTAACGGGATGGATGGTCTGGTGATCTGGCTGAGTGAAATGCGGCGACGCTGGCCTGATGCCAGGTGTATTACCCAAGGCGAATTTGGAATGCTATGGCGCGAGCATTACAAAAACAACGACTCACTTAACTATCGCTTCGTCATGCGAGGTACCGGGGTTCGCGGATCAGAACCTGAAAAGGAAATCAGGTGGTTCATGAATAAAGATTTCCGGTTGGCCCTTCTGCGGGATTGGAAAGAAAATACCCCTGAGAAACTTATTGATTTCACACGCTATGACCTCACAGCCAGGGAGCCCGATGATCCGAAACCGGGTGAGAGCAGCCGGAACTGGAGCTTAATGAACCGGCTGAATCAGAAGGGGACCCGCCCACAGGATAACCCAATAGATATCAAGCAATTAAATTCAGATGAACAGGCTCTCATCAGACGGAGATACCCGGAGTTGCTGTCTTCTCATTCTAAAAAATAAAAATATGATCAGAAATAACAGGTTTTTATCAAAGATTTCAGGGTTTTCCCTCGTTCGTTCCCTGGTTTTATTAACGATCGTTGTAATACCGGAATGTCTCGCCGCAGCAAGCGCTGACAAGCCCGTTTTCTGGGTCAGGAATGATGCATTCAACATCACGCACACCTGGAAAGGCAACGATCCGGATCAGGCCCTCGTTATGAATATGCAGGGCCTCAAGGTGGTGATGCAGTTTCAATCCTCTTTCACCAAGGGGTTGAGTTATACTTCCCGTTTCTTTAACGTGAAGGCCGACAATTTTAACAAGATCATGATCGATTCCGGAACAGACCCCGATCCGGAACTGCGCATGGATAATCTTATCCTCAAAACAGGTTCCCCTGAATCGGCCACCTTCGATGGCATGCTCACCTTTACCTTTGCAGAAAACAAGGGAATCCGTGTCATCCGCACAATCTATCCTTCGAATACGAATGCTTTAGTGATAGAGGAGTGGCAGCTACAGAACCAATCCGAAAAAACGGTAAAAATGTCGGTTTCGGCAACCCGGCAGCTGAAATATACGGATGAGGAAATAGTAGTCATCCGGACCTGCACCGGGGTTGAACCCGTAGCTATGAAACCCGGAGACAAGCTCTCATTCATCGTTTCGATTCAGGCCAAAGGAATCCATGCTCCCGATAAGGTGCCGGATGTTGCCGGGGAACACCAGGCAAGGGTCGATCTGGCCAAATGGGCATGGCAAGGTCCGGGCCGTTTGGAAACCCCGGACCCGGCTCTTGACCTGGCATTTGCACTGCAGAAATTTCATATTCTGGAATGTCCGGCTGAGACCTGGAAAGGGATCATTACCCATAATGGAAGTCTGAGATACTCTCCGGGTATCTGGGCAAACGACCCGGTGGAATACTCAAGTCCGGTTTTCCCGTTTTTCGGTAATGACCAGTTAAACAATGCCTCCCTCAACATGTACCGGATCTGGATGGAGCATTGCCGGGAGAATGGGATCCGTCCCTTTCCCGGTTCGTTCGAATATGCCTCATTGAAGCTCGTCCAGCAGGAACGAGGTGATGATGCCATGGTACTTTACGGCCTCTCGAAGTTCCTTTTGTTCTTAGGCGATCCCAAAGCAGCAGCGGAAATGTGGCCGCTCATTGTGTTCAGCGCGCAATCAGTCAAAGGCCATCTCACAAAAGAAGGCATAATCGCTTCCGAGACCGACGAAATGGAGGGAAGATATCCTACGGGAGATGCGAATCTGAGTACCTCTTCACTGGCTTACAGTGGGTATCGCCAGGCAGCCCGACTGGCACATGACCTGGGTAAGAGATCGGTAGAAATCGATTTTGACAAGCGTGCCGATGCACTCCGGAAGGCGATCGAAGTCAACTTCGGTGCCGAGATAGAAAGTTTCAGGACTTATCGCTATTTTAAGGAAAACACCACCCTGCGGGGATGGATACTGTTGCCGATCGCGATGGGCATCAACGACAGGCAGGAAGCAACCATTGCTGCCTTGCTGTCGGATAAACTCTGGCCCCGCCGGTTGGAGGGTGCCGATATCCTTGCGGAATCAATCCGGCCAACCGAATGGGCACGCGAAACTTACTATGCCTTAAGGGTATTGTTCAAGGCCGGCCACACGGAGGAGGCGCTCGATATGACCCGGCGGGTGGTGAAAGCCCAGGTTTTCGGGGAAATGGGTCCGTATCCCGATGAGGATGCCATTGATATGCTGTGCCCCGGATCACTTTATCCGCGCGTTTTCACCGAGGGAATGTTCGGGATTGTTCCAACCGGCCTGAAATCCTTTACCTGCACTCCTTGGTTACCCGTTGAATGGCCCCGGATGGCAATGCGCGACCTGCGGGCATTCGGCCAGTCCTGGGATCTGGTGGTGGAGCGGGTCGGAGATCAGCAGAAGATTACCGTCAGCAGCGGGGGAAAGATCGTTTTCACAGGTACGGGGATCGCGGGGAAAACATATTCGGTTAAATTCTAAATCCAATTAAACCATGACATCCAGAAGAGAATTTACAAAGATTATTTCCATTGGGTCAATGGGAACACTGATGCTCGGAGCAAGCAGTTGTGTTGGCAAGGAGAATAAACAAAGCGGAGCGGTTGTTTGGCCTTCCGATAAATTAAACCTGGCATTTGTCGGGATTGCCGGAAGGGGAGGCAGTAATCTGCGGGCACTTAAGGATCAGAATGTTGTTGCCTTATGTGATGTGGACTGGAGGGAGCGCCAGCAAAAATCATTTGATGCATTTCCCAACGCCAAACGGTACAAGGATTTCAGGGTAATGCTCGAAAAGCAGAAGGATATAGATGCCGTTGTGATTTCCACCCCCGACCACAATCATGGGGTGATAGCGACGATGGCCATAAAAATGGGCAAGCACGTCTACTGTGAGAAACCACTGGCACACTCGGTTTTTGAAGTCCGGGAAATAACCCGGCTGGCAAAGGAATACGGGGTGCAAACACAGATGGGAAACCAGGGCCATTCATCCGAAAGCATCCGGCAATTTTATGAGCATATCAAGGCAGGTACCATTGGCAAGGTTACCGAGGTTCATGCCTGGTGCGACCGGCCTGCTGGAGGTGGCTCCGTTTCATTCCCCCACGGCATCGCCCGGCCAACCGGAGATTACAAAATCCCACGGCAGCTTAACTGGGATATTTGGCTCGGTCCGGCGCAGGACAGGCCCTACCAGCCTGATTATCTTCCGATGAAATGGCGGGGGTTTATCGATTTCGGCTGCGGAGCCTTGGGTGATTTCGGTTGCCACACCCTTGATCCGGCCTTTTGGGCATTGGATCTGGGTAGCCCTGATAGTGTGATTGCGAGCACCTCCAACCTGTTGGCGGAAGTTAAATATGATACTTTCGCCACTGCATCTATCATCACGTATAAGTTCCCGCAAAGGGAGAACCAGCCCCCTGTAAAACTAACCTGGTATGACGGTGGCCTGCTCCCGTTGCATGACGACAGGCTCAGGGATTTAAAATACGAGGACTGCGGAGCACTGCTGATCGGAGAGAAAGGCATTATTACCCATGGTTCCCATGGTGCCAGCGATTTTAAAATCCTGCTGTTTGATAAGACCCAGGAAACAGGAACACCACCACAACTGGTTGAAAGGAGCAAGGGACCTCATGCGGATTGGGTCGAAGCCATTAAAACAGGTAAACCAGCCAGCGCGAATTTTAATTATGGCGGGCCTCTGACTGAAACCGTGTTACTGGGAACAGCGGCATCCCTTTACCGGAACCAGGAATTGAAGTGGGATAACAATGCCATGAGAATAACAAACCTGGAACAGGCAAATTCAGTGATCAAGCCGGAATTCAGGGCGGGATGGTGAGAATAGACAGTAAAAATTGAATTCACTGGCAGCTAACAATCATGCAAACGACACAAGAGAAAATCATCCACTGGCTAAGGACAGCCTTCATCCTCACCGTCGCAGTTACCCCGCTTGCAGCGGCGCCGCCCGATTCGGGCACTACATCCGCACCGGCCGCCAGCGATCGTTCGGCAACGCATCTTTGGTATCAAAAACCGGCCGTGAAATGGGAGGAGGGTTTGCCAATAGGCAACGGACGACTGGGGGCCATGGTGTTCGGGGGCACAGCCGAGGAACGGCTGCAATTGAACGAAAGTACCCTGTGGGGCGGGTTGCCGTACGATTACTCCAATCCGGAGGCCGGCCAACATCTGGCAGAACTGCGCCGCCTCATTTTCGAAGGTAAAATCCCTGAAGCTGAAAAGCTTGGCCAGAACATGTTGGGCCGTCCGAAATGTCAGCGACCTTATCAGCCATTGGGCGACCTGCGCTTGCGCTTTCCGGGCCACGAGAAAGTTGAGCAGTATGAGCGGAGCCTCGACCTGGATCAGGCGGTTGTCACAACCACCTATCGGATCGGCGGGGTGGAATACAAGCGCGAGGTGTTCATTTCTGTGCCCGACCAGGCTCTGGTCATGCGTCTTAGCAGCAGTAAACCTGGCCAGATCACCATGGATGTGGGGATTGATACTCAGCATGCAGGAATTCGGACGCAGGTCATGGGCAACGAAACCCTGTGCCTGAGCGGCCAGATCCCACCCCAGCCGGCTGGTGAGAATTGGAGTTCCGGCTGGGATGAACCAGGGTTGAAGTTCGAGGCCCGCGTGCGTATAGCCATCGAAGGAGGACACATCGAGGTTGGCGAACGCATGCTGAAGGTGAGCAATGCCAATGCCGTAACCCTGTTATTGTGCGCGGCCACCAGTTTCAGGAACTATCTGGATGTGAGCGCCGACCCCGGGGAACGGGTTGAACAGGCCCTGTCCGAGGCATGCAGCAAGACATTTGCCCAATTGCTGCAGAATCATCTGGCGGACTACCAGCCACTGTTCCGGCGGGTGGCCCTAGACCTCGGCATGAGCCCGGCTGCAGCACTCCCGACCGACCGGCGCATCGCAGAATTCACCAGGGAAGGCGATCCGGCCCTGGTGGCGCTTTATTACCAGTTCGGGCGATACCTGCTGCTGGCTTCATCCCGTCAGGGATGCCAGCCGGCCAATCTGCAGGGCATTTGGAACCAGGAACTATGGCCGTCGTGGAGTAGCAAGTGGACCTGCAATATCAATGTGGAAATGAATTACTGGGCCGCGGAAACAGGTAATCTGCCAGAGTGCCACGAACCATTGTTCGACCTCATCGATGATCTGAGCGTGGCCGGTCAAAAGACTGCCAGGGAGTGGTATGGCTGCCGTGGATTCGTGGTGCATCATAACACCGACCTATGGCGCGGAACTGCTCCGGTTGATGGATTCTGGGGGCTCTGGCCGATGGGTGGCGTCTGGCTGGTGCAACACCTTTGGGAACATTATGCCTTCTCGGGTGACCAGGAATTTCTCCGGCAGCGGGCCTACCCGGCTATGAAGGAGTCGGCGCAATTTGTTCTGGATTTCCTGACAGAGGCGCTGCCGGGAACCGCCTTTCCCGGTGCGCTGGTCACCAACCCGTCCTATTCGCCGGAGAATTACTATAAACTTCCTGACGGAGGCGACGGCAATTTCACCTATGCGGCGACCATGGACCTACAGCTCATTGGCGACCTGTTCGACCGCTGCATTACAGCTTCTGAAATTTTGGGTGTGGACAAGGAGTTCCGCAACCAGATGGAGGTCGCCCGCTGGCGTTTGCCGCCGCTACAAATCGGCAGGCAGGGGCAATTGCAGGAATGGATCGGTGATTGGGACATGGAAGCTCCCGATCGCGGCCACCGCCACTTGTCGCACCTGTATGCCATGATGCCCGGCCAAAGCATCACACCACGCGAGACTCCGAAGTTTGCCGCAGCGGTCCGCAAGTCGCTCGAACTGCGCGGTGATGGCGGAATGGGCTGGAGCAAGGCGTGGAAAGTAGGTTTGTGGGCACGCCTGGGAGAGGGCGATCAGGCATTGTCAATGCTTGTGGGGCTGATCAGGGAGAGCACCCTGCCAAGCATGCTGGATAATGGCCCTCCTTTCCAAATCGACGGCAATTTTGGCGGCTGTGCCGGAATCGGCGAAATGTTATTACAGTCGCGGGCTGCGGGCGAAGGGACCCTTGATGATGCCAGCGGTAAACTCCGTGGTAGAACCGACAGCGATGCCACTATTGAGCTGCTCCCCGCATTGCCCGGAGCATGGCCAACAGGGAAAGTGACCGGCTTGTGTGCCCGTGGTGGCTTCGAGGTGGATTGCACATGGCTTGACGGCCGGCTGACCGGGGTAACGATCCGTTCCAGGCACGGCGGCGCATGCCGGGTCTGCTACCGCGACAAAATGGTCACTCTCGACACCAGGGCCGGCCAAAGTTATCGTCTGAATGGTGAGTTAAAATCATAAAACCTAAACCATAAAACACATTATCTTGAAACATCCCATGATCGCCAGCCTCGCCTTGCTTGTTACTTCACTCGCATTTCAGGGTGCTGGGCACAAGACCGGGCCCAACACACCGGTGCCGGAAAAAAAGATTCCTGCCGTCCAGTGGCTCTCGGAGCCGCCAGCCGATTGTCCGTTCAAACCCTCGGCGTCGATTACTGGCGTGGAGTTCACCGGGAGGCATGCCGAATACACCGGGGCCGACACATGGTATCCGTCGTGGGCGTCTGATGGCAACCTGTATTCGCCCTGGACCGATGGCAAGGTCAATGGCCTGTCGTCTGGCTCGGGCGGGGACAACGCGACCACCGGTCACGCCGCCATCACAGGCGAAGATCCTCTCAAACTATCTGTGATCAACCAGGGCGTCTTCAAGAGCAGTCCTCGCCCGTATGAAGGCCGCTATCCTTGCGGCAGCCTGGTCTATAACGGCGTCTGGTATTACGGTACCTATTGCCTGCATCCCTCGTGGCGGGAAATCCGAGATGAAATACCCTATAACTGGCCATGGCTGGGCCCTATCCCCGGCTTCCGCTGGTCCACGGATTTTGGCAAGACCTGGAACGAGACTCCTTGCACGCCGGCCAAGCCGCTCTTCGGTGAGTCCGCCTTAAAGGGAGAACCATTGAAAATCGGTGCACCTCATTTTGTGGACTTCGGCAAAAACATGGAACATTCACCTGATGGCAAGGCCTATCTGACAGGACATGGGGCGTCGGTGGGCCCGGAGGGCCGCCGGTTCGCCTATAACAGCTGGATAACCGGCGATGAAATCTATCTGGTGCGCGTGACGCCCACTATCGAAACCATCAACGACGTCTCCAAATACGAGTTCTTCGCCGGCCACGACGTGTCGGGAAAACCACTGTGGAGTGTCGACTTCAGGGCGATCAGGCCGCTGGCCGGCTGGAAGGACAACATGGGATGCGTGACCATGACATACAATGCGCCTCTGAAAAAGTACCTCATGTGTGTGACCGACGGCGGCAATACAGTTGATTATTTCAACACCTATATACTCGAATCCGACCATGTCACCGGACCATGGAAGCTCGTCACCTATATGAAACACTTCGGGCAGCAGGCGTATTTCGTCAACATCCCCTCCAAGTTTATCAGCAAGGACGGGCACACGATGTGGCTTTGTTATTCGGCCAACTTTGCAGCCGATTGGGGCAAGGCGAACATCCAATCCAAGCCTGAAGGCAGCAAATATGCCATGTGCCTGCAGGAGATCAGATTGTTGGGGCGCTAACGTAATTTGGTTGGAACGCAAATTATTAAAATTTTATAAAGAGAAACAAGGTCATGAGAATTACAAAAATCCTATTAATCGGTTTTATGTCCATCTTAAGTGCGACTGCCCAGGAACCGGCTCGCACAATACCTGCCAATGGAAAAGGGTTTGTTTGGGAATCCAGGATTCCCGATGATTGCCCTTTCCCAAGATCAACCAGCCTGACTGGCTTATTCTTCACTGGTCGCCACAGTGATTATCATTGCGGAGATACCTGGTATCCCAGCTGGGCCAGCGATGGAAACCTCTACTCCCCCTGGACCGACGGTACAACGGATGGAGTCCTTAGCGAATCATGGAAGGTACCGGCCAGGACCGGCCACGCTGTGATGATCGGGGATGATCCCTTAACACTTGAGATACATAACACCTCCCCGCCCAAGGAGGCCAGCGCTTCGCCGTATACAGGACGCTATCCTGCCGGCTCCCTGGTGTACAACGGCATCTGGTATTATGGCACCTACTGCCTGGGACCTGATGATGGGACCACCGTGCATAACGGTTTTACCTGGAACTGGCCCAATCTCGGGCCGATGCCTGGATTCCAGATATCCAGGGACTACGGCAAGACCTGGGAACCTTCGCCGCTTACGCCGGAAAAACCGCTGTTTCCTGAGCCGGCCAGGTTTCTCGGTCCAGTCAAGATGGGGGCACCGCATTTCGTGGATTTCGGCAAAAACATGGAGTATTCTCCGGATGGGATGGCTTACCTGCTCGGCATGGGTGCGGAAGAAAATGATCCCAAACCGCGACCCTGCATTAAGCCTGGACAGCCGGGAGAAGGTTTTCAGGTAATTGAGGGTTGCACCAGCGACTTTGACCATGCCAACCTGAGTTGGATTACGGCCGATCAGGTATACCTGTCCCGTGTAAAGCCCTCACCGGAAACCATCAATGACACGAAAGCCTATGAATTTTTTGCCGGTCATGACTTGAACGGCCAGCCGGTCTGGACACGGGACTTCAAAAAGATCAAGCCGCTTATCGAGTGGAACAACCACATGGGTTGTGTGACGGCCACCTATGTGCCCGGCCTGAAGAAATACCTGATGTGCATCACCGATGGCTGGCCCACGGTGGCCAGGATGACTTCGTACATTCTGGAAGCCGACAAAATTACCGGCCCCTGGCGCATGGTTTCATATATGCGGGACTTTGGCGAGCAAGGGTACTTTCTCAATTTTCCGGGCAAATTCATCAGCCCTGACGGGAGATCCCTCTGGCTGTGCTATTCAGCGAATTTCAGCTCCGGCTGGAACGGCATGAAGCTCAACTTTAATCCGCCGGGCGGGCGCTATGGCCTCTGTTTACACGAAGTCAAATTGCTGAAGCCCGGGGAGCAGGTGCCGTAGTCCTTGTTGATGACCAGGTGAGCACACACCTGTGAGGAGTCTTTCCCGCTGAGATTGTCCTGCCGTGCGTAAACGGTCGGGTGGGATGCGGTCCAATATGCCGGGGTCAGCCTGGTTGGCCAAGTTAGTACCTCATCCCATCAATCAGGTACACATTTAAAACCAATTCACCTTGTACCTTTAACCCGACTTGACACAAGTCGGGTTGACCTGATTATTTAACTGTATATTCAACAATATGAAACCCATCCTTAACATCACCATCACCCTATTGTTGACCACGCTGGCCGCACAACAAGCGACCATGGCCCAGTCCCCTGTTATGAAATGGGATTTTGAAACCATAAAGAACAGGTCTGCGATTGAAGAATCGACCAAAATCGCTGATACCCTTGAAGGTAATTTTGAATGGGCAGCGGGAGTCACCGGGAAAGGATTACGCCTGGATGGATTTACCACCCGCATTATCCGTAATAGGAAAGATATTAATAAACCAGGCTCTGCTTTTACCATAGAGGCATGGGTTTCCCTGGGGGAATATCCATTGAACTGGTGCCCGGTGATCACTACAGAATCGGATGAAGTAAAGGGTTACCGCCTCCTGATCGGTCCTTACGGCCAGGTATCCTTTGAAACCGCTATCGGCGAACAATGGATATCCTGTACCAGTGCCAACGAGACCATGCCACTCCGAAAATGGATGCACCTGTCGGGTGTATATACGGCACATAAAGAAATGGCGCTCTATGTAAATGGTGAACTTGTATCCACCATGGCAATCAATGGCTCGTTAACATTTCCTTCAAAACCCACCTGTATCCTGGGAATGGTGACTGTGCCCGGAAAGCCGGCCAATACAATCAGGACCTGGGGAACCGTTGATGCCTGGTACGGACTGGATGGAATTATTGATGAAATTAAGGTGTTTGATACTGCCCTCACTGCCGACCAGATCAAAGGCGATTTTTCAAGAGTTAAACCCGGAGTGCCTGATATTCAACCCCGCAGATTGCCCTCAATTGAAAAAAATCCGGGTCGTTTTGGTGCTTTTTATACCAAATTGAAATACTACCCCGGGTGGGATGATCTATGGCCAGTTGATCAGGATCCGGATATCGTGGTTTGCTTCGACAATAATCCTTCCAAATTGATTTTCTGGAGAGGTGCCCGTTACGGACCTGCCTGGGTTTCTGAAAATGAAAACTGGATGGCTGATCAAAGCCTTGAAACCTGGGGTAACGGAGAAAATGACATCGAGGGATGTTTCGAGCACATGCAGGACCGGCATTGCCGTTTCTCTCATGTCAGGATCATTGAAAATACGGATGCACGGGCGGTGGTCCACTGGCGTTATGCGCTGGTCAGTTCACACGATCACACCTGGATGCCTGATCCCAAAACCGGATGGGAGTGCTGGGTAGATGAATATTATTACATCTATCCTGATGGATCTGCTATCCGGAAAGTTTCGTGGAATAAAGGGACTACCGGCGACGCCATTCAGTATCAGGAATCACTGCCCTTCACTCAGCCCGGCCAGCGCAGCGAAGATCTTCTTGAAAACAAATATGTGACAGTTGCAGATTATAACTACCAAAAAACGGAAGTTTATGTGGATCCGCCGAAGCAGCCGGCCGGGTGGACCGGGAAATATACCATTCAACAATACAATTTCAAATCCGATAATAAACCCTTTATCTGTTTTGAACCGGGTAACGATATGTGGGTGAGATGGATTGCCGGCGGATATAACCATTTCCCCGTAAACCAGGCCCGTAGTGACGGACGATGGGCCAAAACAACCGACCGCCCGACACATTTCATGAGTTCACCCTGCTCCGATCCGCCTATTCACGAAGATGGGAACCGGATGTACTGGATTGGTCTGTACGGTATGAATAGTATGAAAATGAACGAGCTGATTAGTTTCGGCCGATCATGGGCCCATGCCCCCGAAATCTCTGTAACCGGTAATGGATTAGTTTCTAAAGGTTACGATAAAACGCAGCGATGTTATCTTGTGGAAAACAACAATTCCAAGGCCGGGACCGTGGAGTTTACCCTTAAGGGCAGCAAGGATTCACCGGTCATTAATCCGGCAATCAGGCTGAAAAACTGGAACTCAAACGGGGCAAAGATTCTGGTGAACGGAAAAGAAAACAAGAATAGCAAAATCGGGATTAACCATCAGCTGGATAGAGACGACTTGGTTCTGTATATTTCTTTAAATGAAGAAGTACCGGTAAGAATTACAATAAGGAAATGAACATGAAACATATGACGAAAAAAAACATCCTGAAACCATTAATCGCCTTTATTCTGTGCATTCTTACAGGGACCTTTGTTACAGCACAGGAGAAAGCCTCCGGAGTGGTTTCGATCCGCGATGCCAATATTGGCGGGTATATGATTGCGAATGTGGTGAACGTGAATACAACATACAATGCGGGTTACTCGATGTATGCGGCAGCATGGCCTTTGGTGAGGGAGTATCCGGGCAGGAACTTTCAATCGGGCTTGTTTGGTACCTGGATGTTTCCGCAAAATAACGGGCCTTTACCGGTGACCGATTTCTATACGGATATTGAAGGTGGGCTTGGCTGGTGGCGCGATACAGAATATGCGACAGAAACACCTAAATTTATTATGGGTGGAGTACAGCTGAACTTTGTTGGTTGGGCAAACGGGCCTGGTGCCGGACAGGGCAGAGACTGGAACAACCCTAAAGGAAAATATGGCGTGGCTCAGCTGAGCCCATGGGTATTGTGGCCTCCGGATGGCTTAACCCTCAAGCAGGGCACATGTGGTGAATTGTTTGGCAGTGGCTATCTGCCTTTGCCTCTCACTGAGCCGAAATCCACGACGGCAGGTATTGACGTTCCTACCGGAAACCAGTGCTGGACCCTGTTCCTTAACACCGGGAATTTCAAGGGTCCGGTTGCATTCTTTACCCCTTACTTCTGGTCAGAGGCAAGCGTTAACGACCCACGATTGGGTGGGTTGTTTCTCGATCAGCGTCCCTCTCAAGCCAATAAAGGATTTCAGATGGAAACGCAGCATATCCGTTCCGCTGAAGCTACTGATTCCAAGGGACAGATCTATGCACGTGTGGCTCCGACTCAGTATCCCGTGGGACCCGATGGCAATTCGGATTTATTGCACCGCCTGATGGTCTATAAAAAGAAGGCGCTCTGGGACAAGGTCGAAGCCTGGTTTAAGGGAGGTGCCCCGGCTGATGGCACCATTGATCTTGCCGGGGCTTCCATGCAGAAATTCCAAAAAGGAGTATGGTCAACCTGGAGTTTGTATGGAGATCATATCCCTGCGGATAAACGTGCCAATTTGAATTTTACCTCTTATCTGAATGCAAATGTCACCGATAATTCAACTTTGAGGGTTCGTTGGGAAGGTGACCTTATCACACAGAGAGAAACAGGCAGCGGTACTGTGGTGACTCTTCCTGAATATTATAAGCTGGTAAAAACCGGGAATAACGACCCCGGTGAGTGGATTGCAGTGGCACCCGGAGAGGTGCCGGCAGAAACCGGGTTGCACGACGTTGTCTTTAGCAGTCCTGACAAAAGGACCCCCGTGGCATACATTACTCCTGCAAATAGAGAAAGCTGCTGGAATACCCCGGGTCCGGTAGCCGGACCGTTCGAGGCGAACCTGGGGGACGGCAGCACGGTAACCTACTTCTGGTATCGATTTGCCGACCAGCCTGCATTGCTGAATGCGGACCTGAGCAAGGAGGAGCGTGAAGAAATGCAAAGGCGGGTTGAATTGCTTCACCGAAACTGGACAAAGGACCGTGAATACCTGCCTGCACCCACGATTGGGAAATTGGCGGATATTGACCCTGCTCTGATAGTCACGCCACCAGAAGGTCTGGAAGCAGGATATGTTCCGATCGTTATACGCCAGAAAATATCAGAGGTGAATTCTACAGATCGTAATGTCTTCGACAAGTTACCTGCAATTGAAGTGTATCCAAATCCGGCATCACATTTTTTAAACATTTTGTTACAGACCGCTCCCGGCTCCAATACGAAACTTCAACTAATGGATATAACGGGAAAAATAATTCAAACGGTAAAATTGTACAAGACAAGGGAGGTGCTGGATATCGGCTTCCTTTCAGATGGTTTATACATTCTGAATTTCACCAATGGAGTTTATTCAAAGTTCATTAAGTTTTTTAAATCGGAATGAGGCAGAACCACATCGAAATCGTTAAAACTATCTAACTATGAACCCCTCATGAGCACAGCTCGCAAAATGCTATGAAAATAATTGAGGGTTCCATGAGTACAAGCCAATTAAACTTGAAAAAATAAATTATTTACGAATGAAATACTTATTTAACCTCATCATCACCTTGCTGTTGACCACTATGGTTACGGCACAGGAAAAAGCCTCCACAGATAAATCGATCCGCGAAGCCAATGTTGGCGGGTATATGATTACGAAGGTGGAGAAAGTGGATATAACCTTTAATGCGGGTTACTCGATGTATGCGGCAGCCTGGCCTTTAGTGAAGGAGTATCCGGGCAGGAGCTTCCAATCAGGCTTATTCGGTACGTGGATGTTTCCCCAGAATAACGGGTCTATAACAAAGAAGGATTTTTATACGGACGTCGAAGGAGGTCTGGGCTGGTGGAACGACACTGAGTATGCAACGGCAACACCGAAATTTATCATGGGCGGTGTCCAGCTGAACTTTGTTGGATGGGCTAACGGGCCAGGCGCAGGACAAGGCAGAGACTGGAGCAATGATAAAGGGAAATATGGTGTAGCTCAGCTGAGTCCCTGGGTGCTGTGGCCACCCGATGGCTTAAACCTGAAGCAGGGCACGTGCGGTGAATTGTTTGGCAGCGGCTACCTGCCCTTGCCGCTCACAGAGCCGAAATCCACTACTGCCGGGAAAGACGTTCCTACCGGGAATCAGTGCTGGACCCTGTTTCTGAACACCGGGAATTTCAAAGGGCCGGTTGCATTCTTTACTCCCTATTTCTGGACCCAGGCATCGGTGGAGGATCCCAAATTGAGCGGCCTGTTTCTCGATCAACGCCCAACACAAGCCAATAAAGCATTCCAGATGGAAACACAGCATATCCGTTCCGCTGAAGCCACTGATTCCAAAGGTCAGACCTACGTCCGTATCGCTACAACACAATATCCTCTGGGACCCGATGGAAATTCGGATCTGCTGCACCGGCTGATGGTCTATAACAAGAAAGCCCTCTGGGACAAGGTGGAAGCCTGGTTTAATGGAGGTGCACCGGCCGACGGTACCGTAGATCTCGCAGGGGCAACCATGCAGAAGTTTCAAAAGGGAGTGCGGTCGAACTGGAGTTTATATGGCGATCATATCCCCAAGGATAAACGTGCCTTATTGAATATTACTTCTTATATGGATGCGAATGTAACTGATTCGGCAACCTTAAGAGTTCGCTGGGGAGGAGAGTTTGTCACACGGACAAAAACAAAAAACGGTTCTGTGGTTACTCTTCCTGAATACTATAAACTGGTTAAAACCGGTAATGACACCATTGGTAAGTGGATGGCCGTGTCACCCAAAGAGGTGTCGGCAGAAACCGGACTGCAGAATGTCACTTTTAACAATACTGACCCAAGGACTCCCGTGGCTTACGTAACTCCCGAAGATAAAGGGAGTTGCTGGAAAACCCCCGGTCCGGCTGCCGGACCTTTCAAGGTGAAGCTGGGAGACGGCAGCACAATAACCTACTACTGGTACCGGTTTGCCGACCAGCCCGCACTGCTGAATGCGGATCTGAGCAAGAAGGAGCGTGAGGAATTGCAAAGGCGGGTGGAATTGCTGCACCGGCACTGGACCAAGGACCGTGAATACCTTCCTGCACCCATGATCGGGAAACTGGCGGAAATTGACCCTGCTTTGATAGTCAAACCGCCAAAAGGCATGGAGGTGGGTTATGTTCCGATTGTAACACAGCAGGGAATAAAGTAATCGTCAAGAGTATGTCAAACAAAATTAGCCATGAAACAGATCTTGTTCCTGCTTGCAGCTTTAATGGTATCCCTTGCCGAAGGAATTGGACAAGGCGCGGTAATCCATACTGGCGAAATTACTGCCGGAGAAATTAACCGACGGATAAATATGGTAAGCGACCGGATCATGTTTGGTAAAATACCTGAAATGTCATCTGATTTCATATTGGCAGATATCTCGCTAAAACCTGAATTCAAGCGTCGGTTTACAGATTTCAGCGGGGATATTTCCGGGCGTTATTTCGATGTTTTTTCCTCTTACCCGGCTGAAAACAATCCGATTAACATCCATGAACTCATGAATGAAGCTCTGCAATACCAGCATCAGGACGGTCGTTTTGGAAATCCTGATCTTTCATTTGATGCTGAAAAATTGGCTGGACCGCAAATGGCTTTGCTTTGGGGAAACGGACGTTTGCTGGTTGGCCTGATGAAATATTATCAAATGGATCATCAACCCAAAGTGCTTGCTGCAGCTAAAAGATTGGGAGATTTCATCATTGGTACAGCTGATAATTGTATCAACCCGCAAGTGGTGGAACGACTGAAGGATAAGGATTTTATGGGTTACATTTGCTTCACCCAATTGATGGAAGGATTGGTAATGCTTTGGGATCAAACCAAAGATGAAAAGTACTTACAAACCGCCTCGACAGTATTCCCCTTACTTCCTCCGCCCGGCAAACAGCACAGTCATGGATACCTGAATACGTTGTTGGGCACATTGATGCTTTACGACCGGACAGCCAAAACAGAACAACTGAAATTTGTGACCGACCGGTACAGTGAATTGGTTCGCTCGCAGGAATATCTGATTTTTGGCGGCGTTCCTGAATATTTTGGAACCGTTGGTATTTCTAAAGATGCGCGCGATGAAGGCTGTGCAGAAGCTGATTTTATCATGCTATCGCTCCGCTTATGGAAAACTACAGGAGAGACAAAATACCTTGAGAAATCAGAGCATTGCCTCATCAACCACCTGTTTGCAAACCAGTATGAAACAGGCGATTTTGGTCACAGGAGCCTTGATCCGGAAATGGGCTTCGTCAATGATATGAATATTGCCCGGTCGTGGTGGTGTTGTAATTTCCATGGCCTCCGTGCCCTTCATGAAACGAAAGAAAATATTTTTACCAGAAAGGATAACACGATTCAATACAACCTCTTCTTCGATGGAGAATATACCGATAACGAGCTCCATTTAACCGCAGAACAAGCAAACAACCATTCCAACCTATTTAAGATTCGTGTAATTAAAGCCGGGATCAATTCACGTTTGGCGGTTCGAAAACCCAGCTGGGCCAGGCATGTTGAGCTAACCAGTGCCGGAAAAAGGCTAAGAACAGAGCAGAAAGGTGATTACCTTGTTCTGGATCAAACCCTGCAAACCGGCGACCAGATTGATGTTGCGGTGGACTATGTAGTGAAATGGGTCAACAATGACAAGAAGGAGATTGCATTTCCGATTACCGGTAAAATGCAGGCAGCACTGTTTTATGGTCCCTACCTGATGTCGGTGGACAGTAACTTTCAACCATTCTTTGATTCGGAGCCAAACTACAGTAATTATATTGTTCTGGGGGATCAGCTGAAATTCACTCCTGAGCTGGCACCGTCGGGTTCAAGCTTAAAAAACACCTACCTGGTTATGCAGCATGTTCATTCCGACATGTTCGGGAAATATCCTGTGGTATTTAGGCCAATCAGCGAAACCACCTGGCAATCACCCTGTAACATCCGGGTATGGTTCACCATTAGCCAATAAAAGGAGGTCTGCGTGACAAAAGTTCTCAAAGTGAATGGTTATGCCGCAGTCGCGATCCGCATCTCAGTCGTCCCGCCAAAAGGTATGGAGGTGGTCGATAGTGCACCGTACTATGAACTCGGACTTAGCGATATTTACTGGAAGCAACGGCTGACAAACGAATGGAAATGGCGCGTAAAACAGGGCGAAATGACGCGAAAAGAGGCCAGAAAGGAACGCGAACGGTATGGCTTTGCTGATGGTGGACTAACAAAAGAGGAACAGCGTATCTGGGAAAGGTGCGCTTCTAACACTGAATACCACTATCTGGGCAGTGCTAAGACCTTTGTTCGATTTGGTAAGGCGCTTGCAGAAGCGATGCCCGGAATGGAGAAGAATTAGGTGTTGATTCCAGAATTACATTCAAAATATGGATAAAGCGACATTAAGATTTTCAGGAAGAGGTATTATTTTAATATTTCTTTTCAGTATTTGCAGTGGAGTTACCAAGGATTTGTATGGTCAGTATCCGGCCCTGATCGTCACTCCACCAAAAGGTATTGGGCTTCAGCTTTTAGGTAATCGTTTTTTTACTTTTAATACGGTTGTGCGTGTTAACCAGATTGAAACCTCACGTGATGTAACCAATGGCGAAGATGAAATCAAGCCTGATGAAACAACAAAGGTGGTAACCTGGCAACTGATAACCCGGGCTGATGTGGAGATCGTTGCAGACGGAGCCATACTGAAGCAGGATGGCAAGAAACTAAAACTCACTAATTTTTCTCATCCCGATATCAGATTTACCGTGATATCCCTCGATCCGCCACCGCATAAGCTTGATAAACAAATCGATAATCTTAAAAGAGTTGAACTCAGGATTCCTGTTGAACTAAGGAATGAAAATACTTACCTGGCTATTGCCGTGCGATTGGAAGGTGCAGAAGTAGCCGTAATATCAAAATAGCTTTAAAATGAAACTTGTACAGATAGGTCCGATTGTTCTGATATTCCTGTCGGCATGAATGTGTTGCATAAAATCATACCCATTCAATATGATAAAAACTAAATGGCTTTTTAAGACTACTATAATGGTAGTGATCTTTGCATGCATAATTTCGCCCGCACTTCGACACGTTAATGCTCAGGTGGCTGAGCGCCCAAAAGTCACAAAGGAGGAGCGGGTTAAGTGGTTCCTTGATGCCCGCTTTGGAATGATGATCACCTGGGGAGCCTATTCCCAGACAGGTGGTTACTGGAAAGGCGTTTATAAAGACGGTTATGCGGAATGGCTCAAATTCGAACATCGTATTCCCAATGTTGAGTATGATTCATTGGTCAGGTCGTTCAATCCCGTGGATTTTAATGCCGGTCGGTGGGTGGAAATCGCGAAGAATGCCGGAATGAAATACATCGTATTAATGGCAAAACATCACGACGGTTTTGCACTGTACAACTCGGCAATAAGCGATTATGATATTATTGATATGACCCGGTTCGGCCGCGATCCGGTTGGAGAGTTAGCTGCCGCATGCCAGAGGGGAGGCATTAAATTCGGAGTTTATTATTCAGTCGACAGGGATTGGCACCACCCGGATGCCTCCTGCGATGACAAATACCGGCAATGCAATTTTTGGGATTATCCGAACAATAAATCGGGTGGGTTAGACAGATGGCATAACAACTATTTCCCGAATTATGCGGTAAAACAAGTCACTGAACTCGTGACACAATATCCGGTGGATATTGTCTGGTTTGATGGAATCGGCATGAAAACCAGGGCGGAAGTGGCGCTCCTCGATTCAATTGTCCATGCCAACCGACCCTATTGCCTGATAAACAGCAGGATCAGCAATTTTGTTGGCTCCACCGACGGGGATTACGGTTCAAAAGGCGACAACGAAACTCCCAACGGATACCAGGCCGGTGGTTGGGAAAACCCCGGAACGCTGGGTTTTTCTTATGCCTGGTCCGCTCATGATACCCTGATGAGCCCGAAACAAGCCATCAGGAACCTGATAGAGATAGTCAGTAAGGGGGGTAATTATTTATTGAATGTAGGGCCAAACGGGAAGGGTGTTATTGTACCCGAAGCCGTGGATATTTTAAACGAAATGGGTTCCTGGTTAACTAAATATGGGACAAGTATTTACGGAGCTGATGGCCTTCCAGTTCGTCCACCGGATAATGTTTTGCTGACCATTAAACCCCATCGCCTTTTTGTTCATGTGTTAAGATGGAATGACCAGAAGTTGATTATTAAGGAGATGGACCAGATTATCGGGAAACGGTTGGACAAGGTAAAGAAAGTGTACATGCTTGCGGATGACAAAAAGCAGCCGATGGATTTTCAGATGGTTAACGGGACACTGACCATTGATTTATCGTCATGCCCGATTCCAAAGGGCTTGGTAAATACACAGGCCGAGGTAATCGTGGTATCAGACGGGCTTTAAAATGATTAAAGGACCACTCATCATGAAAACAAAAATATCAGCATTGATGGTACTGCATTAGCAAACCAAAATATATCAGCCAGGATAAGTTTATTAAACGGCAGCTTAACCGGTTCAGCTCATAAATGGCATTCAGGTCGGGGTCGGAACAGGTGAAGGAACCCCCTGCTTCCAGGTCCGGTTCGATCATGTATCCGGAAATATCAGCAACCTTGGGCTCCTGTTTCAATCCCTGGATGATCACATACCGGAAAGCGTGATAGTTGAATTTCGGGCAGAATAGTCCGCTTTGTGCAGCCGAACAAACATAGGCGTCCCTCTGATCGATGGATGCATTTCCGAAATCCCAGTTGTATCTTGATTTTCTTACCGGTTTTTTATTGCAAAAATCCGAATAGATGAAATCGATTGTATCTCCCGGTGCCTGGTTGTTGATTTTCATCCGCATCCAGCCGGTGAAATTCTTGCCAAAATCGATCAACCAGGCATTGTCATTGATTTGTGTGATGGTTTTAACCGGAATAGTGCCGGAGATGATATTGGTCCTGCAAAGCTGCGACCGGGTAACCGCCTCCGGTTTTGCCATTCGAACGGCATTTTTAAGATCCATTCTGGAATTCGGATCATTCCATGCACGCATCGAAATCCGGTCATCGATCAGTTCACCGCCCATCTGGTTCCACCGCCAACTTCCGACCTGGCTGATATTGCTCCTGCCTGTTTGCCAGGTTGTATCTGTACTGACGATGACGGAGTTTTTACCGGAAACCAAATGCGCCTGCAAGCGAAAAACCGGCGATTGATGTTTCACTCCCGGCAATCCGTACGAATACCATCCCCGGCCGGTCCACACGCCAATCATGTTCTTCCCGGTTTTCAGATAACGCCCGATTTCGTATGTCAGATAATAATTCTCATAACGGAAATCACTCACGGCAGGTGAAAGGAGATCATTCCCGATTTTCACGCCATTGATGTAGAGCTCAAAATATCCCAGGCAGTTCACAAAAACGGTTGCCTCACCGGGGACCTTCTCCAGGCTTATTTCCTTGATGAAAACCGGTGAATAACAGGAATCAGCTGAACTGATCCAATCCGCTTGCCAGTCAATTTCACTCATCAAACCGGTGGAAAAACGGTTCTCACCCGACCAACGGCTGGCTTTTCCGTCCTGATCCCAGATCCGGACCACCCACAGGTACCGGTTGACCACCTTCAGCGGGGAGCCGGCGTAGGGGACCATGACGCTGTTATCAGAGATAATTATTCCTGAATTCCAGCAAGTATCCCTGGTACTTTCATCCAGCACCACAACCTGACAGGCTGATTGACAGCGGTTTCTCTGATCTGATTTCAGCTTCCACGAAAAAACCGGCTTCTCCGTGTCAACCCCCGTTGGATTGGTTTCGGCATTTAATCTCGCATCATAAACGGAAATATCTGAGTGCTCCTCAACCCTGCATGCAATGAAAAATAGGGCAATAAACAGGATCGTAACGGAGATCAATTTAGGGATTCGGTTGATCATGACATCTGCTTAATTTAATTATGAAATATATAAAGATCTTGCCGGAAATTCCACTGGATTAGTTGATCATATTAATGGTTAAGTAAGGGCAAGTTAGTATCCGATTCTATCAATATGATAAGCATGTAAGTCCAAATTGACTTATACCTTTAGATCGGCATAACGCGTTGCTTTACTTTTACATACTGTTTATCACTTCCAATTGACAGCTTTCATGAATACCAGGCTGCTGATCATCTTGCTGCTGACAAATTTTATTATCACTCCGGCATCGGCACAGTCAACCGCCTTTCCGGAAAGCATTATCACTGTAAATCCAACAAATCAATGATTAACACCATGATTAGAAAGAGCGTTTTAATTTTTCTGTTCGGAATCATTTCATTACACCTTATCTCACAACAAAAAAATGAGAGTCCAAGTACGGATCCTTGGATCCAATATAAAGAACTGAGTGAAAATTCAGTATTCAGAAATCTCAAATGGAATAGCATTGGCCCTAAATCAATAGGTGGGCATATTACACGGTTAACATCCATACCGGGCAAAAGCAACATCATTTTTGCAATATCCGGTTGGCACTCAGTTGCCGTATGGAAAACCACCGATGGCGGATTTACCTGGAAACCTGCACTGGAGAAAGGGGCGGAACATTTTGGTTCAATAGCGATTGCACCTTCCAACACGGATATTGTCTGGATAGGATCCAGGGAAGATGGCATATCCAAAATAAAGAATGGCAAGGGCATTAACCAAATAACCTGGGATTTGAGACTCAAAGATCCGGTGATTGATACCAAGTATTACAATATTCTGGGAGAGTTTCTGCAAGAGGGTAAATACAAAGTGCAAATGGTGGTCGGAAAGAAAACTGTTGCAACGAAGGAGATGATTGTTGACAGTTACATTACCGGGGAAGTTAGCTGTGAGCCTGATAAATGAAAAGACAAATCAACAGACGGAATTTTCTTAAGAAATCAGCAGGCGTAACGTTAGGGGCAATGATTTTTCCTGCTTCTTTTTCAATGCCGGAAGGCATCAGCCCGGGCCCCGTCCATCTCAACTGGAGGGAGATGATGAGAAATCATGATCTGATCTGGAAAAAGGTTCCTTCCGGCATGACAGAAGCTCCCCATCTGGGAAACGGACTGATCGGATCCATGATCTGGATGGAACAAAATAGTATCCGGTTGCAGGTTTTCAGAACGGATGTCCATGACCATGCCGATGACACCTATGGATGGACAGCCTATAGCCGCCCCCGCTATCAGATCGGTTATTTCCTGATGAAAACCAAAGGAGAAATCATTAACTGTGATTTGAGACTGGACATCTATCATGCAGAATTGACCGGAAGTGTGATTACGAGCCTCGGAAGCCTGAAAATAGAACATTTTGTGCACAGGCATGATGATGTCATCTATACTGGAATTGAAGCCTCAGGCGGTGAAGAGCTTACCGGCTGGGATTGGCATCCGTTTGAAGCCAAAGGGTCGAGGGGCGGAAAACCCGGGGATAAAACATACGGACAAGCCTATGCACCTTACCGGGAACTGAAAAATCCCGGGCATAGAGTAGAAAAACATCATGAGATATTTGCCGGTATTCAGGACTTAACTGCTGGCGGCGATTACGCTACAGCCTGGAAAGAAGAAAGATCCGCCGGAAACACGACCCGTCTGCTGATTGCGATTCAAAACAGTTTCCCGGAGAAAGCATCAGCCAGTAATGCGGTAAGCCGCATTAACCATGCTCAGAATCGTACAAAAGCTGGCCTGAGGAAATGGAGAGAAGAGCACCGGACCTGGTGGCACAACTATTACCCGGAAAGTTTTGTCACCTTCCCGGATACGATCGGGCAAACCTTCTATTGGAATAACGTATACCGTTTGGCCTGCTGCACCCGCCCGGATGCACAATATATTGATACCCCCGGCCTGTGGAACTCCGGTGGCCCCTGGCCATATAGTACCCATGACTTTAATACCCAAACGGTTCACTTTCCGGTTTACACCGCAAACAGGCTGCATCTGGGAGAGGCCCTCGTTGAGTCGCTGCACCACAACCGGGAAAACCTCACGGACAATGTTGTTCCGGCTGGGTGGCAGAGTGACTCCGCGCTTCTCCCGCTTGCCACTGCTTTCGACCTGAAAGGGAAAAGGGATGGTGATGGAAGGTACCGCGAAATGGTGGGTTGCCTTCCGTGGCTGCTGAATAATTGCTGGCTCCATTACCGGTATACCATGGACAAGAAGATGCTTAGGGAAACGATTTACCCTTTGCTGCGGCGAAGCATTAATCTTTATCGCCACTTGCTGTTTACCGGCGATGACGGCAAGCTGCATCTGCCTCCAACCTTCTCCCCGGAAACCGGAAATACCGGCGATTGCAGTTTTGATCTGGCCCTGCTGAAATGGGGATGTACAAGGCTTATTGAAATCTGCAGGATTTTGGAAATTAATGATCCACTCCTGCCCGAATGGGAAAGGATCAGGATTCAACTGGTAGATTATTCTGCGGATGAAAACGGGTATATGCTGGGAAACGGCAAACCTGCCCCCACAGACCATCAGCATATGTCGCACCTGATGATGATCTATCCGCTGTATCTTGAAAACATGGATAGCAGCAAAGATAATGACCTGCTCGAAAGGTCGGTAAGGTACTTCCAGCCGGTCAGCATGCCAAAGATGGGAGCATCGCAATCGTCACCCGCTGCCGCCGCCCTGGGCCTGGGAAATCTGGCTCTTCAGCGGATGAATGATATTCTTTACAGGGATGCTGAAAATGAAAAGCTGGGGAAAAACGGCATCTATTATCTGGCTACACCCTGTATTGAAACATCACTGAGTTACAATACCTGCGTACAAGATATGCTGTTGCAAAGCTGGGGCAATAAGATCAGGGTGTTTCCGGCATTGCCTGATAACTGGAAAGAGGTGGCCTTTCATAATTTCAGGGCCGAAGGAGCCTTTCTCGTAAGTGCCCGCCGGAAAAACGGGAAAACCAGCTTTGTGAGAATCAAGAGCCTGGCAGGTGAACCCTGTGTCATTTGTCCGGCGATTGACGGAATTCCTCGCACTAACAGTAAAAACAACAATGTATTAGTTGAGCTGGAAAAGGGTTTCTACAGGCTTGACATCCGAAAGGGAGAAGAAGTGATCTTATATCAGGGCGATAGTGAACCTGAATTTATCATTGAGCCGCTCTCTTTGGAGCCCGATAGTATAAACCATTTTGGAATCAAATAATTTGAAAATGATGGAAATCCAAAAAACCACTTTGCTGATTATTTTAATGCTGACCTCTTTTATTGTCACACCGGCATCGGCCCAATCAACCGCCTTTCCGGAAAGCATTATCACTATCAATCCAACCGTGATTGATTTTCAACTGGTTACTAAACAGAATCATGCAATTATCCTGATCGATGACCAGGATTATCCGACCGTTAAACTCTGCGCAAACTTGTTCCGGGATGATGTGGAGCGCGTAACGGGTTATAAACCATCGCTGATAACCAACCAAACGAAAGCTATTCCCTACTGCGTGATCATCGGATCCATTGAACGCAGCGGGTTAATCAAAAAGCTGATTACATCCGGAAAGATCGATGTTACGGGCGTAAAGGGCGAATGGGAAAGCTGCCTGACCCAAACCGTTGACAACCCCCTGCCGGGAATTGCAAAGGCCCTGGTGATTGCCGGAAGCGACCGGCGGGGTACGGCCTATGGCATCTTCGAATTATCCAAGCAGATCGGCGTTTCGCCCTGGTACTTTTTTGCTGATGTACCGCCCGTGAAGAGGGCGGAATTATCGGTCAAGGCAGGAACATACATCCTCAAATCCCCGTCGGTGAAATACCGCGGCATTTTCATCAATGATGAGATGTGGGGCCTCAGGCCCTGGGCGCTGCATACCTTCGCTCCGGAAGAGGGACTGGGAATCGGGCCCAAAACATACAGCAGGATATTCGAGCTCCTCCTACGGTTAAAGGCAAATCTTGTATGGCCGGCCATGCATCAGCAAACCAGGCCGTTCAACCAGTATGAACAGAATAAGGTGGTCGCGGATGAATACGCAATCATCATGGGCTCCTCCCATATCGAGCCCATGATGAGGAACAATATCGCCGGCGCCGAATGGGACACGGAATATCCCGGGGAGGCCTGGGATTATGTAAAGAACAGGGATCACATCTACAAATACTGGGACGACCGGGTAAAGGCCAACGGAAAGTATGATAACATGTATACGCTCGGAAAAAGGGGGAAGGATGATGAGGCCGGGACCGATATCACCGTTCCGGTTCTGGAACGGATTTTTACGGATCAGCGTAGCATCCTCCGGAAATGGGTGAATAAGGATATGACAAAAGTACCGCAGGTGCTGATCCCCTATACGGAGGTACTGGGCCTATATAACCAGGGCCTGAAGGTGCCGGATGATGTCATCATCTGCTGGCCGGATGATAATTTCGGGAATATCAGGCAGCTGCCCGACCAGAAGGAAAGTCAGCGTTCGGGCGGATCTGGCATCTATTATCACTTTCAGTGGCTGAATGGCGCCACCACCGCTTACACCTGGACCTGCACGACCCCGTTGGCATTAACCTGGTCGGAGATGAAAAAGGCCTATGACTTCGGTGCGGATAAACTCTGGGTGGTTAACGTCGGCGACATCAAGCCGGCCGAGATCAATATCGAGTATTTCATGCAGATGGCCTGGGATATTTCCGTGTGGGACCATCAAAACTCCCGGCAGTTCATCACCCAATGGGCAACCCGGGAATTTGGCCGGGAGCATGCCTCCGCTATTGCAGATATCATGAGCAAGCACTATGAACTGGGATATGCCCGCCGCCCCGAAAGCATGTTATTATTTGACGGCAGAAAGAATAAGGCAACATGGGATTGGTTCAGCATAACCGATTATGATGATGAGGCCCAAGTCCGGATGGATGCGTATGACAGACTGATCGGACAGGTGGACGAGATCTACGGATCATTGCCTGTTGAACAGAAGGATGCCTTTTTCGAGACGGTGGTATATAATGTCAAGGGTACTGCTCTCCAGAATATTAAGGTGCTGAATGCCCAGAAAAGCATTGCTTACGGAGAACAGAAAAGAAGCAGTGCAGCCACGTATGCTGCAAAAGCCCAGGAGGCGGAGAATGAAATCAACCGGCTGATCCACCATTATAACCGGGAGCTGGTTACCGTTGGCAGTAAATGGGACCGTATGGCTTCTCTCCCCGGACCCTGGGGTGCACAGTGGCACCAGTGGGACATGCCTCCGTTAAGTTTTTATTCCGGAGATGGAGAACCCTTTTTGCAGGCAGCTGCCGAAGGCGGTGACACGGCAAACCTTCCCGGATTCAGTGTCTACAATAAGGATAGGGGTTTCATCGATCTGTACAATACCGGGAATGGAGTAATCTATTGGTCATCAAATGTTTCTGATGACTGGATTGTGTTGAGCGAGACCTCGGGTGTTATGCCCGATGAAAAAAGGATCTGGGTGTCGGTTGACTGGAATAGGGCGCCTAAAGGAATAGCGGAGAAGGGTAAAATAACTTTCAGATGGACCTCGTCGGCCGAAAATGAATGGACGGACTGGGACCAGTTGTCAGATAAACAAAGGGAAGCCTTCAGGAAGGGTGACCTGGCTTCTGGCGGACCCGGCAAATCACGTGAGTTCAATCTCTCTGTTTTCAATCCCCCTTCCCCGGAGCCCGGGGAGGTAAAGGGATTTGTGGAAAGCAACGGATACATATCCATCGAGGCGGAACACTATTCAAGGAAAATCAACCGGAAACAGGCCGAATGGAATATCATTGAAGGATTGGGCAGAACGGGGAGTTCTGTTACCGTGCTGCCAGTAACAGTTGCCAGCATAAGTGCAGTGGATGAGATAGTTGCCGACTCTCCCCGGCTGGAGTACGATCTGTATGCCTTTACCACCGGAATTGCCTCGTTGCAGCTGAACTGCATTCCCTCATATCCAATCAACTCAGGTTATGGTTTGCGTGTTGCGGTGGCCCTTGATGGCAACAAGCCACAGTTGGTGGAGTACCGGAACGGGAACCGGAGTGTCATGGAGAACCTGATGACCCTGCAAGCCGAACTGAACATTGATAAGGAAGGCGCGCATACACTGAAAATCTGGATGGTTGATCCGGGTGTTGTTATTGACAAACTGATAGTAAATACCGGCGGGGTCAGGAAGTCATACCTGGGGCCGCCGGAATCCTTCTCAGTTCCGATAGTTGTGGCCCCTAAAAATCAGAAGTGAATCATACAGATAATAATCCTCATAATAGTTTCCCTGCAATTGAAGTATGTCCAAATCCCGCATCTCATTCCTTAAACAGTAAATCTGCATAAAATGAGGGAAGTGCTGAATATCAGCTCTCTGTCAAATGGTATTTACATCCTGAATTATACCGATGGAGTTTTTACCGAGAAGATTAAGTTTATTAATTCGGTGTAAAATCCTGTAAAGTCATACTGTAAAATGTTTATTGCGGTAAATGTAAAATAATTTTCATTCTATTAATAGTTCAAATGCAATCATATCAGTATCTTTGATCTGTTCAATGTAAATTGTTTTGTAAACATTTTGAAAATGTGAGTACGAACTTTACCCCGCTGCCGCTTCGAATGGTTGCTCCTCATTTCGACTCAACCCTTACGGATTTGATCATTAAGCTCGACTACCTGAGAAAGAAACCATTCGAAGGAACAACGCACCCTATGGTCTTTTTTCAGCTCAAGCGTATCTTTCATATGCTCGAAAGCCTTGGATCGGCGCGAATCGAAGGAAACCGGACCACCATTGCTGAATATATCGAGACAAAGTTCGAATCTTCTGCTACAAGCGGAGATCTTCCACATTATACCGAGATCCGCAACATGGAGGAAGCTATGTCCTTTATCGATGATAACGTCACAGATTATCAGATAAATCGGATGAGAAGGGATTCCTGCCTGTCAAGGATTAACCTTGAGTCTGATTCTTCCTGATATTAACGCTGGACGGGTATCGGATATTGAATAAATGCCGCCAGAGCCGGCATCGATGTTTCAGGTAATTTTTCCGGGAGGGACTCCAAACTTCCTTTTAAACGAGGAACTAAAATGTTGAGGCGACGAATAGCCCAGTTCAAAGGCAATTTCGGTTATGGTTTTGCTCTTTTTCATCAACTCATCCCTGGCTGTTTCCATGCGGACATCAGCCAGATAGGCAAAGACCGGTTGGTTGAAAGTTTCTTTAAACCCCTTTTTCAGTTTAAATTCATTGATCCCGGCCAGTCGCGACAATTCAGAGAGAGTTGGAGGATTTTCAATGTGCTTTACCAGGTAATCACGGGCAAAGAGGACTCTTTCTCTGTCGTACTCCTTTTTTAAATAGGTCACCTTCCTGGCGGTAAATCTGCCAAACAATTCAATTTGTAAAACCAGGAGTTCCACTGCCTTCGAAAAAATAAACATCCGTTTCAGGGCATCCGGATAATTGCAGTTTAAGATTGAATTAATGCAGGTCATATGGACCATATTAATCGGTAACGGGGAAGCTGAAAATAAAGCCGGCTTATCAGATATTACTCGGTCAACAAATTGTTTAACAGCTGCATTCGTGGTATCGGCTATGGATAAAAATGATTTTTTTGAGAATTGAACGGAGAACCATTTCATGGGTAATCCACTCCTGATTATTTTCCGACCGGCTTCCTGGGAAAAATAAATATTATGCTGGTTGTCTGACAATTCCAAAGTTTCAGCCAGGCTGTTATCCTTGATAGAAAGTTTACCCTCCAGACTGAAAATCAAAGTTACCACTCCGGGATTGCCAGGCCAGTCTACAACTATAGGTCCAGTAGAACCGAATTCGTGGTACTTGATTTTAATACCATTGACCAGCCAGTTTCCAGATTTGTTTTTCAAGTTCTAGTAATAATCCTGTAAATATAATATTTTATCCTGATAATGTAAATATCTTGTCGGTTACCAATCTACTTTTGTGTCGGATAAAGACACGACAAAATTAATAATCAATAAAATGGTAAACTTTAAACAGCTTCGTCAAATCATTGAAGTCAAGGGAAATGGCAACGTAGTAACAAGGGAAATCAGGGTAAGTTCGTTTATTCGCCTGCACGTTTCCGGCAAAGGACTGATTGAATTATATCAATCGGATGAAGAAAAAGTGATTGTTGAGACGGATGAGAATTTTCAGGATTTCTTCTCGGTCCAAAATTCGGGAAGGACCCTTTATGTTTCGGCGGAAACAAAGCTGAAAAAGCCAGTTTACACGGTTTGTAAAATCAAGATCTACTTACGCCAGATTGATGTACTATATGTCAGGAATGAAAACGCGAACCTGATTTGCGGCAACCAAATTGCCCTTTCGCATCCTGTTGAGATAAAAGTTCAAAGCGTCGGCAACACTGAATTGGATATCAATGCTCCGGCTATCAAGATCTTATGCCAAACCGAGGGCAATGTTTTGCTTAAAGGCAAATGCGAAAGCCTGACCGTAAAAAATCAAAGTCAGGGGGATTTTAATGCTAAAGATTTGATTGCCGACTGGGTGTCAATCAAAAATATGGCACAAGGCAATGTTCAGCTTTTCGCCAATCGGGAAATCAGGATAAAGCACTATGGCCAAGGGTTCATCCACTATTCAGGCAAGGCAATTGTGAAGGATGTCCGGCAATATGGCGACGGGGAAATAAAGCACATGGATTAGCAGATTGGAAAGCAAACCATTGAACTTCAGCACAATCATAAAACGCAGGTCCAACCATCCGGATGGATGATCCGGATTAAAACCGCTACCCGGCTAATTAACCGGGGAGATGAGACGTTTTCCGGACTGGTTTAATCAGGAAGATGGAACAGATCTGGTGATAAAGGCTGCAGTTGCACTGGTATGGTTTCTATCAATTCATCCGTTTGATGATGGCAATGGCAGGATAGGCAGAGCATTGACGGATATGTTACTGGCACGTTCGGATAATAGTACTCAGCGGTTTTATAGCATGTCGGCTCAAATAAGGATTAAAAGAAAACAATACGCTGATTTTTGGAGAAAGCATGATAAAACAATCATAAATGAGAGACAGCGGTAAGAGACATTAACGATTTGAACAGTAAAAACATCTTGCAAAAAGAAGAAGCAGGTGGAAGAAGGACAAATTACGAATTGAAATGAAGGCCTGCAGGTAACATCAGCCAGCCGCCTGCAAGATAATATCCAAACGTGTCAAATGGATTGACCAACCTCAGTCCGGATAACCTTATCTTCCCATGACTAAATCTAATGAATATGCGGAACACATACTTTTTCCTTATGCTCGCCGGAATGCTGGCAGTAGCAGAAACACAAGCACAAACCCCCGGCACTAAGGGCGACGGGAAAGTATTCTATTCAGAAACCTTCGGATGGGAAAATCCGGCGGACCCTAAAGGCTGGACGGCCCCGGCCGGATATTATTTCCTTGATCCACTGGACCAAGGTACCAACTTTGTATGGTGGAAAGGCCCTTTTACAGGAAGGCTGACCCAGGATCCGATGATTCAGTCCACCACGCAGGATAACGGCTGCATCGCTTTGTTCATGGAATCGTTCCAAAGCGAGTCAGGCCCCGAGATCAAGGTCGACAACTCAGTGGTATTTCCGGTAATGAACTGCAGCGCGCATTCCTCTGTAGTAGTCAGGTATGAAACACATTTTATGGGTTCTTCCCCGGTCGACATGTTTCTTGAGATCACCGTCGACAACTGGGTGCATTCGGCCTCCTATAGCGTCAACTTCGGTGCCGGGCATAAAGACCGGCCACTTGACCGGCCGAAAGGCGTACCAGCCATCATGGAAGTCAATATCTCGGATGTGGCTGCAGGAATGTCAAATGTTCAGATGAGGCTGCATTGGATGAATTCCGCTTATTACTATTGGGCAATCGATGATTTTACCCTGTCGGAGGCCTATGACAATGACCTGAAACTAGGTTATGCACAGATGGAATGGGATGATAATGATCCTAATACCAATGTGTCGTGGATTTACAACATACCGAAATCACAGTTGACCGGCAACAATGGTTTTTTTAATTTTCAGACCACCGTGCTCAATTTCGGAGAATATGATCAGGAAGAAGTTTACCTGGATCTGGATATTACCAAAAACGGTAACAGTGTTTTTCACCGGATGTCGCCAAAGAATGACCTTGCAGTGCTGGTAACCGACACGGTTGATATCGCAGACCTTTATTCCCCGGCGGATTACGGCCATTACAAGCTGGCCCTGGAATTCAAGTCAAAATCCGGTGATGAAAAACCAGCCGATAACAGAAAGGATCTTTTCTTTAATGTCACCGACAGCATTTATTCACGAGCTGATGATACCAATGATTTGGGCTGGTCGTTCACCAAAGAGCGTTACGATGCCGCCGCCGTTGCGAATGTTGGCTTCTTCAACGGATCGGTTTTTCCGATTTACAATGATTGCGAGGTGAGTTCAATATCCACCTTCATTGCCGGCGGGAAGGCCGATGAGCTGATCAATTACCGTTTCTCACTTTATTTTGTCCCGGTGGGGGAGCCCGATCCCTCCCCGTTTGAGCTGTTGTCAACGGAAACCATCCAACTTGATTCGGCAGATTTCAATACCTGGGTTACCCTTACATTCGACAAGGACGGAGAATCTGAATTCCTGAAAAAAGGAGACCTGGTTTATGCCGGAATTACCTTTGACAACATGAATGCTGAACCACTGGTTCGCCGGAACAAGGGCCTCGAAATCGGAACCGACAACTCGGTCAGGCTGGTCGAGTCGTCGTCGCTTGCTTTCTATGACGGAAACTGGGAAACCGGTCTGGGCGATTTTATCGGAAAAAGAAATCTGATGATCCGGCTGAACCTGAACGATCACGCCAATATCAATGACGGTATCGGGGCCATTCCGCAACAGGCGTTCCTGGGGCAGAACTACCCGAACCCTTTCAGCCAGAGCACCCAAATCAATTTTGAGCTTGTCGCAGGATCGGATGTGGCTTTTGAAGTGACGGACATCACCGGGCGTAAGGTGATGGAACTGAACAAAGGCATAATGCCCGCCGGCAAACACTCGATTTCCCTGGAAACCGGAAACCTTGAGGCCGGCATCTATTTCTATACGATGAGGGCCGGGGATTTTGTCAAAACCCGCCAGCTGGTTATCAGATAGGCATCAAGCTGCCCGCTAAAACAACAACATGAACAAAAAAAATGTATTAAGCAGATATATCATCCTCTGTATTTCCCTGATTTTCATCGATTATTCGCCTGCAAGGGGTCAGAATGGCCTTCACGGATACATCGCCAGCTATCCCGCCCAGGCCCCTGCCGCCTATGGTGAAGGCTATGGATTTTATTCGGCTATATGGCCTCTGATAAGCACACCTGTGGCAAATTTTCAAATTGGGTTACCCTCCACCTGGATTATTCCCGATAATTCTGATAACAGCACGGTTCCTCTCTGTCCGGTCGGAACGTATGCAAGAGATAACTGGCCGGAAAGGGGCCCTACTTATAGTAGTGTTTTTCAGACTGTTGAAGGAGGCCCGGGCTATTGGGCAGGTAATAAGTTTCATTACGGTCCGCCTAAATTCAAAATGAATTCAACACCAAACTGTTATACTCAGGAAATCTCCACACCTGGCTGGCAATTTTTTTGGAGCGACACGCCATTGCCCGACAGTGTTTTAGGCATTGCCCAATTATCAAACCGCATACTAATTCCTCCTGATGGAATGACCTTTCAGGGAAATCCCAATGGAGAGCTTTTGGGTATCAGCTATATGTCACTTCCTCTTACCCCTGCCTACACCGACAAATATCCGGTAGGCGAAAAAAGCTGGACTTGCTTTTTAAATGCTGAGAATTTCAAGGGCCCGCTGGCCTATTATCTCCCGGAAACCTGGGCGAAAATCTCAAAGGACTATCCTTTCGATTATGGCCGGGGGCTGGATTCACGGCCTTCAGTCAGAAACCCGGCAGGTGGTACGATGGAGTTCAATACAGTGCCGATCTTGAGTGCTGATGATGCCAATCAAAACCGCTACTACAAAATTCCCCGTCTGCAATTTCCGGTCGATAGCTTAAAAAGGACAATCCTGTCCAAAGACGTGACATTCTACAGCAAGAAAGCAAAATATAATGAAGTTCTCGAATGGAGAAACGGCGGTCAGGCCCCTTCAGGTTCTTTTCAGACCAATGGGTCCTACAGGCCTGTTATGCGTACCTATCCGGTAGACTATAATCAGAATGGTAAGCCCGTAGTGGGGATAAACACCGTTGCTACCCCGGCTGTTTTCCAGGGCAATGAATTTGGCCTGAAATGGACAGGGAACGTTTCAGATGGAATGGGAAATTTCCCGGCGTACTATAAAGACTCGGCTAATTCAAGAGTCGCCGTTCCAGATTCCAAGGTGCCGGTTTCTACCGGTCTCCTTGATAAGCAATTCAATGTTCCATCCGCGAATCCCACATCCTATCATGCAGATTTAAAGGGTTCCTGGAGAAATCCGGGTCCTGTGGCAGGGCCATTCTTTGCCTATCTGAGTGATCATTCAATGGTTACGTATTTTTGGTATCGCTTTATAGATCAACCTGTTTTTCAGCAGTTTAACTGGACCCAGGGTAAAAAGGACAGCCTGCAGCTGTTGATTGAATCCATGCAAAAAAACTGGTCGATCGATCAAACATATATGAAGGCCCCAACAAGTGGCAGCCTGGTGGCATTCGACCCTGCACTTTTTGTCACTCCGCCTCCCGAATTTTCCACAGGATATGTTCCGATTGTCGTGGGCCAGGAAAAATCAGAAGTGAATCATGCAGATAATATTCCCCACAATGGTGTTCCCGCAATTGAAGTATATCCAAATCCCGCAACCCATTCTTTAAACATATTGTTGCAGGCGGTACCCAATACCAATTCAAAACTTCAATTAATGGATTTGACCGGGAAAGTACTTCAAACAGTCAACCTACACAAAATGAGGGAAGTGCTGAATATCAGCTCCCTGTCAAATGGCATTTACATCCTGAATTATACCGATGGAGTTTATTCTGAGAAGGTTAAGTTTATTAAGACAAAATGATCCGAATCAATCGATTTTCATCAGGAATTTCATGGTTTTGCCATGTTCGTTCACTGGCTTTATGCTTGATGTTTTTAATGCCGCAATTCCTCGCTGCGGCAAATTCCGGCAAGCCCGATTTCTGGGTCCGGAATGATGCAGGCACCATCACACATACCTAGGCAGGCAATGATCCGGATCAAGCCCTGGTTATGAATATGCAGGGGCTCAAGGTGGTGATGCAGTTTCAATCCTCTTTCACCAGGGGGTTGAGTTATACTTCCCGTTTTTTTAATGTGAAGACCGATAATTTTAACAAGATCATGATCGATTCCGGAACAGAATCGGATCCGGAACTGCGTATCAATAACCTCATCCTGAAAACAGGTTCGCCTGAATCGGCCACTTTCGATGGTATGCTCACTTTTACCTATCCCGAAAACAAGGGAATCCTCGTCAGTCGTACGATCTATCCATCCAGCACCAACGCTTTGGTCATGGAGGAGTGGCAGCTTCAGAACCAATCCGACAAAACAGTAAAAATGTCGGTCTCGGCAACCCGGCAGGTGAAATACACGGATGAGGAAATAGTAGTCATCTGGACCTGCACCGAGGTTGAACCCATAACCGTGTAACCGGGAGACAAGCTTTCATTCACCGTTTCGATTCAGGTCAGGGGGATAACGGCTCCCGACAAGGTGCCGGATGTTGCCGGGGAACATCAGGCACGTGTCGACATGGCAAAATGGGCCTGGCAAGGTCCGGGTCGTCTGGAAACCCCTGACCCGGCTCTTGATCTCGCATTTGCGCTGCAGAAATTTCATATTCTGGAATGTCCGGCAGAGACCTGGAAAGGCATCATTACCCATAACGGCAGCCTGCGATACCCTGTGCGATCGCTCAAAGGACCGGTGTAGCGATCCAGATTAGATAGTATTGGGAATAGCGGGTGTTATGTGGTGTGTTTAGTGTCCATTATTGGTTTAAAGTTATACTATCCTTAACATGAAGGTGCATAATAACGGGATTATCGTCAAATCAATTCGGAACGGACGTCAAGGGCAAGATACTGCAGCATGTAATAGGTCCCCGGCATGCCCGTGTTCAGGTGTCCGTCATTGGTGACCCGTATTTCATTCTATAGTCGGGTCCTCCGCCGGCGGAATAGGACGATGTGGCGGTATTGGGAAATTCACCGGTGGTATACTGTGCCGATATCCAGTTTCCAGCCCATTTTTTATAGAAATTCAGCAGGTTGGGGATTCGGGTGATCATGTCGTCTGCTTTAACAAATACGAAATATAGAGATTTTGAAACGACTCGGTGAGCACCGATTCCGCAATGGCGCCAAGATAGTACATGTAAAAGCTAAAAAAGTACTTAGGTTTCCATTTGCTTAAGGATAGTTTAGCTTGTTGAATAATTTGAAATTTTAACATGTAAATTTATAACCAATGACGCAAAAACTACTTTATGTATTGTTGATGAGTTTTTTTGCCGGAACTCTCTTCGGCCAAACTCGTCAACTAACCGGAACAGTTACCTCCGCGGCTGATAAACAGACAATTCCAGGAGTTACTGTAATGGTAAAAGGAACACAAACCGGAACCACTACCGGAGGTGAAGGCCGGTTTGTTTTGTCAGTAAAAGGTCAAGCTGGCATCCTGGTGTTCTCATCAGTCGGTTACCGCAAACTGGAAGTTCCAATCACATCATCAAATAACTATGATGTCAGTTTGGAAATTGATGTAATGAACCTCGATGAGGTGGTTGTAACTGCTCTTGGTATTTCCCGGGAAAAGAAAACACTTGGATATGCCGTTCAGGATATCAATCCAGCCGAGCTTATTGAGGCTAAGGATAACAATATTATTAATACCCTGTCTGGTAAGATTGCAGGGGTTCAGGTTACCAGCGGTGGTAGTACGGTTGGAGCATCCTCAAGGATTGTTATCAGGGGAAATAAATCTTTTAGTGGCAACGAACCGCTTTTTGTTATTGACGGCACCCCGATTTTCAATAATACAACCAACCTCGATGGTGGTGGAGGCATTGACTGGGGCAATTCCGCTGCAGATATTGATCCCAACAACATCGAATCCCTGACTGTTTTGAAGGGTGCAAACGCTGCAGCTTTGTATGGAAGCCGGGCAACCAACGGGGTCATTCTAATTACAACCAAAAAGGGGAAAGACGGCCGGAAACTGGGTATTGATTTTTCTTCTTCAATGTCTTTTGATAAAGTCGCCTATTTGCCGAAATTCCAGAATGAATATGGCGGTGGATGGAACGGTGAGGAATATATTTGGAAACGGGATTACCCGGATATGAGTTATCAGGATTACGCCAAAACTTATGCATACAATTGGGTAGATGGCGGCGGCGGTGGAGTAAACGATAGCTGGCCAATCAACTGGGGTCCAAGGATGGATGCCGGTCTTCTCTTGGACCAATGGTCAACCGGCAAAAACAGCCCATGGGTTTCCCGCCCAAACAATTACAAGGATTTTTTCCAGACCGGTACCAATGCTGAAAACAGTCTGGCTATTTCATCCAATGGTGACAAAGCGATGGGAAGGCTCGCTTTTACCAACATGAATACCAAGGGGATAATAGATTATACTGATCAATCTCAGCAAACACTGAATGGCAGTCTTACATTAAAACCAACCGACCGCCTTACCGCCGTAACTAATTTAACCTATCTTAAGAAGCAAAGCAACAACCTTCCTA
>JBBAAF010000001.1:0-183762 GCA_041658425.1 Bacteroidales bacterium | reverse complement strand
TCTGAGTATTGATGGATTCCTGATGTATCGCCATAAATAATTTCCGGATAAACTCATCCGAAAATCCTTTTGATTGCCCCACTGCCAGATATTTCGATATGATCTGATCCCAACGTGCCGGCTGCAGAATGGTTACGCCGTTTTCTTTTTTGCACTGACCGATGCCGGCAGCCACTTTCATACGGTCTTCGAGAATATTAAGCAACTCCTGGTCGAGGCGGTCGATCTCGCCCCTGAGTTCCTCAAGCTTGTGCATGAACCCGTTGCTTCCGGGATCGGTCCGGCGGAGAATCAGATGATCCAGCAGTTGACCCAACTCTTCGGGTGTAATCTGCTGACGGGCATCCGACCAGGCATTGTCTGGATCGGGATGCGTTTCAATCATCAGGCCATCATAGTTCAGGTCCATAGCCTTTTGCGAAACTTCCTGCAATAAATTCCGGCGGCCGGAAATATGACTCGGATCACAAATAAGCGGTAAATCTGGTCTCAATCGTTTTAATTCAATAGGAATCTGCCAGTTGGGTGCATTGCGGTAACGATTTTCTGAAAAGCTGGAAAACCCTCTGTGGACCGCGGCAATCCGTGTAATTCCAACCTTTTGCAATCGTTCAATCGATCCAATCCATAAATCCACATCGGGATTCACAGGGTTCTTTACAAATATCGGAATATCCACACCGCTGAGCGCATCAGCAATCTCCTGGATCGTAAAAGGGTTGACAGTAGTTCTGGCCCCGATCCAGAGCATATCCACCCCATATTTTAAGGCTTCGTAAACATGCTGTGCATTAGCTACTTCAGTAGTGGTAGGTAACCCCGTTTCCTCTTTAACCATTTTTAGCCATTTTAACCCCTTCACTCCAACTCCTTCAAAAGAATTGGGACGGGTACGCGGTTTCCAGATTCCGGCACGGAATACCTGTGTGCGTGTTGCCTTTAACCGTCGTGCAGTTTCTAGAACCTGCTCTTCTGTTTCGGCCGAACAGGGCCCGGCTATTACCAAAGGCCTCGTGGCATCGAGATTCCATCCGGCAAACGGAGGTGTAGTTATTTTTGATTCCATGGGTTCAATTTTAATGTTTTTTGAATAATGTTAGCTTTTTTTATCAGTTCTCTAACTTTCTTTGTTTCACCAGATTGGATTAAGTCCTTAAACTGAGTCATCTTCTCGATATAGGTTTCCATCACTTCCACCACATTCTCGCGATTCTGATCGAAAATAGGCACCCACATATCCGCCGAGGATGCTGCCAGCCTTACGGTACTGTCAAATCCTCCCGATGCCAGGTTCAGAATGTTTTTTTCATTCTGCTCCTTATCCAGAACGGTCAGGGCTAAAGCAAACGATGTCAGGTGAGAAATATGAGAAACATAGGCCGTATGAAGGTCGTGTTCCTTTGAACTCATAAATATCAGCCTCATATTCATCGCCATATATAAATTTGTGATAGTCTCCAATGCCTTCGGATTGCTCTGCGACATATCACAAATGATCCCGACTTTTTTATTGAAAAGTCCGGGCAAGGCAGCCTCCGGACCAGAGAATTCAGTACCTGACATCGGGTGGAATGGAACATAATTTGAACGTTTGGGATGGTTTTTAACCTGCTCCGTAATGCTCATCTTGGTTGATCCAACATCTGTTACCGCCTGATGGGTCACATAATCCAGAACAAAAGGCAACAAGGTGCGAATGCCGTCAACCGGGATAGCCAGGATGATCAGATCCGATTGCTGAATACCGTCGACCAGCTTTGCAACCTCATCAACCAAACCCCTCTCAAGAGCGATTTTTGAATTAACCGGGTTCTTTTCCACACCGATTACCCGCTCTGAAAATCGCTTAGTCTTCAATTCCAGGCCGATAGATCCCCCGATCAAACCCAGGCCGATAATACATACTGTCATAATATTTTTCCATTAATTCTATCTATCGCGCTGCTGATTAACTCTTTCGGCTGGCACAAAGAAACCCTTACGTATTGGTCGCCCTGTGGCCCGAAAATGAATCCCGGGGTGATAAACACCCTCTTCTCTAATAATATCCGATCAGCTAGGCTGTGACCGGAGGTCTCTGTCGATGGAATCTGTGCCCAAACGAAAAGTCCCGACTGATCTTTGTCGTATGTGCATTTCAGTTTATCCAGCAGAGCATAGGCCATCACCTTGCGCTCCCGATAAATCGAGTTGATACCTTCGTACCACTCCGGACCCGCTTCAAGTGCCTTTTTTGCTGCGAGTTGCATCGGTTTGAACATGCCGGAATCCATCTGGCTTTTAAAGCGCATCAGGTAATCGAGATACTCTTTTCGGCCTGCCACCATCCCGATCCGCCAGCCGGCCATATTATGTGATTTACTTAAACTGTTCAGCTCAAGCGAAGTTTCAATGGCATCCGGTGCGGCTAAAAGGCTGATTGGTTGATCATTCAAGATAAAACTATAAGGATTGTCATTCACCAGCAAAATCTTGTGATACTTCGCAAAAGCAACCAGTTCTTCAAAAAGTTCCTTTGTTGCCCTTCTGCCGGTGGGCATGTGCGGATAGTTGACCCACATCACTTTAACCCGATGCAAACCAAGCAATTCGATGAAGCTTAAATCGGGCAACCAATTGTTTTCGGGCAAAAGCGGATAGGTAATGACCTTAGCACCTGCCAGCCTGGTCACAGCCGAATAGGCCGGGTATCCCGGATCCGGAACCAGTGCTGCATCTCCCGGACTCAGGAACGACATCGCAATGTGCATCAATCCCTCTTTCGATCCAAATAGCGGCAATATCTGGCTCTCCGGATCAAGCTCTACTCCATAAGATCTTGAATACCATCCTGAAAAAGCTTTGCGCAAATCCGGTATGCCCTGATAGGGCTGATAACCGTGCGCTTTTTCATCACGGGCCTGAATGGCAAGTTCCTCAATAACATCTGCTGCAGGTGCCTGATCGGGACTCCCGATCCCCAGGTTAATAACCGGTTCCCCGGTGAGGTTCATCTCCCTGATTTGCTTTAGCTTGGTCGAGAAATAGTACTCTTCCAATCCTTCAATCCTTGACGAGGGTTCAATCAGTAATTTTTTCATTGGATATGTTTTCCCTGAATATATTCACCCAGAATAGTTAATTCGTGTGTTAGCGGGCGGATTGCATCGAGCGCCTGCCGGTACCTGACCGGATCAACAAACGTGAGATCGATCAGAAAATGGTATTCCCACTCCTGACCAATGATCGGAATCGATTGAATTTTAGTCAGACTGATCCTGTAAAATGAAAAGATTGAAAGCACTTGCGACAGGCTGCCGGTTTCATGTGGGAGAGTGAACGACAAAGATGCCTTATCCGGATGATCTACCTTAAATGGTTGAATACCATTGGGTTTATACATCAGAAGAAAACGAGTAAAGTTTCGTTTATTGGTCTCGATGCCACGGGCCAGGATATCCAGTCCGTACATTTCAGCAGCCCGTTCACCGGCAATTGCCGCCAACCCGGCCAATCCCTTTTCAGCAACCCGCTTGGCGCTTGCTGCAGTATCATCGGCCTCGATCAGGCGGATTCCCGGATATTCCCTGAAAAAGGTTCGGGTTTGCGCAATAGCCATATAATGGGAATAGGCTTCCCTGATATCCTCGATCGACTGGCCGGGTAACGCCATCAGATGCTGGCTGATGCGTAAAAAGATCTCGCCAAAAACCGTAAATCCGGAATCCCGGAGTAAAGCATAATTGGGAAGGAGGGATCCTGCCACGGTATTTTCAATAGCCATTACGGCTACATCTGCCTTTCCGGTGTTTACCGCTTCAAATAAATCCTCGAATGCCACGCACGGCACAAGCTCTACTTCGCGGTCCGGAAAATAGTCCCGGGCGGCTTGGTCATGGAACGACCCTGATATCCCCTGAATCGCCGCCCTGATGGTTTCTGTCTCTTTCATTGTTATCGTTTAAAAACAAAAATCCCGGTCTTTTGGACCGGGATTCGCTATTTTGATCTTTCTCTGAGCCTAAATTCTGATCATGGCGTTCCCGGTCGAGCTTTTAAAATAAAAGCCGAAATAGAAGAAGAAATAATATACTCCGGAAAACGCTTGCATAATTATTGACTATCAGGGGTCAAAAGTAGAAACCGATTCTGAATAAACCAACGAAATCTTAAAAATTGTTATTTTCACCCTTGATATGTTGATGTGCTGATGTGCTGATGTGATGATTTGCTGATTAAAAAACAACTGAACTACCATGAAAGCCCTAACTCCCGTAACGTCCGTAACTCCCTTAACGTTCTTAACGTTCTTTTCCCTCATTTCGCTCTTTACCCTACTGTCGTCCTGTTCAACAAAGCAGTTTCATGTTTTTTCCGATCCTGCTTATAGTCAGCGGGTTGAGGCACGGTTCAATGAGAGGAAGGCCATGGCTGCAAAACGGGATACGGCCTTATTCGGGGTATTTAATCAGAATTTAACTGTTGCCGAACAGGAAGGTCTGAAATTTCTGTATGCCTATATGCCACTCAATGATTTGGCTGATTATAATGGCGATTTTTATCTTAATCAGGTACGCTGGAGCCTGAATGCCCGTGAAACTTTTGCCTGGGGAAAATCAATCCCTGAAGACCTGTTTCGTCATTTTGTGCTTCCATACCGGGTCAACAATGAAAACCTCGACACGGCACGTATTGTCTTTTTCAGGGAATTGAAGGACCGGATTAAGAATATGACCATGCTCGACGCGGCACTTGAAGTGAATCACTGGTGCCATGAAAAGGTGACTTATCGGGGAAGTGATATCCGTACATCTGCCCCATTGGCTTCATTAAGAACGGCTTATGGCCGTTGCGGAGAAGAGTCGACCTTTGCAGTGACCGCTCTCCGGGCCGTTGCCATTCCTGCCCGCCAGGTATATACCCCCCGTTGGGCCCACTCAGATGATAACCATGCCTGGGTGGAATTCTGGGCCGATGGCAAGTGGCATTACATGGGAGCCTGTGAACCTGAATGTGTTCCCGATCTGGGCTGGTTCACCGAGCCTGCCCGGCGGGCCATGCTCATCCATACTAAAGTTTTTGGCGATTATAAAGGCGGTGAGCGGGCTGAAAACCGCGAAACCAACTATGCTCTGCTCAATACCCTATCTACCTATGCTCCAACCAAAGAGATTCACGTTCAGGTCCGTAATGCTGAGGGTACACCCGAAAAAAATGCTTCTGTTGAATTCCAGTTGTATAATTATGCAGAGTATTATCCGATTTCAATCAAAAAAACCGATGAAAACGGATCATGCAGTTTTGTTACGGGTTTTGGCGATTTACTCGTGTGGGCTCATACGGACAATCATTTTGGCTTTAAAAAGATCACGGTGGCGGATATTGATACACTCAAACTGATAACTGATCAGGTACCTTATGATGCACTCAGTGTGGAATTCGATATGGTACCGCCGATTCAGCGCGAACCTCTGCAGATCGCCAACGATTGCCGCGATCAGAATAACCGGATGCTCCGCAGGGAAGATTCTATCCGTGGCGCATATGAAAAAACCTTCCGCACGGAAGAGCAGGCCCGAAACTTTGCCGCTTCCCTCAATCTGGATCCCGATCAAACCTGGAATTTCATTTCCCGCAGCCGCGGCAACTATGCCGAAATCGAAACCTTCCTGAAATCCACTGATCCTGCTTTTCGATCCACTGCCCTTCAACTCCTGGGCCTGATCGCCGACAAAGATCTACGTGACACCAAAGCCGAAATCCTCTTTGATCACTTACCGAATGTCCTTGTCATCCCCGCAAAAGCGGGGACCTCTACGCCCTACTCCGAACCCGGTGTTATAACCGCACCCCTTGAAACGACCCTTAACCCCCGCGTAGCAAACGAAATGCTCGTCGCCTACCAGAATTTTTTAGTCTATAAATTCGGACAGGCATTTATCGATGAAATCCGTCAGAGCCCGAAGAATCTCATCGACTGGATCCGGCAGGAGATCAAAATCAGCCCTTCTGACAACTATTACAAAACCCCGCTAACCCCGGTTGGAGTTTATAATTTGAGAGTGGCCGATGAGGAGTCGCGGAAAATATTTACTGTTGCCTGCTACCGGACTATTGGCATCCCTTCCCGGCTGAAACCGGGAACATTGGAAGTTGAGTATTGGTTCCGGGATCGTTGGTATAGTGTTGATTTTGGCATATCTGCCGCAAGCCCTCAACCTGAAGCAACGCTGATTCTATCCAGCGATCCGTCCAATCCCGTTAAGCCTCAGTATGAAACTCATTATACTCTGGCTCGATATGAAAAAGGGAAATATAAAACCATGGCTTATGGCTATGATAATTTCGGTGATCCTCTGGCTGGTCCGCTAACACTCGCACAGGGTAATTATCTCCTCGTAACCGGAAACCGTGTTCCCGGTGGAAAAGTCCTCAGCAGCCTTACCTTTTTTAAGTTGACAGGCGGCGAAAAGAAGGAAATGATGATCACCTTGCGGAAGTCCGGTCAGGCGCCGGAAGTAATTGGAACGCTCAGCCCGGTTTGGCCGGTTAAGCCTATGGACGGCAATCCATTTGATTGGAAACAGATTCTTGCTACCGATCGGGCAATCATCTGCTGGGTAGAGCCGGATAAAGAACCATCCAAGCACGTTTTTCAGGATCTGGGAACCCTGAAAAAAGAAATCGATAAGCTTGATTGCCCATTCATCTTCCTGATTCCTGAAAATAAGTTGCCTGCAGGATTCACACCCGATACCTGGAAGAACCTTCCTGCATCATCCCGTTTTGTAACCATACCGGATTTGTCTTCATTGACGGAGCTGGAAAAAACCACGGGGAAAAGCCTGGCCGGCCAGTTCCCGATTGTCATCAGGATCAATAAAGACGGGAAAGTGACTTACCTCTCGTCCGGGTATAAAATCGGTATCGGTGAGGAAATCATTAAGGATTTGCTGATGAGATGATTTGCTGATTATTTGATGTGCTGATGTGCTGATGTGCTGATTATAAGAGATTTGGGTGAACTGAGTGGTTCACCCTTTTTTTAGGGTATCTTAGGATGTGCTGATTTGCTTCTATGTAGAAAGCCAAATATAACAGACTTTTCTTAACAATTTTGTCAATATTATTACGGGCCTCGTGCATCTCAGATAATCAGCACATCAGCACATCAGCACATCAGCACATCAGCAAATCAGCACATCCTCATGTCCTTAACGTCTCCCTCTCAGCTTGATTTCCTTCGTCACCCCGTCTTGTGTCACGGTGGCGATATTATCGCATTCGGTATTACCGTAATCAACAGTGATATCGCTTTGTCCTTCAAGTGTAATGACTTTTACTCCCTTGCGGATCCAGCGGCAATTGTTGCTGATAACCAATGGTTCAGTGATGACCCATGAAAAGATTTTTCCGTCCCTTCTGGTTCCGGCGGCATGGCCTGTAAGCTGAAATGCATCATCCGATCGGTCGCGAAGGGTATCAACACCGCGGGTTTGTACCCTGATATGAACGGCCTCGCGTGTGCGGATAACCCCTTCCGGAGTAGTAATCTGGCCCCCGACTATGGTTGATGTCCAGGTAGGATTGCCATCTGCGCGATTAAAGGTGGTTGTATTCGTTCCCTCAACCTTATTTACGTTTACATAATAATTATCAAAAGTGATCACCTTTGTCCAGGCTCTGCCAAAGTGCGGCGCATCCAGATTGATGATGATTTTCCCTTTCTTAACCACACTGTCGCGAACCATGCACCCTTCGGTTCCAAAATCAATCGTAATGGTTTTTGGCCAGGTCACCCGGTCCATAGGCTCAACCGTGACCGTTCTGCAATCATCAAAACCCGATTTCAGTTCTCCAAAAAAGATATCCGAAGTATATTCAACCTCGTCCAGCACATCATCCAAAAGATCAGAACTCAGAATCTGATCCTTGATATTATTTAACGTCTGTGGAGCTAAAGCAACTTCTTCCTGCTTGCATGCCGAAAAAGCCATCAGGCTCATGGCAAAAAGAACCGGAACTAATTTTTTCATATTCTATTTTTTCGCGTTTGAGGTATAGACAGAATTTTATAAAAAAAGTTTAACCCTCAAAATGAGTCCATCTCCCGGTACGCTGCTATCACCCTCGCATCTCCCTCCTTACCAGGCAACGATTTCCCGTGCTCCATGCAAAGTGTCCCATTATATCCTTTTTCAAAGAGATACTTGAAAATGTTTTTGTAATTGATCTCACCGGATGTAGGTTCGTTTCTGCCCGGGTTATCGCCCAGATGGAAAGCACCTATCTCGCTATAAGAGGCCTCGATATTGGGAATCAGATTCCCTTCAGTTATTTGCTGATGGTACAGATCGTTGACTATCTTGATATACGGACTGTTCACTGCCCGGCAAATCAGGTAAGCCTGGGGAATCTTTGTCAGGAAAAGTCCGGGATGATCATGCAGGGTATTCAACGGTTCGAGTACCATGGTTAATCCTGCTGGCTCAAAAATCCCGGAACAATACCGAAGGTTCTCGATCACATTGGCTGTCTGATAGTCCCAATGCAAACTTTCATCATACCTTCCGGGTACCACCAAAGCCCATTTGGCATTGGTCCTTTTGGCAACTTCAACACCCTGTTTCATCCGATCAAGTAACATGGTACGTTTCTCCGGATCGCTGGTCACGAAAGAGGTCACCCCAAAATCGGCATACAACACAAACGGGCCCATATCCATTCCCAGCCTGGCTAGTTCCGCTGCAATCTTCTCCTGTTCCTCCACAGGCCTGTCCATCAGTCCATTATCAAAAACGGCCCGGAACCCCTGATCATTGCAAAATCGGATATTATCAATCGGATCATTACTTCCAACCGTAGCCCTGAACATGCCGATTGAAGGTGCATATTTTAGTCTGAATGGCCCATTCTCAGTTGATTTATTCCTTTTCTCAACCTGATCCTGAGCCTTCAATACCGTAGGGGCTGCCACTGCTGCTGCTACTGCAACTGCCGCTTTCTGAATAAACCCCCGCCGACTGTTTTTTTTCTGATCCATGGAATTGATTATTATCCTACAAATGCTTCGCCTGGTACGGGTACGGTCTTCGATACATCATTTACCGGACCCAGGACATAAACCTTTGGTCCAAGATTCAGGTCAGAGTTCATCATTTCATCAAAGGTTACCTCTTTGCCGGTATAAGCTGATATCCTTCCCATGATCCCAACCATTGTGGAGATCGCGGTGTTTTCGGCTTCATTGATAGGCTTATTGGTCCGTATTGCGGTAACCAGGTCAATATGTTCCTGATCATATGGCCCCACAGCGATACTCTTTTCTCCCTGGGCATCAACTATATATGGGAATTTCCAGATATCCTTCCCGGCGAGATCAACCAGCTTGATGTTGTTCCAATCCAGTAGTGCAGCCCCTTCGGCACCCTGAAATCTTTCAAATACCCCACCACCGCAACCATTGATCTGGCGGCACATACTATGCATATGCCGGCCATCTTCGAATACATAGTCCACACTGAAATTGTCATATTGATCGCCGGTAACCCTGCGCTGTCTCGAACCAAATCCCAAAGCCTTTACGGGATGAGCTCCAAAGAACCAAAGCCCCACATCAATATTATGAACATGCTGTTCAACGATATGGTCGCCCGATAACCAGGTCCAGTTCACCCAGTTGCGGATCATGGCTTCCATCTCGCTCCATTCAGCTTTTGGATTTGTGTGCCATAATTTCGATTGGTTCCAGTATACATTACCACCGGTAATGTCACCAATGGCTCCACCGGCAACCTTTTTGTAGATTTCTACATAATCGCGTTGATGCCTGCGCTGGGTTCCGGTAATAACGGATAGTTCCATAGCCGCAGCCTTTTTAGCCGAAGCCATTATGGAACGAGCCCCAACAGGATCAACGGCTACCGGTTTTTCCAGAAAACAATGCTTCCTGGCCTGAACTGCAGCTTCAAAATGTATAGGACGGAAATAGGGCGGGGTAGCCAGCAATACCACATCAACACCCGTCTGCAGGAGTTTTTCATAAGCGTCAAATCCCACGAAACAGTTTTCGTCAGCGATATCCTGGTTTCTGTCAGCTTTAAGCTTGGCTTTGCATTCGGCCAGTTTATCCGGCAGCAGATCTGCCAGAGCAGTGATTTTTAAATTTGGGCCCGCATCGAGAAAATTCATGGCAGCACCGGTACCGCGACCGCCACAACCGATCAGGCCGGCCTTAAGTTCCGGACCATCAGGTGCCTTATCCAATAAGGTACATAACGTATAATCAACAGCCTTTTCTTTACTCTTAGGCGCACAGGAGGTGATTAGCGCAGGACTGATTGCCCCGACAGCTCCAACAGCCGCAGCGCGGCTCAGAAAATTCCTTCTTGAAAGATTCGGTTTATTTGACATGGCTTGTAGTTTATAATGTTTATCAATAGTTTAATTGGTTGCAGGTTGCAGGTTGCAGGTTGCAGGTTGCAGGTTGCAGGTTGTCAGTTGTTATGTTTGTTGTGTTGGTTATCGGTTATCGGTTATCCGTTATCGGAACTCAATGTATAAATTCCGAATTTAGTAATAAGTTTTTATTCAGTCTTCTCTTTCTTTTCTTTCTTAACGTCTTCTGTCTTCCTGTCTTAAAGTCTTCCCGTTGACACGTCGTATTCACAAACCACCCTGAATCCTACATAAAAACAATCCGAATACCACCAGATACTCTTTGGTGACTGCGGATCGGTCCTGAGCCAGAGTTGCGTTTGCGTGAACTCCCGCTCCGCAGACCGAACCTGGTCGGCCTGGCTTTTATAACTTCCACCTCTAACAATATGTTCGGTTCCCGAGAATGGCCCCTTCGGATCGATTACTATCCCCTGGTATTTGGAATAGGTATCAGGTGCATACCAATCGGAACAGAATTCCGCAACGTTGCCAAGCATATTCTTTAATCCAAATGGGTTCGGAAGCACAAATGAAGGCTCCTGAGTTTTTGCCTGGCTATTCTCTATATAAACCACAAAGCGGTTAATCATCGTGGTATCTTTCTTCGATGAAAGGAATTTCGATTTTACGAAAGTTTTCGGGTTGCCTTCAAAGAAATAAGGAGTCTCTTTCCCGGCCCTTGCAGCATATTCCCATTCTGCCTCTGTTGGTAACCGATAAGTTTTACCGGTCACGATTGACAGCCATTTGCAATAGGTAAGAGCGGCATTATAACTGGCCGAAATGACCGGCCGTTTTCCCTTGCCCCAGTTCTGATCGGGTTGTCCATAGGGCGGGGTTGCACCGATAATGGCATCAACCGTGGTGACCGTATTTAAATCAGTTATTACTGCAGTTTTACCCTGTCGGGCAGTCTGGGAGTAAAACGCCAGGTATTCATTCCAGCTGACTTCAACTTCACCCATAAAGAACCGACTGACCTTTACCTCTTTAACCGGACCTTCATCAGGTTTGCGATACGGCTCATTATCCGGACTTCCCATTTTAAATGTTCCGCCCGGTATGGCGACCATCTTAAACGAAACTCCTGTTTTTGGTATTTTTTCTACATAGGATTCGAACTTCTCTACTTTGGTTGATTCTGTAAAAACCTCCCCGGATACGATCTCTTTACCAAAACCGACGTTTGCTTTATGAGAATAGTTCGGATCATAATGACCGGCATCCAGGTGACAGTTTATGCACCGGATATCTTCGCCTTTTTTTACTTGTGCATCATAATACAAATGTGCATCTGATCCCTCTTTTGTCAGCTTGGCCGGATACAGGTTGGGATGGCATTTCAGGCAGGTGGATTCAAATACATACCCTTTTGCATAGTCAAGCTTTGATTTGGCATCCCAGTTAAAGGAGGCTGAGTCCTTAAACCAATAGCTCCAAAGATCCCTTAACCCGGTACGGGCTTTTTCAAGCAGATATCCATGACCTTCAGGAGGAAGGTGACAGTCAACACAATGTGCCCGAAACCCACTCTGGGTTTCATAATGCAACGATTTTTTCCAGGATATTTCGGCCTGCGGATGGATGTGGCAGGAATTACAGAATTTGTCGGTTGATGTAGCTTCAACAGCCTTATTTCCAGATAACATTATCACAATTCCGATTAACAAACCAAGAACAAAAAAGAGCCAGATACGTTTCACGCTTAGAATTGTTTTAAAAAATCGCAGCAAGATAATAAATTGACCACAGACCGTCCAATATCAAACTCAGAAATCTGAATCAAACTTCATCCTTCTTCCTCAACTTGAATCTTCAACTTCAGAATTCTTAATTCGAATCTCATCCGGGTCCCTTGAAATCCTCAGTCACCATTTTGCCTATCTTAGTATCCTAAACCAAAGTAAAACTTAACATGAAGTCAAGGTTCATGCTCATCTCATTATTGTTCTTGTTTACTGCAAGTTTGAAGGCACAAGATCTCCCGGTACCTGCATATACCCCAAAACCAGTTCAGGTTCAGGGTGTTGTAACGCCATTGATTAATCTGAACGGAGGATGGAGTTTCTGCCCTGCACCCAAAAAGGGCTTCTGGGAATCCGTGAACCCGAAAAAACTATCCTGGTCACCAATCAGGATGCCGGGTGAATGGCTGATGCAAGGGTTTACCGTTGCACCCAACACCCGGGCAGCATACTGGAAAAAAGTTGACATACCAGCCGATTGGAAAGGGAGCCATATAATAATAAAATGCGATGGACTCTATAGCGATGCTGTAATTTATGTCAATGGCAGGTCGGCTGGTACCCATGAGGGAGGTTTTACCCCGGCCGAATTTGATCTCACCGCACTCCTCCACACGGGAAAATCCAACGACCTTGTTATCGGACTGATTAGTGAATCCCTAGCCGATACCCTGGCTTCTGCAACACAATATGCTGCTCATCAGTTGGGTGGCATTACCCGGAAAATAGAAATCTTTGCAGTTCCCGAAGTTCACCTATCGCAAATCAATCTATCAACCGATCTCGATGAACAATTTGTCGATGCTGATCTTAATATCGATTTAGAAATCAGTAAAATACAGAAAGGGTCATTGGCCGGATCAACAATTGAAGTCGTTCTGTCGCCGGTTTCAGCAACCAATAGGAAAGTCATCACCAAATCATTTAATCTCGATTGGCCTGCTGAAGCTTTGGTTCTGCGGAAACAACTAAATCTGAGAGTATCTAATCCGGATAAATGGGATCCGGAGCATCCTCATCTGTATTTGGTTGAGATCCGCCTGTTAAACAAGGGAAATATCACCGAAACCATCCTGCAAAAAATCGGCTTCCGGGAAATTCTGGTAGCCGGCAATCAGGTTTTTGTGAATGGACACCCGATCAAACTGCTTGGCGTTAACCGCCATGAAGTTCACCCCACCAAAGGTCGCAGCTTGTCAATGGGTGAATGGAGGGCAGATGTTATGCTGTTCAAGGAGGCCAACGTCAACTACATTCGAACTTCCCACTATCCCCCTGCCGAAGAGTTTATTTCTTTATGTGATTCAGTTGGCTTTTTTGTGGAGTGCGAATCACCGCTTTGCTGGGTCGGACATGGAGCTAACCTGCATTGGCAGAACGCAAATCCGCATGATCAGAATTTACTTGCCATGATACGCCGGGAAGTTCTGGAAACTGTGGCTCAATATCGCAACCATCCTTCGATCCTGATCTGGTCGATGGCCAATGAATCTACCTGGGGGCCTATCTGGGCAACCATTCTTGAGGAGCTTAACCGCCTAGATCCAACCCGGCCGGTCTCATTCCATGATCAGGCCTATGGCGGATATAAAAATGCTGGCAGCAAGGATTGCCAGATCGCTGTTATACATTACCCGGGTCCTCCCGGTCCTGATATAGCCCGAAAGTTTGACCGGCCGCTATTGTTCGGAGAATACTGCCATCTGAATTGCTACAACCGGCAGGAAATCGTTGCTGATCCTGGTGTACGCGACGACTGGGGCCGGGGCCTCGAACCGATGGTCGAAAATATGTATCATAGCCAGGGATGCCTGGGCGGTGCGATCTGGTCAGGAATCGATGATGCTTTTTACCTGCCATCGGGAAAATTGATAGGGTATGGTGAGTGGGGGCCGATCGATGGATGGCGGAGGCCGAAACCCGAGTACTGGCACGTGAAGAAAGCCTATTCCCCGGTGAAAATTGCAGTAAATAACCTGCTTCTGCCTAAAACCGGCCAGCCAATCCGCATCCCGGTCGAAAACAGGTATTTGTTTACTAACCTTAATGAAGTGGCTTTCCGTTGGAAATTGGGCAATCAGCAGGGGGCTGCTACCGTTTGGGCTGAACCCGGCCAAACAGGCATCCTGTCTATTTCTCCGTCACAAACCCCAAAGGATGGTGATGAATTGGAAATATCGATTTTCAGTCCGCAGAAATATATTGTTGATTTATACAAAATTAACATTGGAAAATCACTGGCAGAAGTATTGCAGCCTAAGCGGGACAAGCGTGCTCCTGAACTGGTAATCCAGGGCAGGCAGGTGATGATGAAATCCGGAAGCCAAGAGATTGTAATTGATGCAATGACGGGGCAGATTGTGAGCCTTACGGTTTCCAAAAACGAGATTCCGGTTGATGGCCCGATCCTGCAAATGCTGCCGCTCACAACCGGTCCATGCAATACCGAACATAGCCTGGATATCCAGCCTTTGAATAACACCTGTACCAATTGGAAAGGCCGCATCTCCGGTTCCGGAACGGATAAATCAGGCCCATGGATAAAAGTTGAAGGAACCTATGATGAAGCCGATGTTGTTTTGACTTATCGCCTGGATTCGGTTGGTATCGTACATATTGATTATCAACTTATCAGTAAAACAGATATCGATCCACGCCAGATCGGGCTGGTTTTCGGTGTGCCCCGTGAATATGAGTTGCTTTCCTGGGATCGGATCGCCCAATGGTCAGTTTATCCCGATGACCATATTGGCCGGCCTTCCGGCTGGGCAAAACCCTTCCCCGATGGGAAAAATAACCTCTTTAAATTTGGCATCAAGCCTGAATGGCCTTGGTCGACCGACCAAACCCCAATGGGATCCAATGATTTCCGCGCTACCCGTGAAAAAATCAAGTGGGCCGAACTGACGAACGGATCCAATCAGGGTATTCGCATCGAATCCGACGGAAGCCATGCCGTTCGGGCTTGGGTTGGGAATGATAAAATCCACATGCTCGTGGCCTCGTTCTTCACCGGTGGAGGAGATATGTTCTTCGCCAGTCATCATCAGAAGGAACGAAAGCCCCTGAAAAAAGGTGATTCTTTTAAAGGGTCTGTAATGTTATCTGAATTTTGAAACATTCGGGATAATTCTATACATTCACTCGCAAAAACCTTTTATGCCGAAGAAATCTGAAAGATCGGTCCTTTACAAAGTCTGGCGCTTCTATATCGATGGATTTAAGGATCTTTCAGTATGGGGGCGCAGCGTATGGATCATCATCCTGATCAAACTTTTTATCTTGTTTGTGGTCATCCGTCTTTTTTTCATGCCAGACGTCCTTAAGAAAAATTATAAAACCGATGAGCAACGTTCCCGGCACGTTCTCGAAAATCTCACACATTCTAACCTCTAACCTCTAACCTTTTAACTATGATAAGCTCTTTTGATGTGTCAACGCTGGTCGATTGGTCGAGGGCACAATTTGCCCTGACTGCCATGTACCACTGGCTTTTTGTACCACTGACACTTGGGATCACCTGGATAATAGCCATGATGGAAACGATCTACGTGAAAACCGGTGATCCGGAGTGGCAAAAGATAACCAGGTTCTGGATGAAACTTTTTGGGATCAATTTTGCCATCGGAGTTGCAACAGGTATCATTCTGGAATTTGAATTCGGTACGAACTGGTCAAATTATTCCTGGTTTGTCGGTGATATTTTCGGAGCGCCGCTGGCGATCGAGGGAATTATGGCCTTCTTTATGGAGTCGACTTTCATCGCAATCATGTTTTTCGGATGGAACAAGGTGAGCAAAAAATTCCATCTTGCCTCGTCGTGGCTGGTAGCCATAGGTGCAAACCTTTCAGCCCTATGGATACTCGTCGCAAATGCCTGGATGCAGAATCCCACGGGAACAGCTTTCAACCCTGAAACAGCCCGCAATGAAATGACCTCCTTTTGGGATGTCCTCCTTTCACCGGTTGCTGTCAATAAATTCCTCCATACCATTACATCGGGAATGGTGCTGGCGTCGATTTTTGTTATCGGTGTCAGTGCCTGGTTTCTGCTAAAGAAACGGGAAACCCGGATGGCTCTCCGCAGTATTACAGTTGCATCGGTTTTCGGCCTGCTGGCTTCGGTTTCACTGGCCCTCACGGGAGACGGATCGGCTAAACAAATAGCAGAGGTCCAGCCGATGAAGCTCGCTGCCATGGAGGGCCTCTACAACGGGAAAAACGAAGCCGGCCTGGTGGCTGTCGGAATTTTAAATGGTAAGGAGAAACGTGAAGCAGGTGAGGCATTTGCAGTTAAACTGGAAATGCCGAAGTTGCTCTCCTGGCTTGCCTATAGCGATCCGCAGCATTTTGTTGCAGGGATCAACGATTTCACAAAAGGTAATGCAGGACAGGGAATTCTTTCTATACCCGAAAAGGTGGAACGTGGAAAGATAGCCCGGCAAACCCTCACCGATTTTAAAAATGCTCAGTCGGCCGGAAACCTGGCTAAGGCCGATAGCTTAAAGGCAAAGTTCTATGATAAAGCATTCCTGGATAATAATTTTAAATACTTCGGATACGGATTCAATGATGAGGTGAAATACTATGTCCCTAATGTGCCGCTCACCTTCTATAGCTTCCATATTATGGTGATCCTGGGATTCGGATTCATGGTGTTCTTTGCTCTCTTCCTCTTCTTCTCAGCACGCGGCGAATTGCCACAAAGGAAATTCTGGCTCTGGCTGGCCCCATGGATTATTCCGCTGGCTTATATTGCCTCTGAGGCAGGCTGGGTTGTTGCGGAACTCGGACGGCAACCCTGGACAGTCCAGGATTTGTTGCCGACAGTGGCCGCGGTAACTAAACTGGATACCGGAACTGTCATGGTGACATTCATCCTGTTCGCAGTCACCTTTACTGTTTTGGCAATCGCTGAAGTGAATATCATGGTTAAAGCAATTAAACACGGACCTAAAAATGAAGGAGGAACCAAGTAATGTTTGAAACTCTGTCACACCTCGTTTTACAGCAATACTGGTGGATCATCGTTTCACTATTAGGCAGTGTACTGGTTTTCCTGATGTTTGTTCAAGGCGGGCAAACGCTGCTCGGAAACCTGGGGAAAAACGAAACCGAACGCACCATCCTGGTTAATTCTCTCGGACGGAAATGGGAATTCACCTTTACCACCCTGGTGACCTTCGGCGGTACTTTTTTTGCCTCTTTTCCGCTTTTCTATGCATCCAGTTTCGGCGGTGCTTACTGGGTTTGGATATTAATCCTGTTCGCGTTCATTATTCAGGCCGTCTCTTATGAGTTCCGGACAAAAGCCGGTAATTTCCTCGGACAAAAGACCTACGAGGCTTTCCTGTATATCAATGGTCTCTTGGGTACTATCCTGATTGGTACAGCGGTAGGGACATTTTTTACCGGATCCCAGTTTTCTCTGAATACGATGAATCAGGTTACCTGGGAAGGTCCTGCACGTGGACTCGAAGCGGCTCTCAACATTCAAAACCTATCGCTCGGCCTTGCTGTTTTCTTTCTCTCAAGAATATTGGCAACCCTCTATTTTATGAATAACGTCGACGAAGAAACAATCTTTACCAGATCGAAAAGGCACCTCCTGATCAATACCGTCCCATTCCTGGTATTCTTCCTCTTTTTCCTCGTCCGGCTAATGTTTATCGATGGATATGCATATAACCCGGAAACCAAAATAGTCCATCTGGAACCATACAAATACCTTCATAATTTTCTGGATATGCCACTGGTTCTGGCTATACTCCTCATCGGTGTTGTCGGTGTTCTTTATGGAATCGGGATTTCACTTCTGAAAAATAAGTGCACCAAAGGAATCTGGTTTGTCGGATCGGGAACCATCCTAACCGTAATGAGCCTCTTCCTTATCGCCGGATTTAATCATACCGCTTTCTACCCGTCCTCTTTCGATCTTCAATCATCACTGACCATAGAAAATGCATCGTCCAGCAAATTCACCCTGACGACAATGTCGTATGTTTCACTTATGGTGCCTTTTGTAATAGCATATATGTGGTACGCCTGGTGGTCAATGAACAAGAAGAAAATCAACCGCGAAGAACTTAAAACAGAAGATCATCTTTATTAACAAACTCGTCACTTGTCACTCGTCACTCGTAACTCTTAACTAATCATGTATATTAAGCAAATTCTCTGGCTGCTCTCCTGGCCTGCTCTGATTGTGGCAGCCTATTATATTATAAGATTTGCTCTGAAAAAGTTTGAATCGCATCTGCCCGATAAGGAAGATTGAGCATCACTCCTTGACTGCAATCGCCAGAATTCCGGCATATAAAATGTATACCGGAATGGAGATGAATAATCCTGTGTACCAAAAGATGATGATCAAGGACAGGGCAATAGCCGCAAACAAGTAGGTGTATTTATTTTGCTTAAGGCCAAATCCCTTGATTTTCATTGAGTAAAGCCGAAGCGGGCTAACCATCAGGTATGAAACGATTACCGAATACAGGGGTACAAACAGATCGTTATTCAACCAAACGATCAGAAAAGAATTCGGCTGACTGTGCATCACCAGCGGGAGTGCGAGTACCATTAACCCGTTAGCCGGGGTTGGCAGTCCGATAAATTGATGAGATTGCCGCTCATCGATATTAAACTTAGCTAGCCGCAATCCGGCAAATACGGGTAAAAGAAATGGAAGTAAACGCAGTATAATGGTTCCGGCAGGTTGTGTGAGTGAAAATGGCCCGCCCTCGCCAAGCTGCTCCTGGATACCGAATAACAATGCAGCCGGCGCCAAACCGAAAGTGATCAGATCAGCCAGCGAATCAAGCTCCTTGCCGATGGGCGATTGAGCCTTCAGCAGCCTGGCAGCCAAACCGTCAAACAAATCAAAAATGAAACCCAGCAATACAAAAATAGCTCCTTCCCGGATATATCCGCGAAGTGCCAGCAATACAGCAAGCGATCCACACAGCAGATTGAGCAGCGTAAGTGTATTGGGGATTTGTTGAGCGATGTTTCGAACAATCCGTTTCATAGATTTGGGCAATAAATTGGCATAAAAATAGTTAAAAAGGTTAGTTTACTTATCTTGGGAATCTAATCGTAAAATTTGATATGAAACAATTAGGATGGGTGATTTCAATGTGGCTGCTAATTAGTGGTGTAGCATCTGCACAAGTGAAATACTCCAATGAATTTCTGTCCATCGGAGCCGGGGCACGTCTGATGGGAATGGGTGGCGCCGGTACCGCCATGGTCGATGATGTTACCGCCGGATACTGGAATCCATCCAGGTTGATCGATATTCCGGGTAAATTGGATTTTAGCCTGATGCATTCAGAATATTTTGCCGGACTGGCTAAATATGATTATGGCGGGGTTGCTTATAAACTCGATCCTGGCAGTGCCATCGGTCTGTCTCTAATCCGCTTTGCTGTGGATGATATCCCAAATACACTCGAACTAATTGATCAGGAGGGGAATATACGCTACGACCGGATAACCAGCTTCTCTGCTGCAGATCTGGGAATTCTGGTCTCCTATGCGCGGAAGATGAAAATCACAGGGCTCCAGGCAGGAGCCAATCTTAAATTGGTCTATCGCCATACCGGGGGATTTGCAAAAGCCTGGGGTTTTGGAATCGATGCAGCTGCTAGCTATTCGGTTTCTAACTGGCGTCTGTCGGCCGTTGCCCGCGATATTTCAGGCACATTCAATGCCTGGAGTTTTAAAAAGGATTTGCTGGCCCAGGCATTCGAGCTAACTGGCAATGAGCTTCCTGTCAATAGCCTGGAGGTAACCGTACCCCGGCTGATTCTGGCGGCTTCACGTGATTTCAGAATAAATGACCAACTCAGGGTGGCAGTTGCTTTCGATACCCATTTTACATTCGATGGACGGCGTCATGTTATCCTGCCTCTTGGCCCGATCGGAATTGATCCTTATGTCGGAGGCGAACTACGGTTTTCAACCTGGCTATTTGCCCGGGTTGGGGTAGGGAACTTTCAGCTGGTGCCAGGGATGAACGGTAATAATAACCTGAATCTGCAACCCAACCTCGGAGTCGGAATCCAATACCGTAATATTTATATCGATTATGCCCTTACAGATGTGGGTGACCTTTCAATCGGCCAATATTCTAACCTGATCTCACTCCGCTACCTGATCAAATAAAAAAAGCCCGGGGTGGCCGGGCTTTTTTTGTTAGAAATAAATCTAACTTATTTCTTTTTCTCTTCAGCTTTCATGCCTTCGCCTTTGCAAGCGGCAGCTTCTTTACAGGTAGCTGCGCAACCTGCTTTCATTTCACCTTTACCAGCTTCGCAGCATGATGCTTTAGCTTCACTTTTACCGGATTTAGCTACGGCTTTAGTTGCTTTCTTATCTTTTTTATCTTTGTCAACAGTTACAATTTTAGCAGCCTTATCCTTCGGCATGGTAAGAGCCGGAGCAGCATAAACACCTACAAAAACCAATAACGAGAGAACCACCAATAATTTTTTCATTTTTTTCATTTTTAATAATGTTGTACGAAGATAACGCTCTTTTTGTCTAATCAGTTGTTAAAGAAAAGTTAAACAACTCAGTATTATCACATTTTTAACACTTTAATGCCACTCTGCCACTTCAGTAACCCTCCCAATGGTTTTATCCCCTGGTTTAACAAGCACTTTCGTGCCTGTCGGAAGAAACAGATCCACCCTTGACCCAAACTTGATGAATCCGAGTTCTTCACCTTGCAAAACAGTTTTTCCCGGTGGGGGGTAGGTGATAACCCTTCTTGCCATAATGCCGGCGATCTGCCTCATCATAATTTGCTTGCCTTTTGAATCCTCAATAATTACCGTACTCCGTTCATTCCGGTCGGATGATTTCGGATGACGTGCGAAAAGATGCATACCAGGATTGTATCGCTGATAACGAACAAAACCCGACAATGGTATCCAGTTAATATGCACATTGTTGCTCGACATGAATATCGATACCCGCGTGCGGTAATCTTCGAAAAACTCTCCTACAAATAATTCATCCACCGAAATGATCGTGCCATCTGCAGGGGCAATAACCGTCGAGCCTGATGTAGGCAAAGGCCTCTCGGGTTTACGGAAGAACCAGCAAACGAAGCAGATAATAAACAGGGAAAGGAATAACACGAAGAAGAAAAGAAATCCCGGACCAAGACCGATATATGTCAAAAAATTGAGAAGTACCAGGATCATTCCGATACCCGACAATGTTTTGATGCCTTCCCGATGAATACGTACCTTCATGTTAATAAAGTTATGGTTAGATATGCCGCAGGAGCTGCAAATAGGAGACTGTCAAAACGATCCAGAATGCCTCCGTGTCCCGGCATCAGCTTGCCCGAATCTTTAACCCCCGCTGCGCGTTTCCAGCTGGATTCAACAAGATCGCCAAAAGTACCGGTGATTACAATTACCGGGCATAAAATCCACAGGTGCCATAAAGGAATATCGGGAAATAAAGGACGGCTCAGCCAGGTAATCAGTAATGCCATTAATAATCCGCCGGCTAATCCTTCCCATGACTTATTCGGTGAGATACGAGGAAACATCTTGTGCTTGCCCATCAGCTTACCGGTAATATAAGCCCCGGTATCATTTAACCAAAGAATCAGGAACAGAAAAAGAACTACCTGGTAGTCAAATCCTTCATGGTAAGGATGATAGACAAGGAGATTGAAAACACTGACCGGAAGACTGACATACACAATGCCAAGAAATGTGAGTGAGGCAGACAGTAAAGGTTGATCCTTCTGCCGGAACATCGGCAGAATCATGAGAATCAGCCCTGAAGCCGGTATCAGAAGAAGAATCCGGCTATCCACCCCGGTGTACCTGATCAGAAAGAATGTGAGAAACAGGATTACCCCGGTCGTTATTCCGGGAACCACCATAGGACGGGATTCGGGAATCGAACAAATACGGTAAAACTCGATCATGCCAAGAATCAGGATAAAAAGAAAAACAGCCAGAAAAATCAACGGATGTACCGTGATCGATCCGATCATTACAGCTGCATAAATCAGCCCCGAAACTGTGCGTGTCAGGAATTCTTTCAAAACTACTGATCATTTAATAAAAACACATAAAGGTCATGTGGTCCGTGCGCCCCTAAAACCAAGGTTTTTTCAATATCCGCTGTCCGGCTTGGGCCTGTGATCAGCGAAACCTGTGAAGGCATCTCGCTGTATTTACCTTTGATGCCCGATAATGCATCACCAATTTCATTAACCAGCTGGGTGGTCCTGCCAATAACAACATGCACCGGAGCGTGCCCGAATACCCTGCGGCCAGAACCTTGTGCCGAAGAAACCAGGATGCTCCCCGTTCGGGCAATCAGGAATTCACATCCGGTAATTGCCGCTTCAGCTTCTTTAACGGATTCCTGGTCAAATGAATAGGGAATGCCGGCGCGATCAATCAACTCACGGATAGAAGGCTCAATACAGAAAATTTTTTCCCATTGCTCTTCATGGTATAATATCCTCAACGCAAGAACCAGCTCTTTTTGGTTTGGACAATAAACAAATTTGCCCTTAACCTGAACGAGGTTACGGGCAAATTCCATCTCCGGAAGATCTTCAATATCATTCAGATACTGCGACGAATCATGCCTGTACTTTGGAAAAGAAGTTTTGACCCTATCCTCCTGACTGTTACGAACAGCTTTGATTTTATCAAGAATAATCCTCCTGGGGTCTCTTACTTCCATGTCTTCACTATTTATGGATTTTGGCATCAAGCATTTCGGGCTTATGACCTTTACGCGGACCAAAAACCCGTTCCAGGTCCTCAGCGAACAAAACTTCCCTGTCAAGAAGCATCTCCGAAATTTCTTTGTGTCCTTCGCTATGTTCCTGCAGAATCCGCTTAGCTCGTTCATAGCCTTCATCAATGATCTTCTTGGCTTCCGCGTCGATCAATTCAGCAGTCTTTTCACTGTATGGTTTACTGAAAGCATATTCTGCCTGTCCCGATGAATCATAATAGCTGAGTTTCCCAATTTTGTCACTCATACCGAAATAGGTAACCATCGCATAAGCTTGCTTGGTGACACGTTCCAGATCGTTCATTGCACCGGTTGAAACTTTGCCAAAGCAGAGCTCTTCGGCAGCCCTTCCGGCTAATGCGGATGCAATCTCATCAAGAATCTGTTCTGTGGTGGTCAATTGACGCTCTTCAGGCAGGTACCAGGCAGCTCCAAGAGCCTTCCCGCGCGGAACGATGGTAACTTTAACAAGCGGTTGAGCAAATTCGAGCAGCCAGCTAACGGTAGCATGACCGGCTTCATGATAAGCAACTGCCCGTTTCTCATCAACCGAAATAATCTTGTTTTTCTTTTCCAGACCCCCGATAATCCGGTCAACGGCATCCAGGAAATCCTGTCTTTCAACCATTTTCTTTTCCCGTCGTGCAGCGATCAATGCAGACTCGTTGCAAACGTTAGCTATATCAGCTCCACTGAAACCCGGGGTTTGCTTGGCAAAAAAATCAATATCCAATTCCGGATCATATTTAACATTCCGCAAATGAACCTGGAAGATTTCTCTCCGTTCATTCAGATCGGGCAATTCAACATGTATCTGCCTGTCGAAACGGCCGGCCCGCAATAATGCCTTATCCAGAATATCAGCCCGGTTTGTGGCTGCCAGTAAGATCACCCCTGAGTTGGATGCAAATCCATCCATCTCCGTAAGGAGTTGATTCAGTGTGTTTTCACGTTCATCATTGGATCCGAAATTTGCATTCCTGCCTCTAGCCCGGCCAATGGCATCTATCTCATCGATAAAAACAATACACGGAGCTTTTTCTTTGGCCTGCTTGAACAGGTCCCGCACGCGGGAAGCACCAACCCCAACGAACATCTCTACAAAGTCGGACCCCGACATGGAGAAGAAAGGAACGTTAGCTTCGCCAGCCACGGCCTTTGCTAATAAGGTTTTACCCGTTCCGGGAGGGCCTACCAGCAAAGCCCCTTTCGGGATCTTGCCACCTAATTGGGTATACTTCAAAGGAGTCTTCAGAAAGTCAACGATTTCCATGACTTCAACCTTTGCTTCAGCCAAACCGGCTACGTCTTTAAAACTGACGTTGATATTATCTTCTTCTTTGTTAAATATCTTAGCTTTGCTTTTACCAACGCTGAAAATTGAACCGGCTCCGCCACCGCCTCCGCCACCGCTCATCCTCCTGAACATGAAGAGATAAAAGCCGATGAGAATGGCAAAAGGTATAACCCAGCCTAATACCTGCATCAATACATCCGTTCGCTTTTCGGCAGAATATTCTATGCGCTGATCTGCAGGCAGTTCGGCGTTTAACTCTTCAAGCCTTTTGTCGAAAATTTCGATGGAGTTGATTTGAAAGTAGAACTGAGGGCCACGCTCGGAAATAGTACCGAGCCGGCTTTTAAACATCTTCTGGAATTTCGGATCGCTTAAACGATCTGGCTTGATGTAAATCTCAACTGTTTCGTTGTTAACGATAACCAGTTTCTCAACATCTCCGGTTTTCAGCATTTCCTCCCGGAACTGTTTCCAATCGGTTTTCTGCGGTTTACTGCCTTTATTCAAAGTAGCGATGGTAAAAATGCCAAGCACTATTATTGCGTAAACCCACATAATGTTGAACTTCTGCTTCTTCTTCATCAGATTACCGGACTTTCCTTTTGGACCAAATAAAGGCCGCTGTTTGCTTGCATTATTGTCGTCTGCCATTTTTTCAGTATACTCTCCAGGTAATGGTAATTAGTAACAAAGATAAGGCTCTTCAATTATTATACCATCAACGGAGATTTGTTTCACGATGCGAAATCTGTCCGGTGCCCATCAGCCCATAGTTCCTCAAGGTTATAAAAATCCCGGAAAGGCTTCTGGAATACATGCGCAATAACATCACCATAATCGAGTAAAATCCATTGTGAATTATCATAGCCCTCCCGGTGGTAAGGTTTGCGACTGGCTTTGTCTTTTACCTGCTCTTCAATTGCCCCAGCAATAGCTTTTGCCTGTACGGTTGATCCCGCATGGGCAATCAGGAAACTCCTGCTGATGGTTGTGTTCAGATGGGTCAGATCTAAAAATGTAATCGCCTCCCCTTTCTTAGAACGTATCGCTTCAATTATAATCTCCAATAACTCATTATACGCTGCATCGTCAAGTTTCTTCTTCATATTTTCCTTTTACCTTAGTTCTGCCTGAGCCCCTATGCACTTGGGCCCTTAGGCCACTAAACCCATTTTTATTATTTTTGGTAAATTTAGTTAGTAAATCGGGCTTCCATGCAACAACCGGCAAAGTATTTTCATAAAAGGCTGAATTCTACAAATTTGTGTGCCAGCCAGATGCTGCCGAAACAGCCGGCAAGAGAACCTTTCTGGGTTCGTACCGATGATCAGTTTGCCGGCAGAGGACAGGGGAACCGCACCTGGATCAGTGAACCTGGACAGAACCTCACCGGTACACTGGCTATTTTCCCTCATCAATTCGAGGCATCCCTTCAATTCGACCTGTCAAAAACCTTTGCACTCGCAGCTGCTGGTTTTCTTGAACTCTTTATCGATGAAATCCGGATTAAATGGCCAAATGACCTGTATGCAGGAGATCGAAAAATCGGAGGAATTCTGATCGAAACAGCTATTCTTGGAAAATTTATCGATCATGCCATATTAGGTATCGGTATAAATATCAATCAGGTGAAATTTCCCGGAGATATTCCAAATCCGATATCAATCAGTATGTTAACCGGATTAGAGTACGACCTGGCTGAAATGGAAAACCTCTTCCTCGAATCATTTCTGAATAGATATTATCTGATTGAGTCCGGTAATTTCGAGCAAATTAATAATCAATATATTAATAAGTTATATCGTTTCGACGAATTCGTCCATTTCAAAACCGCTAATAAAGTCTTTATTGCTAAAATAATCGGAGTCACTGAATACGGCCATCTCATCCTCCAAACCGACTCGGGCACCATCCAAACCTATGCCTATAAAGAAGTTGAATATATCCTCTAGACTTAAAGTCTTATAGTCTTCTTGTCTCATCTCCCCCACGTTTCCGGCTCATCTCTCCACTGCCTCAGCAACTCCTCCTGCTCCGGTAAAATGTCTCCCGTTTGAAGCGCAAGCTCCAGGAGACTGCCATAATTGCTGAGCGTGTCGAGCGGGCAACCTGCCAGCCTGAAATTTTCCGCCGATACCGGAAAGCCGTATGTGAAAATGGCCAGCATGCCTCGTATGTCAAGACCGGCCGAGCGCAGAGCTTTGAAAGCAGCCAGACTGCTGCCACCCGTGGAAATCAGATCTTCGATGATGACTGTTTTCATACATGCGGTGAAATCTCCTTCTATCTGATTACCCAAACCGTGACCTTTTGCCTCCGGTCGCACATAAATAAACGGTAAATCCATCGCTTCGGCCACGAGTATCCCATGCGCGATGGCACCGGTCGCAACTCCGGCAATCAATTCTGCATCAGGATAATACTGGCGGATGCGCATCACAAATTCATCCCTGATTGTTTTTCGCACCAAAGGATATGACAAGGTTTTACGGTTATCGCAATATATTGGTGATTTCCAGCCCGAAGCCCAGGTAAACGGACTTGCCGGAGACAGCTTTATTGCTTTAATTTGCAATAAAAGCGACGCGATCATCTTTTCTATGTCCATCATGATTCAAAGGTATAAAGTTTTTTTCAACGACTGCCTCCTGTCGATTTCCACCGCTGATCAGGCATTATGCGGGGTTTGCAGGGAAATGATCGCAGATCTGGACCGCAAGTCCGTTGGGGAAATGATTACTCAGTTTGAATCTTCAGGCATTCATAGTTACTGTGTTTGTTATGAGAATCCGGAAGCCTTCTTCACAATGTTTACCAGCTTCTATCAGATTATTGCGGCAGCCGGCGGAATCGTGCGACACCCATCCGGAAAATATCTGTTTATCAAAAGATTCGGGAAATGGGATCTCCCTAAGGGAAAAATTGAAAAGGGCGAATCCCCGGAACTCGCTGCTCTTCGTGAAGTGAGGGAAGAATGCGGAATCGCAAACCTGAAAATTGTGAGTAAACTTCCATCAACCTATCATACCTATAAACTGGAAGGCAACAGGATTCTGAAAAAAACCTGGTGGTTTGCCATGGATTATAACGATGATCTCGTCACTAAACCTCAAACTGAGGAAGGCATCACTGAAGCAACCTGGCTCGTACCGTCACAATTTGATATGGTACTCGAAAACACATATCGATCTATTGCTGAGCTAATTGGAGATGTTCCCTGGACTACGGGCGAAACCGTATAGGGTTAATCGTCAATGACCATTTTGTCAGGAAGGAACTGACTGGCATCCCCGCCATATTTAAGGATCTCGCGGATAATGGTTGAATTGACCGGGGTAAATTCCGGGACCGCCAAAATGAAAACTGTCTCCACCTCAGGATTCATCATCCGGTTGATCTGCGCAATCGCCCGCTCATACTCAAAATCCGCAGCCGTTCGTAATCCTCTTAATAGATATTGCGCTCCTACCTTTTTGCAGTAATCAACCGTGAGGCCCTCATAATAATCCATTACTATTCTGGGCTCTTCCTGATAAAGCTTTCCGATCATTTTCAACCGCTGGTCGAGCGTAAAGAAACTCCTCTTCTCCGAATGGTGGCCAATCGCGATAAATACCCTGTCAAACAAGGGTAACGCCCTGCTGATCACATTCTCATGGCCTTTCGTAAACGGATCAAAAGATCCCGGGAAGACGGCAATTTTTTGCATAACCGACGAGTTATTTATACAAAAGTAGCAAACCGGAAGCGCTCACGCAAACATTCTGATATCTTCGCCGGTAATTACCTGCCCTCCAAGAATAATCAGTCGCTCAATCACATTCCTGAACTCCCGGATATTGCCGGTCCAGGGAAGTTTCTTGAGTTCTTCAATGGCTTCATCATCAATGCTTTTGGGTGGCATTCCCATCTCCGAGCATATTTGTTCTATAAAATGAGTTGCCAGCTGCGGGATGTCATCAGTCCGTTCATTGAGTGCAGGCACATGTATAATGATTACACCCAGACGATGGTATAAATCTTCCCTGAAACGGTTTTCTACGATCTCTTCTTTCAGATTTTTATTGGTGGCGGCAATCACCCGGACATCCACGGCAATATCCTTATCTCCTCCAACCCGTGTAATCCGGCCCTCCTGTAATGCCCTGAGAACCTTAGCCTGAGCTGAAAGGCTCATGTCGCCTATCTCATCGAGGAAGAGAGTGCCTTTATCGGCCAGTTCAAATTTTCCTTTCCGCTGCTTGATTGCAGAGGTAAAGGATCCTTTTTCGTGACCAAATAGTTCACTCTCAATTAATTCTGATGGGATTGCCGCACAATTGACTTCCACAAACTGTCCTCCGGTGCGGTTGCTCTGCTCATGAAGCTGGCGAGCCACCAATTCTTTCCCGGTACCATTGGAGCCGGTGATCAGAACTCTTGCATCAGTAGGCGCCACGCGGTCAATCATCTCTCTGATCTTTTTCATGGGACCCGATTCCCCGATCATCTCATAATTCCTGGCCACCTTCTTTTTTAGGGTCCGGGTCTCACTGATCAGGGTCGTCTTATCCATGGCATTACGGATCGTGATCAGCAACCTGTTCAGATCCAGGGGTTTTTCTATAAAATCATAAGCCCCTTTCTTGATGGCTTCTACAGCAGCATCCACGGTACCATGGCCCGAAATCATGATAACCTGAACATCTCCGGTGATCTGGAATATCTTCTCCAGCACCTCGAGACCATCCATTTTCGGCATCTTGATGTCACAGAGAACTATATCATAATGATTCTCCTTGATCATCCCCAATCCGATCACACCATCCTCCGCCAGGTCTATCTGATGGTTTTCATACTCCAGTACCTCCTTGAGGGTATTCCGGATACTCCGCTCATCATCAATCACTAATATCGCTGCCATCAGTTTTTATACTTTAGCCACTTCCAAAGTTCTCTGTAATTTACTTTTTTCCCGTACATAAGAATCCCGGTCCGGTAAATCTTCCCGGCCATCCAGATGGTTCCCATGAAAGTGATGATCAGAAGAAATGCGGAGAGTCCGAGCTGCCAGTAGGGGACTCCATAGGGAACCCGCGCCATCATAACAATTGGGGAGGTAAGGGGTATCAGCGAGAAAATGACAGCTATACTGCTGTTTGGGGATTGCATGGCATTCATCATGACAAATAACCCTAGCAGAATGGGTATGGTGATTGGAAGCATAAATTGCTGCGTATCAGTATCATTATCGACGGCTGATCCCACCGAAGCAAACAGGGATGCATACAGCAGGTAACCACCGATGAAGAAAAACAGGAAACAACCGATGATCAGCGGGAAATTAACAGCTGAGAATTTTCCGGATATCTCCTTGAACATCTCTTCATATTTGCCGGTGTTGGCTGCCTGTGCCATTCCGGTATTTCCCTTTTCCATAATATTTGCGGTGACCGATGTAGTTGGTTTACTGTCCGATTTCTCCAGAAGTACATACTTGGTACCGTAAAAAATCCCAAACGTCAGCGCAATCCAGATTACGAACTGAGTTAATCCCACGAGGGCAATTCCTACAACTTTACCCATCATCAACTGAAAAGGCTTGATTGAAGATATGATAACTTCCACGATCCGGTTGGATTTTTCTTCCATCACCCCGCGCATCACTTGGGCGCCGAACATGAAAATAAACATATACATCAGGAAACCTGATATATATCCGATAAACAGCACTATTTCTGCTGATCCGGATTTTTCTTCGCCCGTGCTGGTCCATTGGATAGTATCTACGTTGATATTGGTAGCAATCCGTTGCATGATATCCAGTGGAACATTTTCATTCTTGAGCTTTATATTTGTAAAAAATCCGTCTAAAGCCTTGACAATATGTTCATTAACTCCAACTGTGGTTTGCTGGTTCGAATAGAGCTGCACTTTGCTTGATACCAGCACATTCTCCGGTATATACAGGATGGCATAATAACCGCTTTTGTCAAAATTGTTCTTAATGGTTTCAACTTCCGCCCCGGTGACATACTCAAATTTCATATAATCAGTCTGGGGTATTGCTCCCTGTGTGATATTGGTCTTATCGATTACTGCAATTACCTTGGTCTGATTATCTTCTTTAGTGACCAGATAGCCAGGGATAAAGATCAGTGCGGCCAAAAGTACAGGAGTCAGAAGGGTCATGATAATAAATGATTTCTTCTTGACACGGGTAGTATATTCGCGCTGAATTATGAGGTTGATTTTATTCATGGTTTTCAGTTTTTGAGGTTATTGTTGGTGATTGGTTCCCTCAACCGCACGAATGAAAATATCATTCATGCTTGGGATTACCTCTTCGAATGAAATAATATCTACCGTAGAATTGATTGCCGTAACCATCTCCCTTACCGGCATACGGCGCTGCTGCTTAAGAATCAGGTGGCCAACATCTCCCCGTGTAGGTTCTTCCAATATTTCAATCCCGGAATCAAGTGCACGCCGAAGGGTTTGAGCATCTCCTTTAAATTTCAATTCATAGGTGTCCGGTTTAAAACGTGCCCTAATTTGATCAATATTACCATCCAGGATAGTCTTCCCTTTGTTGATGAGGGCAATATGGTCACAAATCTCCTCAACAGAGGCCATGATATGGGTAGAAAAGACGATGGTTGCGCCGTTATCCCGGAGTCGAAGAATTTCGTTCTTTACCAGGTTGGTATTGATAGGGTCAAATCCGGTAAAAGGTTCATCGAATATCAGCAATTTCGGGTCATGTAGAACAGTTACAATGAACTGAACCTTTTGTGCCATCCCTTTTGAAAGCTCTTCAACCTTTTTATCCCACCAGGATTGAATCTCGAACTTCTCAAACCAGTACTTAAGCTTTTTTAGTCCGTCTGTCCTCGACATTCCTTTCAGCTGAACCAGGTAGAGGGCCTGTTCGCCTACTTTCATTTTCTTGTACAAACCCCGTTCTTCCGGGAGATACCCGATATGATACACATCTTCCATGGTCATTTTTTTACCACGGAACAGCACTTCACCCTCATCAGGGGCGGTAATCTGTGTAATGATCCGGATCAGAGTCGTTTTCCCGGCTCCGTTTGGACCCAGTAATCCGAAAATGCTCCCTTCGGGAACATCAATACTCACCTTGTCTAATGCCAGATGATTCGCAAATTGTTTGACTACATTGCTGGCAGTCAGAAAGTTATTCATAGGCTTTAAATTTGTGACTTTTATTTTAAGTGTTCAATCGAACATTTGCTTCATCCGGCGAAATACATTTTTCTCAGCACTCGTAGGGTTTGGAGTAAAATTAGAAGATTTACCAAGTTCCTCAACAATTCGCCGCTCCTCTTTCGACATCGTTTTTGGAATCCAGACATTGATCCTCACCAGAAGGTCGCCTTTGCCATAACCGTTGAGGTCGGGTATCCCTTTTCCTCTAAGCCTCAATATTTTACCTGGTTGGGTTCCGGGTTCGATCTTTACCTTCACTTTACCATCTACGGTAGGGATCTCAACGGCTGAGCCCAGGGCAGCATCCGGAATAGAAACGAATAAGTTATATACCAAGTCGTTGCCATCGCGGATCAGGTCCGGGTGTTCGGCCTCTTCAACCATGATCAGCAGGTCACCGTTAATCCCGCCTCTTCGGGCAGCATTTCCTTTTCCGCTCATCGATAGTTGCATTCCCTCCTGAACACCGGCTGGGATATTGATTTTGATAACCTCTTCACCCTTAATAATTCCCTCGCCATAGCAAAATGTGCATTTCTGGGTAATGATCCTGCCTTCACCGCCACAGGCCGGACAAACCGAGCTGGTCTGCACCTGGCCCAGAATTGTATGGGCAACACGGGTAACTTGTCCCCGGCCATTGCAGGTAGAGCAGGTGGAATAGGAAGACCCGTTGGCTGCACCGGTAGAATTGCACGAATTGCAAGGTATATATTTATTTACCTTGATCTTTTTCTCGGCACTTTTAACAATCTCTTCAAGTGTAAGCTTAACCTTGACGCGGAGGTTGGTTCCACGATTTACCTGTTTCTGGCGTCCCCTCGAAGAACTGCCAAACCCGCCAAAGCCCATATCACTGAAAATGTCACCAAAATGGGAGAATATGTCGTCCATATTCATCCCGCCTGCTCCAAAGCCTCCACCTCCATTGCCCAATCCTGCATGCCCATATTGGTCGTAACGGGCCTTTTTATCAGAATCGGATAAAACTTCATAAGCTTCGGCAGCTTCCTTGAATTTCTCTTCAGCGTCCTTATTTCCGGGATTTTTATCCGGATGCCATTTCATTGCCTGCTGACGATAGGCTTTCTTAATTTCTTCAGCAGAGGCATTCTTTGAAATGCCCAGTATTTCGTAATAATCTCTTTTTGTCATTTTTCCTGTTTACCGGCATTAATCCCCTACAACTACCCTGGCAAACCGGATAACACGGTCGTGCAGGTAGTAACCTTTCTCAATAACTTCAACCACCTTACCCTTTTGCTCAGGATTTGGGGCAGGTATCTTCGTTAGCGCTTCGTGAATATCGCTGTTGAAATCCTGATTCAGACAGTCAATCTCCTCAATGCCATTCTGTTTCAGGAAATCCCGAAAATTGACATAAATGAGTTCAATGCCATGTTTAACTGCATCAATATCACTCGTTTCCCGAATCGATTGGATAGCCCTTTCAAGATTATCGACTACAGGCAGTATTTTTAGTAATACGGTTTCTCCACCCATTTTGGTGAGATCCATTTTTTCTTTTAATGTCCGCTTTCGGTAATTGTCGAACTCAGCTGATAAACGCAAATACTTGTCATTCATTTCGATGAGTTTATTGGCCATCTCTTCGAACTCTTTTTTATGTCCGCCGACAGCAAACTTCTTTTTCTTACCACTTTCGCTCTTTGGGGATTCCGCCCCTTCGGCCTGCTCCATTTCCTGATCTTTAAGTTGTTCGGGAATTTCGGACATAGTCATGTCATCTGGATCCATAAGTATAAATGGGCTTTAAATTATTTAATAAGTGATCTGGCAACCTCAAATTATTTGCCAACTCAAAAGTCCGACAATATGGCAGAGGTTGGCTGGAATGATTAAACTCTCCTGATGGAAGCCCCGATTGCATTCAGCCTTAGGTCAATTTCCTGATATCCACGATCGATTTGTTCAATATTATGTATTACACTGGTACCTTCAGCACTCAGTGCCGCAATCAGTAAAGCTACTCCGGCCCTGATATCGGGAGAGATTAAAGTGGCCGGGCGAAGTGGTAAATGCCTGTCGAGGCCGATAACAATAGCCCGATGAGGATCACAGAGGATGATTCTGGCTCCCATATCAATAAGCTTATCGACAAAAAACAGCCGGCTTTCAAACATTTTCTGATGAATCAGTAAAGAACCCCTCGCTTGTGTGGCTACAACCAGGAAAACCGACAGAAGGTCGGGTGTTAGTCCTGGCCAGGGAGCATCGGCTATTGTCATGATCGATCCGTCCATAAACGTCTCTATCTCATAATGATCCTGCGATGGAATGTATAATTCATTACCCCGCTGTTCAAAGTGGATTCCCAGCCGGGCAAATGAATGGGGGATCATTCCCAGATGCTCCGGAAAATATTGTTTTATGGTGATTTCCGAACGAGTAAGTGCAGCCAGGCCTATAAAACTTCCTATTTCGATCATATCAGGGAGGATGGTATGATCAGTGCCGGTCAGCTGATCAACTCCTTCAATAGTTAACAGATTTGATCCGATACCGTTGATTCTGGCCCCCATTCGGGTAAGCATCAGACACAATTGCTGAACATAGGGTTCACAGGCAGCATTGAAGATGGTTGTTTTACCGGGAGTCAGTACCGCAGCCATCAAAACATTGGCGGTACCGGTAACTGATGCTTCCTCAAGAAGCATAAAGGCACCCTTCATGTTTTTTCCGGTAATTACAAATTGTTCTTTCGCTGCATCATAATCAATTTGTGCCCCCAATCTGGAAAGCCCATGGAAATGGGTATCGAGCCTCCTCCTGCCAATTTTGTCTCCCCCGGGCTGAGGCATGCAGGCCTTTCCGCATCTGGCAATCAGCGGTCCCACCAGCATAACTGAACCACGCAGACGTGTGGCCATTTGGCGGAATTCGTCGCTTTCAAGATAATTGATATCGAGTTCAGCAGCACGGAATGACCAGGTTGTAGGATCGATTTGTTTGGTTTCAACCCCTATTTCGGCCAATAATCTGATAAGATTTTGAACATCAAGGATTTCTGGAATATTCCGGATGACTACCGATTCCCTGGTCAGTAAAGTGGCACAAATTACCTGTAAAGCTTCATTCTTGGCCCCTTGCGGCGTCAGCTCACCTTTGAGCGGACGGCCACCTGTGATCTCGAAAGCAGCCATGGTTTGTCCGATTTTAGTACCGTTTCTTAAAAGTGTGATTTTGCTTCTGCGGAAACCTTTTCTTTGTGACTACCGATTTCGGGGGCAAATCTTTGACCTCAGCCAAAACGGTTCCGGTTGGAAGAGTCAGCCTGTCGCGCGATAACTCCCGAAGGGCAATCAGGATGATTTCATCCGTAACATTATCTTTATTCCAGGTTAAGTAGGAGATTTTCATATGATTGGCAATCTGCCGGGTGTATTCAAATTTCTTCTCCTCATCGGTAATCAGAAGTGCTTTTTCGATTAACAGTTCGGCAATCTTGCCATAATGACGAAACTTTATCTTGGATACCGGATAGGGAACCCTGCCTGGCTTTCCGAGGAAATGGTCCATCGAAGGCACCTCAAACGGACTATCAATATCCAGTTGAAAATCAGCAATAAGATGCAGGTGATCCCACAGTTTATGCTTGTAATCGCGGTTGTCCCGCAGGGTTGGGTTGATATTCCCCATCACATCAATAATGATCTGAATTGCGGCATTTCGCTCGGCCCTGTCTGGAATATGTACTGCATGATCAACCATATTTTGCACGATACGCCCGTATTCCGGCATCCTTAGCCGTTTCTCTTTTTTGCTGTATTCCATTGATTTTACCTTGAATGGGACAAAGGTAGGGATTTTTTCACACTTCAGGTCTTAATAATTTTCAAGCGTGCAAATTTTAGAAGCAGTTGCTTGTTGCCTGTATCTTTAAAAAACACGGTGGCCATGCGGTTATTTCCTTCTCCTTCAATCTGCAGAACTTTTCCGTTTCCAAAGCGAGGATGAGTTACCGTCATACCCGACTGTATAGCGGCGGGATCATCCGGTTCAAAATTCTCATCAACCGGTGGCCTGGGACCAGGTTTATTGCTGACAGGAATAATCCTCCTGGCTGGTGGACGATTTCTTCCCGGAGCTTCAATTTCCTCGTCCTCTTCTTCCATGTTTCGCCCGCTGATATTTCTTTGATTACCACCAGTAACTTTCAGAAATTTTGGATCAATCTCCCGGATAAACCTGCTTGGCCGGCAATCAATCAAACTTCCCCACCGATACCGGGTTTTGGCCAGTGTAATAATTACACGCTTCATAGCTCGTGTGATAGCTACATAAAACAGTCTGCGCTCTTCCTCAATCTCTTTTGCGGAACCATTCGAAAATTGTGATGGGAATAGCTCCTCTTCAACACCGGCGATGAAAACATAACCAAACTCAAGGCCTTTGGCAGAATGAATGGTCATCAAACTTACCTTGTTGCGGTCTTCCGGTTTTTCATTATCCTGATCGGTCATCAGGGAAACATTCTGCAGGAAAAAATCCATACCACTGAAACTGGCATCTTCACCTTCCTGATTCCCCTGATCAACAAATTCTTTGATACCGTTGATCAACTGCCCGATATTCTCAAATTTACTGAGTCCCTCGGGTGTGCGATCAAAACGATATTCCCCGAGGATGCCGGTTCCCTGCATAACACGCATGGCTAATTCATAAGCATCAACGGTATCCGCAATTGATGAGAATTCTTCGATAAGACGCCTGAACTGCAAAAGTTTTTCGGCAGTACCTTTATTAAATTGAGGGACATACGCGGCGGGATCTCCCAGCACAAACCAAATCGGGCATTGGGTTTGCAAAGCGGCTTCACTCAGGCGGTCGAGTGTCGTTTTACCGATGCCCCTGGCCGGATAATTAATGATCCTTTTTAAAGATTCATCATCACGGTGGTTCAGAATCAGCCTGAAATAGGCCAGGATATCCTTGATCTCCTTCCGCTGATAAAATGAAATACTTCCATATATCTTATAGGGGATATTCTGTTTCCTGCACGCTTCTTCAATAATCCGTGATTGGGCATGAGTCCGGTATAATACGGCAAATTCTTTAAAATCAGCTTGTTCTCGCAAATGAGTATCCAGAATGCGGTTGGAAATAAAAAACCCTTCCTCCTGATCAGTCAGCGATTGAGCCACTTCAACCAGTTCACCGGTCTCATTTGCCGACCAGATGGTTTTCGGAATACGGCTCTGATTTTTCAGGATTAAACTATTGGCAGCTTCAACGATAGTCTGAGTCGACCGATAGTTCTGTTCGAGCTTGAAAATTTTGTATTCCGGATAATCATTTCTGAAATTCAGGATATTTTCAATCCTGGCTCCGCGGAAAGAGTAAATGCTCTGAGAATCATCGCCAACCACGCAGATATTCCGATGGGTACGGGCAAGCAGGTTAACTATTGAATATTGTGCGTAATTCGTATCCTGATATTCATCCACGAGTATATACCGAAACTGATCCTGGTAACGCTTTAGAATCTCCGGATTGTTCTGAAATAGCAGGAATGCGTTCAGCAACAGATCATCAAAATCCATCGCTCCGGCATTCCGGCACCGCCTCGCATAGGTAATATATATATTAGACATCTCGGGCCGCCGGGCTGATTCATCTGCGGCTATCCATTCGCTTCTTGATTGATAGCTTTCCGGGGTGATTAGCTGATTCTTAGCCGAAGAGATCCTCCGAAGTACTTCGCCAACCGGATAAATGTCGTCATCCAGTTTCAGGTCATGCAAAACACTTCTGATTAAACTTTTCGTGTCATCACTATCATAAATCGTGAAATTCTGGCTATATCCGATGGCCTGGCATTCTCTTCGGAGGATACGGGCAAAAAGTGAATGAAAGGTCCCCATCCAAAGGGCACGGGTAACATCCGGCTGCATCAGTTCTTCGATCCGGTCTCTCATTTCCCTGGCTGCCTTGTTGGTAAAAGTGAGCGAAAGAATATTCCGGGCATGAATACCCTGATCCAGAAGCCAGGCTATTTTAAAGGTAAGTACCCGGGTTTTTCCCGACCCGGCTCCGGCAATAACAAGCACCGGACCATCCGTTTGCACAACGGCTTCCTGTTGAATTGGGTTTAAGTCTTTAAGAATATTGTTCACTTTTAAATCTTTATGAATACGGAAATGTTCAATTTAACGTTAGTGGTTGTAGCTCCGGAAAGTACGCCAAAAATAACAATTGTCGCATATTCAGGCATGATCAAAAGGTGACGAATTCTGGCTAAGATTTACTAATATTGTAACTCATTAACAGTAAGCGCTGATATTGATGAAATACCGTTTGTTTTCTCAGACAGGCCCGATGGCCGCTTTCTTTTTTACATTCCTCCTGCCTGTTGTACTTATGGCCCAGGAAGGTGATTATACCGTCAGGATCAAACAGCCTGCAGTCGATACGCTGAAATCCTGCCCGGGTAAAAGTATTGTATTTATGGCCGAAGGACTTAATGCAGATTTTTCTTCCTTTGATCCAAACCAGGTGACATTCACCTGGGATTTCGGTTATAACGGTCTGGTCCGGACCGGTCAGAACGTTACATTTTCATATCCCGAAGGCGGTCACTATACCATTCGGCTCTATGTCACAAGCAGAACAGGAGGACCAGCCGCTAAAAATGTACCCGAAATGAATGTTTTCATTGGAATGCGCCCTTCTTTTTCGGGGACCCGTTCTGATCAAACTTCGATTTGCAGCGGCAATGGAATTGGATTAACTGGTTTTGTTACCTCCATTCCCTGGACAAAGGACAGCTTTCAATTTACAAATACCTTTTCGGATACCGATTATACTTGGGATGGGATTGGAATTCAATCTGATCGTAAAGGATTAGCAAAAATTAGGCCACCGCTCAATAAGGGTAATCTGAATTATATCTTCAGGGTTATTGATAATTTTGGTTGTTATCATGACACCACCCTCACCTTATATGGTGTTTATGCTTCCTTTACCGTGACTCCGAAAAACGGAGAGGCTCCTCTTGAAGTTTCCATGGTGGTTGATTCTGCTTCCAATGGAGGTTCTGAGGCCAGCATTACTTATGATTGGGAGTTTTACGAGAATACCGATACATCGAATCTTCTGACCACTACTGAAAAAAAATTCTCCCTGGAGCGCCCGGGTGAATATACCAGCCGCGTTGTCGCGAAATATCTTCAGTGCCGTAATGTTTTTACTTCTGAAGATTATATACGCGTGGACTCTTCCCTTTTAGAAATTCCCAACGTTTTTACTCCGAATGAAGATGGTGCCAATGACTATTTCCAGGTAAAGGCACTCTCCTTAAGAAGTTTCTCAGGCAGGATCATGAACCGCTGGGGACGAGTCGTTTATGAATGGACCGACCCCAAAACGCTCGAGAAAGGATGGAACGGCAAATATATGAATGATGGCCAGCCTGCACCTTCCGGAACTTACTATTATATCATCTCGGCAACCGGCTATGATGATAAGGTTTATAAGGGGAAAGTCAACGATAAAGTCTATTATGGTTTTCTAACCCTGATCAGATAAAAAAAAGACGTCTTTAATTCAGACTATTCGTCGTCGTCAGCTGTATAGGCAGCCTGGAGTTTTTCCTGAACATCCGGCGGACATAAAGCATATTCACTGAATTTCATGGTGTAGGTAGCCCGGCCATTGGTGAGCGAACTTAATGTAGTCGAATACCTGTTCAGTTCAGCCAGTGGAACCCTTACCCTAAGGTGTTCATAACGTCCCTCTGAATTCATGCCCTGAATCATGGCACGCCTTCCCTGAAGGTCACTCATAACATCACCCATGCGGTCACCCGGAACCAAAATTTCTACGTCATAAATCGGCTCCAGAATTTTCGGACCAGCCTTGCGGAAGGCCTCAGCGAAAGCTTTTGCACCGGCTAACCGGAATGAAATTTCGTTGGAATCAACCGTGTGCATCTTACCGTCATAAACAAACACCCGGATATCCCGGGCATAAGATCCGGTAAGCGGACCATTCTCGAGTTTTTCCATCAGACCCTTCTGAATGGCCGGCATAAAACGAGCATCAATCGAACCGCCAACGATACAGTTGTAGAATATCAGTTTACCACCCCAATCCAGAGGAATCTCTTCCTTGCCACGGATCGAAAGCTGCATATCCTTGCCTTCAACTTTAAAATTGGTTTTTTCAGGTACCCCTTCTTCATGAGGTTCAATAATCATATGTACCTCACCAAATTGGCCGGATCCGCCCGACTGCTTCTTATGACGATAAGAAGCCTGGGCAACTTTCGTAATAGTTTCCCGGTATGGGATTTTTGGCGCAAGATATTCAGTAGGAATCTTAAAGGTATTATCAAGAAGCCATTTAACAATATTCAGGTGGTATTCACCCTGGCCATGTAAAATGATTTGTTTGAGCTCTTTTGAATATTCAACACGAAGTGAAGGATCTTCTTCGTGGAGACGGTGAAGGGCTTCACCCAATTTTTCATCATCCGACTCCTCTTTAGCTTTAATAGCAGCACGAAATTTGGGTTCCGGCATCTCAATCGGGACTATTGGAGAATCAACACTTTTATCGGCCAAAGTTGTGAAAGTCCTCGTATCCTTAAGTTTAACCGTACCTCCGATATCACCAGGAAACATCGTGTCAACCTTTTGACGTCCTTTTCCGGCAACTGCAAATAATTGAGAAACCCTTTCCTTAGCGTTTGTGTTAAGGTTCAATAGATCAATGCTTTCAGTAAGTTTCCCGGATATAACTTTAAAAAAGTTGATCTCTCCCAGATGCTGTTCGGTAAAAGTTTTAAAAACAAATGCAACATTTGGTCCGGATTGGCCAACCTTGATTTCAGTGCCATTTTTGAATTTGTATACGCTCTGATCCGGAGTTGGAGCATAATTAACAACGAAATCACAAAGGTGCTGAGTTCCCTGAACATTTTTAGCCGATGTACAAAGAACCGGAAAAATCCCGCGTTCAGCGATACCTTTTTTGAGCCCATCACGCAACTCTTCGTCTGTCAGCGTATCATTTGCGAAGAATATTTCCATCAGGTTTTCATCAGCTTCTGCGGCCAATTCGACCAGACGTGCCAAATAATCCCCGGCCTTTTTGGTTTCACTTGCAGGAATTTCGCTTTCAACCGGAGCGCCTCCGCCAACCGGATATTTTATTGCTTTTTTCCGGATAACATCAATAACCGTATCAAATCCGACACCCTCATTCATCGGATATTGAACAACAACTACCTTTTGTCCGAACGCCTCACGAGCACTCTCAACAGCCTTATCGAAATGCGACTTTTCATGATCCAGCTGATTCATAACCAGAATAACAGGCTTTTTATGCTTGCTGGTATATCTCATTAATGATTCAGTCCCTGTTTCAACCCCATTCTGAGCATTGATGAGAAGCAGTGCAAAATCCACTGCGCTCAGGGCAGCGATTGTAGCCCCAACAAAATCATCAGCACCAGGAGTGTCAATGATATTGATTTTATAATCTTTGTATTCAGTGTACAGCACTGTTGCATAAACCGAGTTGCCACGTTCATGTTCAATATCCTGGCAATCCGATACTGTGTTTTTGCTGCCTACATCCCCGCGCCGGCTGATCACACCTCCGTCAAACAATAGCGATTCGGCCAAGGTTGTTTTTCCTGACCCCGAATTGCCCAGAAGTGCAAGGTTCCGTATCTGATTCGTCTGGTAAACTTTCATAACTCCCTTAATTACTGGTAAAATGATGAGAAAACTTGCTTGCTAAAATTTTGGTCAGCAAAGCTAAGTTTTTTTTTTTACATTCAAGAGCCAGCATCATTACCGCACCTTTTTATAAAATACCATTAAGGAAGTAAGGAGTAAAGCAACCAGAATTAATGAAATCACTATTAACAAGAGATTTATCCGGTGATGGATTGAGAGGCTTCCGGTATTGCCGATGAGAACCTGCCCGGCCCAGAAATAGGGAGCACCAGTCGCCTTGGTGGCTTGATCGATAAAGGTGTTTCGGGCCTTCATAAGTGCCTCCCGCTGATCCATCCCTTCATGGAGGTTCTGGAAAAAGAACTTCATAACGGTTGCCGAGGATTGATCATCAATCGGCCACAAAGTTGTAATCACTGAGGGTACACCAGCGAATTGAAAACCTCTGGCCATACTCATAATTCCTTCACCAACCTGTAATTTCCCGGTTCCGGTATTGCATGCATTTAATATGACCAGTGAGGATCTGATCTTAATCGACATCATTTCAAAAAGGTAGAGGCTGCCATCGGGTTCAGAGGAATTTAAAATAAGTCTTGATTGCATGGGATGGCCAGGATTCATGATGCCGTGTGTTGAAAGGGATATTACTGACTCCCGCTGAAATGCGCGCCGCAAGGTTTGTTCTCCGGCTTGTTCGTTTTCAAAGATCCTGGTTCTGAAGTATTTGGAAATGAACTTGATCTCCTTGCCTGAGTTTTCGAGAGGTAATAAATTGAGAGTATCCAATTTGGCCCCTTTGCTGACAAAGGGTGCGAAGGCATAAACCGTTGATTTTGATCTTTTTATAGGATTGCTTCTGAACTGATAAAATTGTTCATGAGAAGAAATGTAGGATATCTGATATTTTCGGTTGAGGTAACTTAATTTCCTGAAATCAGATCCCTTAGGTTTAATGGTATCAGAGACGAAAACTTCGAAAGGCAAAAATCCCAGCTCCTCATCCGGAAGTATGATCAGCTTGTTTATTTCACTGAACTTTTCAATTGGTGCAAAAAAGTATTGATACATCAGGTTTGCCAATCTGCTGAATTCCTGAAAAACCCTCGTATCAACATAAGATGTTATCGATGCACGAAAAGCCCGAAGATCTTCCCTAAACTTATTAGGCAAAGTATCGCGGTATGTAAACAGGGTATCACGAGTCAAAACCATGACGATCATATAATCCGGTATTAGCTTATTGTCCCGAACCACCGTATAATCAACCAGGGCTTCACCCGGATTAATCAATTTCTGAATATCCTCAGGTAGGTAACCATGGTTGGAGTACACCATTTTAAAATACTCCGGATTCTCCCTTCTGGCCTTTATCCCGATGTTTTTTAATTCATCGGTAAGGTCCGATAGTCGGGTTTGCATCGAAATAATACTGTCAGCCTGGGAATTTGTTCCGGCAGGAATGTTGATAATTCTCGACTCAATCTTATTAATTAACTGTTTGATACTGTCTTCAAGGGTTATCCAGGGAGCTACATTTCCCATATATTCCCGGGCCTGGTTAGTTCTGAGGAATTCATTCAAAGTCGCCGATTTGTTACGTTCTGATAACTGAAACGCTTGTTCCAGATATTTTTTTTCGCCCGTCAGCTTATATAGGTCCAGGGCCATGTCGAGAGCATTGAAAAAATGGATCTTGGCTTCCGAGGATAGATAAGGTTTGCTTTCAAATGAATACATGAATCGGAGTGTATCCATCATTTCAAGAGCAACCATGAAGGTTTTCAGACCATTGACGAGGTCGTCAGGGTTATGCAATTGATTATACCTTTTGTGGTAGGTGTGTGCTTTATAGGCAGTGAAATCAGCGAGCTGAGGAGTCACTTTGTTGATGCGGGGATTTGTCGAAAGATCAGTCAGGGAGCAGGTTGGGTCAAGACCGATCAAGGCTCTCTGAAAATACTCAATGGCTTGGGTGTACTCTTCCTTTCCCCCATAATATGCACCAAGGTTGGCATAGTATGGAGCAGGGTTCCGGCCTGACAGGATAGCGTAATCAACAGCTTTTGAGAAATATAGAAGGGCACTGTCAGTGTTGCCCAGATATTTGTAGCAATGCCCAATATTGTTAATTACCACAATAAACTCCTGCTTGCTCAGGCCAGGTATTTTTGATTTTACCTGGAGGGATTGCATAAAATATTTCAGAGATTCCCTAAAGTCACCGCGGCGGTTGAACAGAACACCCAGTTCATTTAAAACCTGAGCTACTGCCGGCAAACTATCAATCTTCTTATATATTGACAGGGATTCAAAGAGTACGGAATCTGCTCTTCGGTCAGCACTATTAATGTTCGATAATACTGAACTCAGATCGGCTAAATCATCGGCAAGGATTACAGTTCGGGCTAGTTTTCGGTTTAAACTGATCGACCGTTCAAAGTTTCTGGACGATTCAAACAAGTCGCCTGTTTTTTTGTACAATCTGGCCAATTCTCCATATGAATCGGCCTGTATCGCCTGATTTAATGATCCGATGGCCGGTCGGCTGGCAATGGAGGCAATCAGGCTATCAGCCGCCTGATTGCTGGATTCGGTTGAGGAAAGAAATAAGGATTGGTATAGTAACCGGTTAGCTTTAAGTAAAGGGTTATCCGGTTGTCCGGCTGAAGAACCGGCATAGTGAGAATAGGCAGCACGACTTTCCATAATATTATCAGACCAGGCCAATAATATGGCAAGATCCAGCCAGGATGCGGTAAGTTCCTTTCCATTCTGGTTGCGTTGACTGTTAAGATATTGGGATAGATAGGAAGCTGCTTCCTTTCTTTTTGCTTCAAAAACCAGTTTGCTCAGCTTACTTGTGTCTAAAATACCTGGTCCTGTGCTTTTTTTCAAGGGGATAGGCTGGCCATGGACATCAATAATATTAATAAGGATACAAACCAGCCAAATCAGTGTCTTTTGCATGCCTTGATTACTTTATATGACAAATATATAATATTATACTATGCCCATTTTAGGATTATATAATGTCCATTTTATGGAGGAAAATGATTTTTTTATAAAAATCAAGGGTTTTGAAAAAAAAAACCACAAAGTAGGGTTACCTTTACGCCCAAATCAGGATTAACCCTTGGCAAAGGTACTGTTAAGGTTAATCGAAATAGGGAATATTATGAAAAAGAAAATTACAACCATACTCTTCATCGGAGTCATTGCTTTGATTTCGATGGGATTTCGATCGCAATGCACAGGGGATGATTTTTCTGGTGGTTCTACGATAACAATTATCAAGGGAGAGGTAATAAATTCTGACAAAGACAAAGACTGGGATGGTGTAACGTTTGGACTGGCAGGTTTAAATCCTAAAAAAGAATATATTGTCTATGCAGAGATTTTAGATCAGAAAGGTGCACCGATTGGGCAGACTGATGATCTGACAAGTTTATTAAGTATCCAAGGAGTTTCATGGTATGCCATCGATTTGAGCCATTTTAAGATTCACAAGGAATTCACTCTGGAGGTTCATGTCCTGGGTGGGGAAGGGCGGATCTTAAATAATTTATCAACGCTGGCAATTGATACCAAATCAACCGGTGCGCCGATCGATCCGGAGGAGACCATTTTGATTGTTAAGTATCCGTAACCCGGATCCAATCAGGTCAATGATATACAGTCCCGGTCATCCGGGACTTTTTTTTTGAAATTTTGCATTGACGTTCGTTTTTCTGAAAAAAACTTTTACCTTTGCGAACCATTTTGTTAAAAACAATCGGGTTAAAAAATAGCTCATAATGCCTACGATACAGCAATTAGTAAGAAAAGGTAGAATCAGTAAGAATGATAAGAGCAAAGCTCCGGCTCTTGATTCTTGTCCTCAGCGCCGCGGAGTTTGTGTCAGGGTTTATACTACCACACCTAAGAAGCCAAACTCTGCCATGCGGAAAGTTGCCAGGGTACGATTGACGAACCAGAAGGAAGTCAATGTGTATATACCAGGTGAAGGTCATAATCTTCAGGAGCACTCCATTGTACTGGTACGCGGTGGAAGGGTTAAAGATCTTCCGGGTGTTCGCTACCATATGGTAAGGGGTACATTAGACGCTGCCGGTGTTGATGGCAGAAAACAGAGAAGATCAAAATACGGTACCAAAAGGCCTAAAAAATAGTCCGTTACAGTAAGCAATTTTTTCCATGAGAAAAGCGAGAGCCAAAAAGAATTTAGTACTTCCGGATCCCAAATTTGGTGATATCCGGGTCACCCGCTTTGTAAACGACCTTATGTACAGCGGGAAGAAAAGTATAGCTTTTGCCAATTTCTACGATGCTTTGGAATTGGTGGGAAAGAAAACACAGGACAGCGGATTATCCGCTCTTGATGTGTGGAAGAAGGCACTTGAAAACATTACTCCTGCAGTGGAAGTAAAAAGCCGCAGGGTTGGTGGCGCTACCTTCCAGGTTCCTATGGAAATTCGGCCCGACCGAAAAATATCCATCGGAAACAAGAACCTGATCGCCTTTGCACGTAAACGTGCCGGCCGGTCGATGAGTGAGAAATTAGCTGCAGAAATTGTAGCTGCATTTAACGAAGAAGGCGCAGCTTTCAAGAAAAAGGAAGATACGCACAGAATGGCTGAAGCAAACCGGGCATTCGCGCATTTCCGGTTTTAACCGGAGCAAAGTTCTTTGACACATTGGGATGGCACTAGATCTCTCTTATACCAGAAACATCGGTATAATGGCGCATATTGATGCGGGAAAAACCACTACTACCGAGCGCATTCTGTTTTATACCGGAATTAATCACCGGATGGGAGAAGTTCATGACGGTGCTGCAACTATGGACTGGATGATACAGGAGCAGGAACGGGGGATTACAATAACCTCTGCCGCAACTACTACCTGGTGGAAATATGACGGGCAGAACTACAAATTTAATATTATAGATACGCCCGGCCATGTTGATTTCACGGTTGAAGTGGAAAGATCTCTTCGCGTGCTCGATGGAGCAATAGCCGTTTTTTGCGGTGTTAGCGGGGTAGAACCACAATCCGAAACAGTCTGGCATCAAGCTGATAAATACAAGGTTCCCCGAATCGCTTTTGTTAACAAGATGGACAGACCCGGCTCCGATTTTATTGGCGTCCTGAATGAAATGAAGGAAAAACTGGGGGCTAAACCCCTTGCAATCCAAATTCCGATCGGGATAGAAGATAAGTTTATCGGAGTAATCGACCTGATACAAAACGAAGCCCTTATTTGGCCGGAAGAAGATTTTCTCGGATCACACCCTGAGATTCTTCCTATACCGGCGGATATGCGGGAACAGGCTGAAGAGTGGCGAAACTTGCTGATTGAATCAGTTTGTGAAACCGATGACCTGCTTCTGGAAAGGTTTTTTGAAGATAAAGATAGCATCCAGGCCAATGACCTGCTGGCTGCAATCCGGACTGCAACCCTTAACAGGGTTCTAATTCCGGTTCTTTGCGGATCAGCATTTAAAAATAAAGGCGTGCAGCCTCTGCTTAATGCAATTGCTGCTTTCTTACCTAGCCCACTTGATGTTGGAGCGGTTCAGGGTTTAGATCCTGTAACTAACCAAACCGTGAGCAGGGATTCTGATCCAAACGCGCCTTTCGCAGCACTCGCTTTTAAAATTGCTACTGACCCATTTGTTGGCCGTTTGGCTTACTTGAGGGTTTACTCCGGGACAATCCATTCGGGAGCCACTGTTTTTAACATGCGTACCGAAAAAAGAGAAAGGATTACCCGACTATATCAAATGCATGCAAACAAGCAGAATCCGCGAGATCAGGTAGAGGCAGGTGATATTTGTGCAGCCGTCGGATTTAAAGACATAAGTACCGGCGATACTCTGTGTGAAGAAAACCATAAAATCCTGCTCGAATCTATCAGTTTTCCTGAACCCGTTCTTGGTATGGCCGTTGAGGCAAGAACCCAGGATGATATGGCAAAACTGACTGATGCTCTTCAGAAACTGGTAGAGGAGGATCCAACTTTTAGGGTCAAAATTGATGAGGAATCTGGTCAGACAGTTTTAAGCGGGATGGGTGAATTGCATCTCGAAATTATACTGGACCGACTCAAAAGGGAATTCAAACTCGAAATTAACCGCGGACTTCCACAGGTAGCCTATAAAGAATCAATCCGGCAGGAAGTTGAAATGCATACCATTTTCAGAAAAGACACCGGAGGCCGGAATCTTTTTGCTGACATACACGTGAAGATTTCTCCTGAAACCGCACAGAAGGGTCTTGAATTTATTTCAGAATTAAAACCGGACGAACTTCCCAAATCATACATCGCAGCTGTTGAACGAGGCTTTAAAAATGCCATGAACAGCGGTGTATTAGCCGGGTTTCCATTAAATCGATTGAAAGTGACATTAACCGGTGGATCTTTTCACCCCGTTGATTCGGATGATCTTTCTTTCGAAATCGCAGCACAAAAAGCTTTTCGTGAAGGTTGTGAGAAATCGCAACCGGTTCTATTGGAACCAATCATGAGCCTTGAAGTTGTTTCTCCGGAAGAATTTGTGGGAGATGTAATTGCCGATCTCAACAAAAGGCGTGGACAAGTTGCCGGGATGGAAAATAAACCCGGCGGACGTGTGGTTAAAGCTACAGTACCCCTTTCCGAACAGTTCGGATATGTAACGGTACTCAGGACATTAACCTCCGGACGAGCCAGTTCAACCATGGAAGTATCTCATTATGATGAAGTACCCCGTGAGATAGCCATCGCCGTGTTACAAAAAGTATTTGGAAGAGTGGATTTATTGTAGATAAATACATATAGGAATGAGTCAGAAAATTAGAATTAAGTTGAAGTCTTACGATCACAACCTGGCGGACAAGTCTGCCGAGAAAATCGTAAAAACGGTAAAAAGCACCGGAGCCGTTGTTAGCGGCCCGATACCGCTTCCTACCCATACCAGGGTGTTTACTGTTCTGAGATCAACTTTCGTAAACAAAAAGTCGAGAGAACAATTTCAGCTGAGCTCATACAAAAGGCTGATTGACATCTACGGCTCAACAGCAAAAACGATCGATGCACTGATGAAACTGGAGCTGCCCAGCGGAGTTGAAGTTGAAATAAAAGTATAATTCTAAGAGCTAATAAAATGCAAGGCTTAATCGGGAAAAAGATCGGGATGACTTCAGTTTTCGCTGCTGATGGGAAAAATGTTCCATGCACCGTAATTGAAGTGGGTCCTTGTGTGGTTACCCAGATCAAAACCCACGAAATTGATGGGTATGAAGCTGTGCAGGTGGCCTTCGACGATAAAAAGGAGAAGAACACCCCAAAACCGATGTTGGGTCATTTCAAAAAGGCCAACACCACACCAAAACGTGAAGTTGCCGAGTTCAAAAAGGACAGCGGCGAAGTACTGAAACTCGGGGACGTTATAACAGTCGATACCTTTAGTAATGATCGCTGGGTTGACGTCACAGGAGTAACAAAAGGAAAAGGATTTCAGGGTGTTATTAAACGCCATGGTTTCGCAGGAGTAGGGGATAGCACTCATGGCCAGCATAACCGCTTGCGTGCACCGGGTTCACTCGGAGCTTCATCTTATCCTAGCCGCGTCTTTAAGGGGATGAGAATGGCCGGCCACGATGGCGTTAATAGCGTTAAGTTGCTTAGTCTTCAGGTCCTGAAAATTGTTCCGGAACATAACCTGATGATTGTGAAAGGTTCGATTCCTGGTGCGAAAGGTTCATACGTAATAATTGAGAAGTGATGAAATTAGCAGTATACAAAACTTCCGGCGAAGAGACCGGGCGAACCGTGGAGCTGCGCGACGATGTTTTTGCCATCAGTCCGAATGATCATGCTATTTATCTGGATGTAAAGCAATTCATGGCGAATAAACGCCAGGGAACGCACAAATCCAAAGAACGTAACGAGATTCGCGGAAGTTCCAAGAAGATCAAAAAGCAAAAAGGTACCGGCGGAGCTCGCGCAGGTAATATTAAGTCGCCACTGTTTCGGGGAGGTGGACGGGTTTTCGGACCAGTACCACGTGATTACAGTTTTAAACTGAATAAAAAAGTAAAGATTCTTGCCCGTAAATCTGCATTGACTTATAAGGCGCAAGGATCACAGATCGTGGTGGTTGAGGATTTCATCATGGATGAACCAAAGACCCGGACAATAGTCGAGATCCAGCAAAACCTCAAATCAGAGAACAAAAAAGTGTTATTGGTTTTAAATCAACCGAATAAAAACATATATTTGTCCTCTCGAAATTTGCAGGATATCAAAGTCATAATGGTCTCGGATCTAAATACTTATGATATATTAAATGCTTCATCTGTAGCCTTCCTGGAGAGTTCGATTGAAGTTTTGAATGAAAATTTCGGACAATAAGAACTGGTAACAATGGATATTCTGATCAAACCGATTGTAACGGAGAAAATGACGGGGCAGACCGAAGACCTTAAGTATTACGGTTTTATCGTGGACAAAAGGGCCAATAAAAATCAGATTAAGAAGGCCGTACAGGATATGTACGGGGTTTCAGTGGTTTCCGTCAACACAATGCGTTACGGCGGCAAAGAAAAATCGAGATTTTCGCGCACCGGAGTGGTACGTGGACGGAGCAGCGCCTTTAAGAAAGCGATTATTTCCCTGATTGATGGAGATGTCATAGATTTTTACAGCAATATTTAACTAAGCAATGGCAGTTCGCAGTTTTAATCCCGTAACACCGGGGCAGAGAAAAAAGGTTATCGGAACGTACGAGGAAATTACTCAGACGACACCCGAAAAATCTTTGTTGAAGCCAGCTAGAAGATCTGGTGGACGGAACAATAGCGGCCGGATGACCATGAGATATCTGGGCGGCGGTCATAAACAAATGTACCGTGTTATCGACTTTAAAAGAGATAAAGACGGTATCCCGGCTAAAGTTTCGACCATTGAATACGATCCAAACCGTACAGCACGTATTGCTTTATTGGTTTACGCCGACGGAGAAAAAAGGTATATCATCGCCCCTAACGGGTTAAGCGTTGGCCAGGAATTAGTGTCGGGAGCCGGAATAGCTCCTGAGATTGGCAATAGCCTTCCTCTTGGTGAAATACCGCTGGGTACAATTGTTCATAATATTGAGCTTCGTCCCGGACAGGGTGGAGCGATGGCCAGAGGTGCCGGAACTTATGCCCAGGTCGTCTCCAGGGAAGGACGATATGCGATTGTTAAATTGCCATCAGGCGAAACCAGACTGGTTCTTGTTGCTTGTCGCGCTACTATCGGAACAGTTTCAAATTCCGATCATGGCCTGGAAAGCGATGGAAAAGCCGGTCGGGTAAGATGGCAGGGACGGCGTCCAAGAGTCAGAGGCGTGGTTATGAACCCGGTGGATCATCCAATGGGTGGTGGAGAAGGCCGTGCTTCTGGCGGACATCCGCGTTCCAGGAAGGGTTTGTTGGCTAAAGGATACAAAACCCGGCATCCTAAGAAATCATCGTCTAAGTTTATCCTTGAAAGACGTAAAAAGTAACTGATAATAAACTACTGTATGAGCCGATCATTAAAAAAAGGTCCTTTTATCGAATTCAGTCTGGAGAAGAAAATTCTGGCCTTAAATGCAGCCGCAAAAAAATCGGTTGTTAAAACATGGGCAAGAAGAAGCATCATCTCACCTGATTTTGTTGGACATACTGTTGCCGTTCATAATGGGAATAAGTTTATTCCGGTTTACATCACAGAAAATATGGTAGGGCATAAACTGGGAGAATTCGCTCCAACACGAATTTTCAGAGGACATGCCGGAAACAGGAAAAGATAAAACTCAGAAAAATGGGATCCAGAAAGCAAGAAGCGGCAAATCGGACTAAAGAAGAGCGGAAATCATTATTTCTGGCTGCTTTGAATAACAATCCGACCTCCCCGCGCAAGATGAGGCTGGTTGCCGATATGATCCGGGGGATGGAAGTAAAACGGGCATTGGATGTATTGCGGTACAACCCGAAAGAAGCCTCCCGGAAATTAGAAAAACTCCTTATGTCAGCCATATCAAACTGGCAGGCAAAAAATGACGGGGTTCGGATCGAAGACAGTCATTTATATGTTAAACAAGTATTTGTGGACTCGGCACGAATCCTGAAAAGATTGCGCCCTGCACCACAGGGTCGCGGGCACAGGATCAAGAAACGTTCCAACCACGTGACAATTTATCTGGACAGTCGTAAACAAGTCGAAAAAACGGACGCATAGATGGGACAAAAAGTAAACCCTATTAGCAATCGCCTGGGCATTATAAAAGGTTGGGATTCCAATTGGTACGGGGGCAATGACTTCTCGGAAAAACTGGTTGAGGATTATAAAATCCGTGAATACCTGAATGCTCGTCTGGCCAAAGCAAGCGTGTCTAAAATCGTGATTGAGCGTACCTTAAAGCTTATTACCATTACGGTAAATACTGCCCGACCGGGTATTATTATCGGTAAAGGAGGCCAGGAGGTTGATAAGCTGAAGGAAGAGCTTAAAAAAATTACCAGTAAAGAGGTCCAGATCAATATTTTTGAGATCAAAAGACCTGAAATGGATGCAGTGATTGTAGCTGCTAACGTTGCTCGTCAGCTTGAAGGTAAGATTGCTTACCGCCGGGCTATCAAGATGGCAATTGCTTCTACCATCCGAATGGGTGCAGAAGGGATAAAAATTCAAATCTCAGGCAGATTGAATGGCGCCGAAATGGCTCGTTCAGAAACCTATAAAGAGGGAAGAATTCCATTGCATACCCTTCGCGCTGATATAGACTATGCATTGGCGGAAGCCCATACTAAAGTTGGTACTACCGGGATAAAAGTATGGATTTGCAAAGGTGAAATCTTTGGCAAACGCGACCTATCGCCAAATATCGGTGCAAAAGCTCCGAGAAAAGGGTTTAAGAAAAGAAGAGGTTAATATCGTCTGAATAATAACAGATTGTCATGTTACAACCGAAAAAGACTAAGTACAGAAAGCAACAGAAGGGGAAGATGAAGGGTAACTCCCAGCGGGGAAACCAACTAGCCTTTGGATCATTTGGAATCAAAGCTTTGGAAACATGCTGGATGACCGGACGTCAACTTGAAGCAGCCCGTGTTGCCGTGACTCGTCATATGCAGCGCCAGGGACAGATTTGGATAAGGGTTTTTCCTGATAAACCGATAACCAAGAAACCGGCTGAAGTACGTATGGGTAAAGGTAAAGGTGCTCCGGAAGGTTTTGTTGCCAGGGTTACCCCAGGCAGAATTCTATTCGAAGCCGAGGGTGTTTCACTGGAACTCGCTAAGGAAGCATTGCGGCTTGCCGCTCAAAAACTACCGGTGAAAACTAAGTTTATTATCAGGCGTGATTTTGTTGAAGATTCAAATTCTGAATAATGAAAAACGTAGAGATTCGCGAACTGACGGCCAAGGAACTTACCGAAAGGATCGATACCGAAAAAGGTAATTTGGTTCGAATGCAGATAAACCATACGGTTTCTCCGCTTGACCATCCCCATCATATCCGCGAGACCAGACGAATGGTCGCACAGCTGAGGACTGAATTGCGCAAGCGGCAAGTAATTGAAAACAAGAAAAGCTAATAATCCATGGAAGGTAACAGAAACTTGCGTAAGGAACGTACCGGTGCGGTCGTCAGCAATAAAATGGAAAAAACCATAGTTGTTGCGGTTAAAAGAAAAGTTAAACATCCTATATACGGGAAGTTTGTTAACAAGACCACCAAATTCGTTGCTCATGACGAAGAGAACACCTGTAAAGAAGGAGATCTCGTCCGGATCATGGAAACCCGGCCTCTGAGCAAACGGAAAAATTGGAGATTAGTGGAAATTATAGAAAGAGCCAAGTAACCATGATACAGCAAGAGAGTAGAATGACCGTGGCCGATAACAGCGGTGCCAAAGAAGTTTTGTGCATCCGGGTTTTAGGCGGGACAGGCAAAAAATACGCCACTGTTGGCGATAAAGTGGTTGTTACTGTAAAATCTGCTTTACCTGGTGGAGAACTAAAAAAAGGTACTGTTTCTAAAGCGGTAATCGTTCGTACAACCAAGGAAATAAGGAGAAACGACGGATCCTATATCCGCTTTGACGATAACGCCTGCGTTCTTTTGAATCCTACCGGAGAAATCCGCGGAACACGTATTTTCGGACCGGTGGCGAGAGAACTTCGCGAAAATTACATGAAGATCGTTTCACTGGCCCCTGAAGTGTTATAATCAAAAAGCACAGACCATGCAGAAAAAGATGAATATTAAAAAAGGAGATACCGTTATTGTGATTGCAGGTAACTCTAAGGGTCAACAGGGCCATGTGCTGGAAGTAATCCGGAAAAATGACAAGGCTATCGTGGAAGGTGTGAATATGCTTTCCAAGCACACTAAAGCGGATAAAAACGCACCACAAGGTGGTATCATCAAAAGAGAAGGTCCAATACATGTATCAAACTTGATGCTGCTGGATCCTACTACCGGAAAACCGACTCGTATCGGACGCCGTCTTGATGATAATGGTAAATTGGTACGTTATGCCAAAAAATCCGGAGAGGAGATCAAGTAATGAAATACACACCAAGCCTGAAGGTAAAATACCAGGAAGAAATTATTCCTGCCCTGACAAAAGAATTTGATTATAAAACTGTTATGCAGGTACCGCGTTTAGAGAAAATCGTGGTGAACCGTGGAGTGGGAAAAGCAGTTGCTGATAAAAAGCTGATTGAAGTTGCTCAGGAAGAACTTACAGCAATTACAGGTCAGAAGGCAGTGCAAACGCTCTCTAAAAGAGACATATCAAACTTTAAACTCAGGCAGAAGATGCCGATCGGGGTTAAAGTAACCCTTCGCCGTGAAAAAATGTACGAGTTTCTGGAAAGACTTATAGCTGTAGCCCTTCCACGTATACGAGACTTTAAAGGTGTGGCCGCCAAATTTGATGGACGCGGCAATTATACACTCGGAATTACTGAACAGATTATTTTCCCGGAAATTGAAATAGATAAAATCCATTCAATGATCGGTATGGAAATCAGTTTTGTTACAACCGCCAAAACCGATGAGGAAGGTTTTGCCCTGCTCAAAGAATTTGGAATACCTTTTAAATCAACTAATAAGAAATAGGGATGGCAAAAGAATCCATGAAGGCTCGCGAAGTTAAGCGGCAGAAAATGGTTGAGAAATATGCTGAAAAGCGAGCCAAACTTAAGGCCGAGGGTGATTTTATTGGCTTAAGTAAACTTCCGAAGAATTCTTCAAAAGTAAGATTGCATAACCGGTGTAAACTGACCGGTAGGCCAAAAGGATATATGCGTCAATTTGGGATTAGCCGTATCTCGTTCCGTGAAATGGCTTCCAATGGGCTGATACCGGGTATTAAAAAAGCAAGTTGGTAATTTAATTAATAGATAAAAATGACTGATCCTATTGCAGATTACCTGACGCGTGTGCGTAATGCGATTATGGCCAAGCATAAAGTGGTTGAGATCCCGGCTTCAAACCTGAAAAAGGAGATGACTAAAATCCTTTTTGATAAAGGTTATATCCTGAGCTATAAATTCGAAGAGGATGATAAACAGGGAATTATTAAAATCGCTCTGAAATACCATCCGATTTCGAAGGTTTCGGCAATAAAAAGCCTGAAACGTATCAGCAAACCAGGACTTCGGAAATATAGCGATGTCGACAATCTACCCAGGGTATTGAATGGTATGGGTATTGCCATATTATCTACCTCAAGGGGTTTGATGACAGAAAAAGAAGCCCGCAAGGAAAATGTGGGCGGTGAGGTTATTTGTTACGTTTATTAAAAAGCATTCAACGATGTCACGAGTTGGAAAATTACCCATATCATTACCTTCAGGTGTAACTGTAAAAGTTCACGATGATAATCTGGTAGAAGTTGGCGGTCCGCTGGGTTCCTTAACACAGCAGGTTGATCCGGATATCCAGGTCAAGGTTGAAAATGGAATTGTAAATGTGATCCGGCCAACTGAACAGAAAAGGCACCGTGCACTGCACGGCCTTTACAGAGCTCTCATTCAGAATATGGTTACCGGTGTATCAACCGGATATGAAATAAAACAGGAACTGGTTGGCGTTGGATATAAAGCAACAGCCGAAGGTCAGATTCTTGAACTGCATCTTGGTTTTTCACATCCCTTTGTGATACAGTTACCACCGGAAGTTTCGGTCGTTGCTGTAACCGAACGACGCAGTAATCCAATCATTACACTTAAGAGTATTGATAAACAGCTGATTGGACAAATCGCTGCAAAAATTCGTTCCTTTAGACCACCCGAACCATACAAAGGCAAAGGGGTTAAATTTGTCAACGAAGTGCTTCGCAGGAAATCTGGTAAAGCAGCTGGTAGCTGATGCTGGTTAATTATCGAAAAAATTACAGATAAAATCTATACGAAATGGCTTTTTCAAAGCGTGAACGCAGACTAAAGATCAAGAACAGGATACGGAAGGATATGTCCGGTTCAACGGAAGTTCCCAGACTTTCCGTTTTTCGCAGCAATCGACAGATTTCTGTGCAGGTGATCAATGATCTAACCGGACGGACACTGGTTTCGGCCTCTTCCTTAGAGAAAGAGATTGCCCAGAAAGAAAGTGTTACAAAAATTGACCAGGCAAAACTCGTTGGTAAACTAATTGCCGAAAAGGCCTTAGCCAACGGAATCAGCAAAGTCGTTTTCGACCGGAACGGGTATTTATATCATGGTAGAATAAAATCGTTGGCAGATGCAGCCCGTGAAGGTGGGCTTAAATTCTAAGAAATATGGCTACTAGTGTACGTAAGGTAAAAACAAGTGATCTTGAACTGAAGGACCGGTTGGTTGCAATCAACAGGGTAACGAAAGTGACCAAAGGGGGGCGAAATTTCAGCTTCTCTGCAATAGTTGTGGTGGGGAATGAAGACGGAGTTGTCGGGTGTGGTTTGGGTAAGGCTAATGAAGTTACTACTGCCATCGCCAAAGGGGTAGAAGCAGCCAAGAAAAACCTGATCAAAGTTCCGATTATTAATGGCACCATCCCTCATGAACAGATTGCAAAGTTCGGTGGAGCAACTGTTTGGCTTAAACCAGCCTCCGGTGGTACCGGAGTAAAGGCAGGTGGTGCTATGCGCGCTGTCCTTGAAAGCGTGGGAGTCCATAATGTGCTCGCCAAATCGAAAGGTTCTTCTAATCCTCATAACCTGGTGAAAGCCACGATGAAGGCCCTGGTTGAAATGAGAGATGCCCTTACGGTAGCTCAGCATCGGGGTGTAAGCCTTGATAAAGTTTTTAATGGATAATCCGGTATTATTTTGAAACCATGGCTAAGATTAAAATAACTCAAACAACAAGTAAGATCCATACAACCGAAAGGCAGAAAAGAACCCTCGAGGCACTTGGATTGAAACGAATGCATGCCACTGTAATTGTGGAGGCCACACCCCAGATTCTGGGAATGGTTGGAAAAGTAAAACACCTGGTGTCAACCGAGACAACTAAGTAATTAATTTGTAAGACTTAAATCCAATGGAATTACATAATCTGAAACCAGCTGAAGGATCAGTACACCGGGAAAAGAGAATTGGTCGCGGTCAAGGCTCAGGCCATGGCGGGACTTCTACACGTGGTCATAAAGGCGCAAAATCACGGTCTGGTTACTCTAAAAAAGTAGGTTTCGAAGGAGGGCAGATGCCTATTCAGCGCCGCCTGCCGAAATTTGGCTTCACCAATATCAATCGTAAGGAATTTAAGGGTATTAACATCGGAACTCTCCAGATGGTGGCTGAAAAGATGAATCTTTCCCTTATCGATGTCGAAACTTTGATATCGGTAGGTTTAGCCCGCAAGAATGATAAGGTGAAAATTCTGGGTAATGGTACCCTTACCTCCAAGCTTGAAGTTAAAGCACATGCATTTTCGGAGTCTGCGGTGAAAGCAATTGAAGCTCAACAAGGAACCGTAGTAAAATTATAACCGGATGAAGAGATTTATCGAAACACTGAAGAACATCTGGAGGATTGAAGACCTCCGGGCCCGGATCCTGACAACATTGGGTTTGGTGCTTGTTTATCGGCTCGGTAGTTTTGTCGTTTTACCTGGCATAGATCCTACTCAACTTGACGCCCTTAAGCGCCAAACTGCTGGTGGACTCGAAGGTTTGCTGGATATGTTTTCAGGAGGTGCATTTTCTAATGCTTCAATCTTTGCATTAGGGATCATGCCCTATATTTCCGCATCTATCGTGATACAATTGCTCACCATCGCAGTCCCTTATTTTCAGCGTTTGCAGAAGGAGGGTGAGAGCGGAAGAAAGAAAATGAACCAGATTACACGTTGGCTGACTGTTCTGATTACGGCTGCACAGGGACCAAGTTATATCTTTAACCTGCATGCTCAGTTGCCGGAAACAGCATTCCTCCTTAAAGGGCCATTCTTTACTGTTTCATCTGTAATAATTCTGTCTGCCGGGACTCTTTTTGTCATGTGGCTTGGAGAGAGGATAACAGACAAGGGGGTTGGTAATGGAATCTCATTGATTATTATGATCGGAATTATTGCCCGGTTGCCATTTGCGCTTATGGGAGAAGTTGCTACCAAGCTTGAACAGAAAGGGGGCGGATTGGTAATGATTCTGGTTGAAATTATTCTTCTGGTTATCGTTATCATGGGTGCTATAGCGCTGGTTCAAGCTACAAGGAGGGTGCCTGTTCAATATGCTAAACGTATCGTGGGTAACAAACAATATGGTGGTGTTCGTCAATATATTCCATTGAAAATTAACGCTGCCGGTGTTATGCCAATCATCTTTGCCCAAGCCTTCATGTTTATTCCCATGATGGTTGGAAAGTTTAATACTGAAGCTGCGAGTAAATTTGTACAGGCATTCGGTAATTACGAAGGATTCTGGTACAATGCTACATTTGCGTTCCTGATTATTGCTTTCACATACTTCTATACAGCTGTTACTGTTAATCCAACACAAATGGCTGAAGATATGAAACGAAACGGCGGGTTCATTCCAGGTGTTAAACCCGGACGGAAAACCGTTGATTTTCTGGATACTGTAATGTCGAGAATTACGCTTCCGGGCTCCATGTTTCTGGCTTTGATTGCCATACTTCCGGCATTCGCAACGTTGATTGGTGTCAATAGCCAGTTTGCGGCGTTCTTCGGGGGGACCTCACTCCTGATTTTGGTTGGTGTTGTTCTTGATACATTGCAACAAGTTGAAAGTCATTTGCTCATGCGCCACTATGATGGTCTGATGAAATCAGGCCGCATAAAAGGTCGCGTGGGTAGTACGGCTTCCATTTAGTTGTATTTTGCGTTCTTTGTATGTTTCAATTGAAGACAGACGAAGAGGTTGAGTTGCTTAGGCAAAGCAACCTGCTTGTATCTGCTACTCTGGCTGCTGTTGCTTCTCTGATGAAACCGGGGGTTTCGACACTGGAAATCGACCGGATGGCTGAAGAGTTTATCCATGATCACGGTGGAGTACCGGGATTTAAAGGTTATCAGGGTTATCCTGCTACGCTTTGTGTCTCGGTGAATGATGAAGTAGTTCATGGAATACCTTCCCGGAGAATTCTCAAAGATGGAGATATTGTGTCTGTGGATTGCGGAGTTTTGATGAATGGCTTCCATGGTGATTCTGCTTTTACGTTCACAATTGGTGTTGTTAAACCAGAAGTATTAAAACTGATCAGGGTTACCAAAGAATGTTTGAAATTGGGAATATCTCAGGCAATCACAGGAAAACGAATCGGTGACATCGGTCATGCCATTCAAAAGCACGCAGAGATTAATGGGTTCTCGGTTGTAAGAGAAATGGTCGGCCACGGTGTTGGACGGCATCTTCACGAACCACCTGAAGTTCCTAATTATGGGAAGCCCGGAACCGGAGAGGTTCTGCAAAAAGGGCTAACCATTGCGATAGAACCGATGATTAACCTGGGTAAAAGGCACATTCATCAAGATCAGAACGGATGGACTATCCGGACTGCTGACCGAAAGCCATCAGCCCATTTTGAACATTCGATAGTGGTAAAGGATCAAATAGCAGATGTATTGTCTGATTTTAATATAATTGAAGAAGCAGTTTTAAAAGTTTAATATATGCCAAAGCAGCCTTCTATCGAACAGGATGGTACAATTATCGAAGCTCTGTCCAATGCTATGTTCCGCGTAGAATTGGAGAATGGGCACGTTATAACCGCCCATATCTCCGGGAAGATGCGTATGCATTATATTAAAATACTGCCGGGAGACAAGGTGAGAGTCGAAATGTCTCCATACGATCTGACAAAAGGACGAATTGCATACCGATACAAAAACTGATAATATTTAGCGATCATGAAGGTAAGAGCATCCGTTAAGAAGCGTTCCGCCGAGTGCAAAATTGTACGTCGGAAAGGACGATTATATGTAATTAATAAGAAAAATCCCAGGTTCAAGCAACGTCAGGGATAATTGGTATTTTGAAACAACTCATAAGGAATATCTTTTATGGCACGTATCGTTGGTGTTGATATACCAAACAACAAGAGGGGCGAAATCGCACTCACTTATATCTATGGAATCGGCAGAAGCACATCCCGTAGAATTCTAACCGAAGCCGGTGTTGATAAAGATCGAAAAGTTCAGGATTGGACAGATGATCAAAGCGCCGCAATCCGTAATTTCATCAATGAGAATTTCAAAATCGAAGGTGAACTTCGGTCTGAAACTCAGATTAACATCAAACGTCTAATGGACATTGGTTCCTATAGGGGTATCCGCCATCGTCTCGGCTTGCCGGTGCGTGGACAAAGTACCAAGAACAATGCTCGTACCCGTAAAGGAAGACGGAAAACTGTAGCAAACAAAAAGAAAGCGACTAAATAACCGTTAGACTATGGCAAAGAAGAAAGTTAAAGCAGCGAAGAAACGGGTAGTGCAGGTTGAACCACTTGGACAGGCACACATCCATTCTTCATTTAACAATATTATTGTTTCCCTGACCAACAATTCCGGACAGGTTATTTCTTGGTCCTCAAGCGGGAAAAACGGTTTCCGGGGGTCGAAAAAGAATACCCCGTATGCAGCCCAAATTGCAGCTCAGGATGCTTCTAAAGTAGCATACGACCTGGGCCTGAGGAAAGTGAAAGTTTTTGTAAAAGGACCTGGCAATGGCAGGGAATCTGCCATCCGTACGATTCATAATAGCGGTATCGAAGTTATCGAGATCGTTGACGTAACACCGCTGCCGCATAACGGCTGCCGCCCTCCTAAACGCAGGAGAGTCTAAGAAATTCGAATTAACAAACGATAAATCAGAGTTAGATGGCTAAGTATACTGGACCAAAGACCAGAATCGCAAGAAAATTTGGGGAACCGATTTACGGACCGGATAAGTATTTTGATAAAAGGAATTATCCGCCGGGATTTCATGGTCCTTCAAGAAGAAGAAGAAAGCTTTCAGAATATGGCACTCAGCTGAAAGAAAAGCAGAAAGCTAAATATACCTATGGGGTACTTGAGAAACAGTTTGCTAATCTGTTTCATAAAGCCCAAAGGACAAAAGGTATAACGGGTGAAGTTTTATTGCAACTTCTCGAGACACGTTTGGATAATGTTGTATTCCGACTTGGAATTTCCAATACGCGTGCAGCTGCCCGGCAACTGGTTAACCACAGACATATCGTGGTTAATGGAAAGGTAGTTGATATAGCTTCTTATCTGGTTAAACCTGGTGACGTCATCGGCGTCCGTGAAAAATCGAAATCATTGGAAGTCGTATTGAACTCTCTCGCCTCAGCTTCCAGGTCCAGGTATTCCTGGCTGGAATGGGACCACTCCATGATGTCCGGTAAATTCCTGAATGTTCCTGAAAGGACTGAAATTCCCGAAAACATCAAGGAACAACTTATCGTTGAATTATATTCCAAGTAAACGTAAAATCCTGATCAATGGCCATTCTATCATTTCAGAAACCTGATAAGGTTATCCTGCTTGAATCGGACTCTAGTTATGGAAAGTTCGAATTCCGGCCACTTGAACCGGGCTATGGGATTACTATTGGTAATTCCCTTCGCCGTATCCTACTGAGCTCGCTCGAGGGATTCGCTATCACCACCGTGAAAATTGAAGGAGTGAACCACGAATTCTCAACCATTAAAGGAGTATTGGAGGACGTATCCGAAATTATTCTGAATCTGAAACAAGTTCGGTTTAAACAACAAATCGAAGGAGTTGAAGATGAGCGGGTTACTATTAACGTGACTGGTCGGGACCAGCTTAAAGCCGCAGATTTGAACAATTTCTTAAGCGGTTTTAAAATCCTGAATCCTGATTTAGTGATCTGCCGGATGGATCCGGCAGTTAAGCTGCAAATGACTATCACAATCAGCAAAGGTCGTGGTTATGTGCCTTCTGATGAAAACAAATCAGAAGATGCTGAGATCGGAATAATTGCCCTTGATTCAGTTTTTACTCCAATCAGGAACGTTAAGTATATGGTTGAAAATTTCAGGGTCGAGCAAAAAACTGACTATGAAAAACTGATCCTTGAAATCAAAACCGATGGCTCCATTAACCCGAAAGACGCGTTAAAAGAAGCTGCAAAAATACTGATCCATCATTTCATGCTGTTTTCGGATGACAAGATCACCCTGGAATCTGATGAGAAAATGGATAGTGAGGAGTTTGATGAGGAAGTTTTGCATATGAGACAACAACTCAAGACTAAGTTAACCGATTTAGACCTTTCGGTTCGGGCTTTGAATTGTCTGAAAGCTGCCGATGTCGAAACTCTGGGTGATCTGGTTGCCTACAATAAAAATGACCTGTTGAAATTCAGAAATTTCGGCAAGAAATCCCTCACTGAACTGGAAGACTTGCTGAAAATTATGAATTTGAACTTTGGAATGGATGTAGCTAAATACAAGTTAGATAAGGAATAAGGAATAGTATAATGAGACACGGAGATAAACAGAATAATTTAGGAAGAAAGAGTGCTCATCGCGAAGCTATGTTGGGCAATATGGCTTGTTCCCTGATCAAGCACAAACGGATTAGTACCACAGTTGCCAAGGCAAAAGCTCTAAGGAAATATGTTGAGCCTCTGATTACAAAAGCTAAAGACGATACTACCCATTCACGTAGGACCGTTTTTAGTTATTTGAGTGATAAAGATGCTGTTACTGTACTTTTCCGTGATGTGGCACAAAAAATCGGCGACAGACCAGGTGGTTATACCCGCATTCTGAAAACCGGAACCCGCCTTGGAGATAGTGCTGAAATGTGCATTATCGAACTGGTTGACTTTAATGAGAACATGCTTTCTTCTAAAGCAGACGTAAAAGCTAAAACAACTCGCCGGTCCAGGAAGTCTCCGAAAACGGCTGCTGATGAAGCAACTACAACTGTTGAAAAGAAGCCGGCTGCTAAAACAGCAAAGAAAAAGGTTGAAGGAGCTGAAAAAGCCGGGACAAAAGCTAAAGCAGAGGAAGTTACCGAACCTGCTACTGAAGAAGAGGTTGGCGAAGACTTGCAAGAAGAGAAAGAATAGAGCGTATCTGCTCTTACAGAATATAGCCCGGGTAAACATTACCCGGGTTTTTTTTATCTTGTAAGAAAAAAGGAGAAGGGATCAAATGAATCTGTCGACTTATATCAAAAAGTTGGAACAAGCTGGTGAAATTATCAGGATACGGGAGGAAGTCTCCCCCCATCTTGAAATAACTGAAATCACAGATCGTTTTTCAAAGCAGACTGGGGGCGGTAAAGCTCTTCTTTTTGAAATGACCGGAACCGAATACCCGGTTCTGATTAACTCGCTGGGATCGGAAAAACGAATCAGGATTGCTTTCGGTGGCCGGTCACCCGATGAGCTTGCCGGTGAAATCCATAAGATGATCAGTATTCTTACCGGCAGTGATTCAGGTTTTGCCGGTAAAGTCAGGAAGATACCTCTCTTAGGTAAAGCTGCCCGGTGGATTCCCAAACGCAGAAGAGGAAGGGGAGCTTCTCAGGAGGTTATCAATCTGGAGCCTGATCTCGGTAAATTGCCTGTTTTAACTTGCTGGCCTTTTGATGGAGGACCGTTTATTACTTTTCCGCTGGTCCACACAGTTGATCCCGTTACCGGATCTCCAAACCTCGGGATGTACCGGATGCAGGTTTTCGGGTCCAACTCAACCGGAATGCACTGGCATATGCATAAAACCGGAGCCCGCCATTATCGGGAATATCAGAAAATGGGTACAAAGATGCCAGTAGCGGTAGCTCTGGGTGGTGATCCGGTTTACACTTACTGTGCAACGGCCCCATTGCCCGACGGCATTGATGAGTACCTTCTGGCTGGCTTTATCCGGAATAAGCCGGTAACTCTGGTCAAATGTGTAACACAGGAATTATGGGTGCCGGAGGATTGCGATTTTATTTTAGAGGGATTTGTTGATACGGCAGAGCCGTTAAAGGAGGAGGGGCCATTTGGTGATCACACTGGTTTTTATTCGCTTGAAGATCAGTTTCCTGTTTTTCACCTGACTGCAATCACCCACCGGCGAAAAGCCATTTATCCTGCAACAATTGTCGGAATTCCTCCTCAGGAAGATACCTGGCTGGCGTGGGTTACTGAAAGGCTTTTTAAACCGATGATCAAAATGGCATTGGTTCCTGAGTTGACCGACTTCCATTTACCTGTTGAAGGAGTGGCTCATAACCTTGTTCTGGCCCGAATTACTCCGTCCTATCCCGGACAAGGCCGCAAAGTTTTGCATACTTTATGGGGTGCTGGCCAGATGATGTTTACCAAGTTTATTGTGATTACCGGAGATGGGCCGGAGTTAAAGGATTATTTCCATCTGGCCCGGTATATTTCAGGCCGTGTGGATCCTTCGCAGCATGTGGAAAAAGCTTCGGGACCATTGGATATTCTTGATCACTCATCGAGAAAACCAGCCTTCGGAGGGAAATTGGGGCTCGACGCTACCGGACCGGAAATATTCAATGACGATCAGATATCAAAAACTATTGATGAACAAATGGTTATAGCCTTTCGTTCACAGCATCCGCAGATTATGGACATGAATCTGGAATGGATAAAGGGGGGTGTGTCTATCGGTTTAATTTCTTTGCGTAAAACCTATTCCGGAGTGGTGAGTGAGATTGCAGATGAGATCCGGTTGTTCGATTCTTTTAATGATATCAGGTTTTGGATTGTTTTTGATGACTGGGTCGATCTGACAGATCCTCATGAAATTGTTTGGCTTACCGGAAGTAACGTGGAAGTACTTTCTGATGTTCGGATTTTTCCTACAGCCAATGGAAAAGCAGCCGGCATGATGTTCATTGACGCTACTGTTAAGACACTCAAGTTGGATGGCTTTCTCCGTCCATGGCCAAACCCAACCCTCATGGACTCGGAAACTATCAGAATGGTTGATAAAAAATGGCCGGACTATGGAGCCGGAGCTTTGATTCCATCTCCTTCATCTAAATACTCAAAATTTTACCAGGAAGGCGCCGTTAGGAAGACAGGAAGACTTTAAAACTATAAGACTTTAAGATCGAAACACTTAAGAGTAAACTGAAGCTTATAGTATTGCCTTAATTTGCTTTTAGCCGGCTGTTGAATTCCTTGAGTCCTTTATCCAGAAAATCGATAAAGGAATCCACGTTGAGATCATAGGATCGTGTGGGTATCAGTAATTTGCCATCAGTGTCGAGCAGAGCATACTGTGGTTGAGTGTTTTGACCAAAGCGGGTGATCTGGAAATCCTGGTATTTTTTCCCCAAAGTCTTCTTCACTTTTCCGTCATAGGTTGATGTTACCCATTCGGATTCAGGAAGTTTTATGACCTTATCATCTACGTATAGGGCGACAACAACATAACTGTCACGTAACCTGCTTAATACACGAGGGTCCGACCATACTCTTGCTTCCATTTCACGGCAGTTTACGCAACCGTGTCCGGTAAAGTCGATGAAAACCGGTTTATTTTGAGATTTGGCACATGATAACGCCTGATCGTAATCGAAATAACCTTTCAATCCATGAGGCAGTTTAAGTCTGTCAGAATACTCCGGCTTCTCGCAAATAATCTGGTCGGATGAACCGGCGCTGGCAGCAGTTCCCGCATTGTCGCGGATGACCTGCCTTAAATCAAAGTCATTGGTTGTTTCAGGCGGAAGATAACCGGCCAGTGCTTTCAGCGGAGCTCCGATCATTCCTGGTATTAAGTACACTACAAAAGTAAAAGTGATGATGGAGAGTAATAATCGCGGAACACCAATATGGGTTACATCACTGTCATGTTTAAATTTGATTTTACCCAGAAGATAAAAACCCATTAAGGTGAAGATGACAATCCAAAAGGCCAGATACACTTCGCGGTCAAGAATTCCCCAATGATAGGTTTGATCTGCAATACTCAGGAATTTAAGTCCGAGTGCAAGTTCAATAAAGCCAAGAATAACTTTAACCGAGTTTAACCAACCCCCGGATTTCGGCAATGAGCTCAACCAGGAAGGGAAAATGGCAAACAAAGTAAAGGGGAGAGCAAATGCAATTCCAAAACCAAACATTCCTACGATTGGTTGAAGAATTTGTCCCCCGGCAGATTGAACCAGAACTGTGCCAACGATAGGGCCAGTACATGAAAATGAGACTAATACCGTGGTAAATGCCATAAAGAAAGGACCTCCCAAACCACCTTTATCAGCTCGTTGGTCAGATTTGCTGATCATCCAGTTTGGCAGATTGATCTCAAACATTCCGAAGAACCATGCGGCAAAGAAGAGGAATATCAGAAAGAATAACACATTGGGGATCCAGTGTGTACTCATGAAATTGGCTATGCCGGGACCAAAGGTTATCGCAACCACAGTTCCAATAACTGCGAAAATGGCCACAATTGAAATACCGAAGAACATAGCCTCGAACAGAGATTTCCGGCGTGATTTTTTTCCATGCATAAAGAATGAGACGGTCATCGGTATCATGGGAAAAACGCAAGGTGTCAGCAATGCGATCAAACCACTGCCGAAAGCGATCCAAAAAAGCTTCCAAAGGTTCTTAGAGTATCCTGATGCCGGAGTGGAGCTATCCGGTGTTGCCGGTTTGACAGTAGCGGATTCACTTTTTTCTGCACCGGATTGTTCTATATTGAAATCAAAATCGACTTCGCCAGGGGAACAGGATTTGTCATCACATATCTGATAATCAATGGTTCCGATGATCTTAAAGGATTCTTTCTTAAGGACTTTGATTTTCTGTATGAATTGGGCTTCCATGGCGAAATAGGTCACCTTCATATTAAACATCTTGTCGAATTCTTCGCTGGGCCTGGTAGCTTCTACAACGCTGTCGATCCGTTGAAAATTGGGAGACGGTTCAAAGGTAAAAACGGCCGGTTGAGGTCCGCCAGCAGGAACAAACTGGCTGTAAATGTGCCAGGTTGGTTCAATGGCTGCAGAAAAATGCAACTCATAGATACTGTCACTGACCGGTTTCACTGAATAGTACCAGCTCACCGGGTCAACCATTTGTGACTTGCATGACATAAAGGAACCGGTTAACAGGCATAGTGTTAACAAAAGATAGAGTGAATTCTTCTGCTTGAACATAATCAAAAGAGTAAAAAGTTATTTAGATAACGAATTTCTCGCCATTCTGATCAAGAAACTCATAATTCAGAATCCCCAGGTTTGGATCTGATATGATTTTGAGCCAATTACGATTCTTGTACGACCATTTCATCCGGATTGACGGGAATCCATAGCGCAGATAGGCTGCCAGGTAAGGATGAGCTTTTAGCGTCAATTTTGGCTTGGGGTATTTGTCTAAAATATAGAGGAATTGATTTAATACCTGATCCAGAACGAGGATGCTCGGAGTAACCTCGCCTGTTCCACTGCAGGTTGGACAGGTCTCCATGATCTGAACATCCATCTCGGGCCTGACTCTCTGGCGGGTAATCTGTATCAGGCCGAATTTACTTACGGGAAGGATATGGTGCTTGGCCCGGTCAGCTTTCATCGCTTCCTTCATCCGGTCAAAAACCTTTTGGCGGTTATCCGCCTTGACCATATCAATAAAGTCAACTACGATAATCCCGCCCATATCTCTCAGCCTGAGTTGCCTTGCGATTTCATCGGCTGCAGAAAGGTTGACATCAAGGGCATTGGTTTCCTGATCGCTGGCTGATCGAGAGCGGTTACCGCTGTTAACATCAATAACATGCAGGGCTTCAGTATGCTCAATAATCAAATAGGCTCCGCTTTTGTAGGAAACGGTTTTTCCAAACAGGGTTTTTATCTGTTTATCGATCCCGAAATGTTCAAATATTGGAGTGTTACCCGAATAGTACTTTACAATTTTTTGTTTTTCGGGGGCGATTGTGATGATAAAGTCACGGATTTCCCGATAGAGAGCCTGATCATTAACAGAAATGCTATTGAAAGAGGGATTCAAAATGTCCCTCAAAATTGCGGAGGTTCGGTTCAGTTCACCCAAAACCAGGGTTGGCGGTTCTACTGATTTGATATCCTGAAAAATAGACTCCCATCTTTCCACAAGCGATTTCAATTCAGCATCCAAAACGGCCACTTTGCGTTCTTTGGCAACGGTTCTGACGATAACACCGTAATTCTTCGGTTTAATAGATAGGATCAGTCGCTTGAGCCTGTTGCGCTCTTCTTCGGATTTTATTTTTGTGGAAGCCGAAACTTTATCGGAAAATGGTAAAAGTACCAGATTCCGGCCTGCTAAGGATATCTCACTGGTGAGGCGGGGGCCTTTAGACGCTATCGGTTCCTTAGCTACCTGGACAAGAACTACCTGTCCGGCCTTCATCAGGTTAGTAATCTTACCGTGTTTATCAATATCCGGATCAGTCTTAAACTTATCCAGGATCAGAATCTTGGTTTTCCGGTTAAGAGCCTGATTAAGGTATTTGTTCAGCGACTGAAACTGCGGCCCAAGATCGAGGTAATGCAGGAAGGCGTCCTTTTCATATCCGACATCAACGAAAGCCGCATTCAATCCCGGCATGATTTTCTTTACCTTGCCAAGATAGATGTCACCTACCGAAAACTGAATATTTGATTTTTCCTTGTTGAGTTCAACCAGCTTTTTTTCCTCAAGAAGAGCTATAGCTATTTCGCTTGTGCTGGCATCGATAATCAGTTCATTACTCACAACTCGTTATGTCTTTGGGGAGAAGAGTAAATGGAGATAATGCCTTTCCAATAAACAGCATAAACCTAAAGAGAAACTCCTTAGGTTTATGCTGTGCAAATTTATCGAAAGACTATTTCTTTTTCTTATGGCGATTTTTCCGCAGGCGTTTTTTCCGCTTGTGCGTTGCCATTTTATGTCTTTTGCGTTTTTTTCCGCTTGGCATGTCAAATACAATTTATTAATACAGAACTACTTCTTCTTTCTAACCTGATCTTTAACCTTGGCTACGAAAGTTTTTGCCGGTTTAAACGCAGGGATGAAATGTTGCGGAATGATAATGGTTGTATTCTTCGAGATATTCCGGGCAGTTTTTTCGGCTCTTTTCTTAACGATAAAACTCCCAAATCCCCTCAGGTATACATTATTACCATTTACCAACGAGGTTTTTACGGTACCCATGAAGGCTTCAACCGTCTTCTGTACAGCAACTTTCTCAATACCAGTGTTCTTGCTGATTTCGTTTACAATGTCTGATTTAGTCATCGCTATAAATACTTTAATTATCAACTAATTACAATCGGTCTGCAAATATATATCTTTTTCTGAAATATTCTTTCGATTGAAAATTTTTTTTTCTTTTTTTTCCATTTGGCTGGTAAACATGCATATATATAGGGTGAGTATTGATCCGGCCGGTCAGTAAGCGTACTAAAGTTTTGAAACTTGGGAATAGTTCGTATTTTTAATCAACAATTAATTTTTATCCAAATGTCTGTAAATAAAGCAATTCTAGTTGGGAATGTTGGTAAAGACCCTGAGGTCCGTCACCTTGAAGGGGGTACTTCGGTAGCCCGGTTTACCCTGGCAACATCTGAAACCTACAAAAATAAGACTGGTGAGCAGGTGAAAAACACTGAATGGCACAATATTGTGGTCTGGCGTCAGCTTGCTGATCTCGCCGAGAAGTATATCCGCAAAGGCAGCCAGATTTACGTCGAAGGGAAAATAACCAACCGGCAGTATGATGATAAGGATGGCAACAAGCGTTATATTAGCGAAATCGTTGCAGATAATATCCGTCTTCTGGGCCGGAAGGAAGATTCGTTTGTTACGCCTGCTGCTAATGGTCCAGGACGGCCTCAATCTGATCCGATGCCTGTTAATCCACCTGAAGAGCAGGATCAATCTGCGGAAGGTGATGATTTGCCATTTTAAACCTGAAAAAGTTTTAATTTGAATCCGGGTCTGATCATAGAATTGATAGTCATTCTGTTGTTATTGGCAGCTTCTGCTTTGATTTCCGGGGCAGAAGTTGCCTTTTTTTCGCTTGGGCCCAATGAACGCAACCAGCTTAATCTGAAAAACAGCAAAAAAGCCAAGAGGGTACTAACCCTCCTAGTTAAACCCGAGGATCTACTGGCTACCTTATTGGTTGCTAATAATTTGGTTAACATGGGAATAGTGATTCTTTCCACTTGGGTAACGGATTCGCTTTTGAGCTTTACGGGCTATCCTGTGTTAAAATTCATTATCCAGATTGTGCTCATCACCTTTGTGATTTTATTAATTGGAGAGGTTTTGCCGAAAATCTATGCTACCCGGCACTCACTTCGGCTTGCCCAATTGATGTCGATTCCTGTATTAACCCTTAAACGAATGCTGCGGCCGGTCAACAGGGTATTAATCGGTTCCACTTCGCTGGTCAGGAAACGACTTAAAGACCAAAGTGCTCCTTTAACCATGGATGAGCTTTCTGAGGCATTGGTGCTTACAGGACAGGAACTGGTTGAAGAGGAGAAAATACTTAAAGGTATTGTAAGGTTTGGCAACATTGAGGTTGGGGAAATCATGAGACCAAGGGTTGATATTTTTTCCCTGGACATCAGGGAACCGTTTCGTGCCGTTTTTGACCGGATGATTGAATTGGGATATTCCAGGTTTCCGGTTTATCAGAAAGACCTCGACGATATTCGTGGTATATTATACGTAAAGGATTTATTATCCCATGTTCAGAAAACCAATTCGTTCAGATGGCAATCCTTGATCAGGCCAGCCTTTTTTGTTCCGGAAAACAAGCGAATCAATGATCTCCTCCAGGAATTCAGACAGAACAAAATGCATATGGCTATTGTGGTGGATGAATATGGCGGTACCTCAGGATTGATAACTCTCGAGGATATCCTGGAGGAAATTGTTGGAGAAATCCGCGATGAATCTGATGAAGAAGATACCATGATTCAGAAAATCGGAGAGAAGTCCTACCTGTGTAATGGCAAAACATCCTTACATGATTTGGTTAAGGCTCTTGAGTTGGATGAAGACTATTTTGAACAGGTAAAAGGAGGATCTGAAACTCTGGCCGGGTTAATACTCGAACTCAAAGGAGAAATCCCTGAACCTGGTGAAAAGATTCAATTGAATTATCTTACGTTTGTGATCAAGAGTCGTGATGATCGGAGAATCAAGGAAATAGAAATCAAAATCGCTTAGGGAATTATGAAGTCCAGCCATGTTGAATATCTGATTTTGTTTGCCCTGGCGGTTGTGATATTGGGATGCAGGCAGGATTATACCCCCAAATCAAGAGCCTATTATCGCATTGATCTTCCGAACAAGGAGTATCAGCTGTTATCTGGTAATTATCCGTATAGCTTTGAATATCCTGCCTATGCGCGCATCAATTCTTATCAGGGAAAATGGAAAGATACCGATACAGCCGATTATTGGATCAATGTTGAATTTCCGCAATTCAAAAGCCGGGTTCATTTGACTTACAAAACGGTAAAAAACAATCTGGCAAATTTGATAGAAGATGCACATACCTATGCCTATAAGCATAGCATCAAGGCAGATGCCATAATTCAATCAGAATATATCGATAGCCTCACTAAAGTATATAGTGTTCTGTTTGACATAAAAGGTAATACAGCATCGTCTGTTCAGTTCTATGCAACTGACAGTGTGCATCATTTTCTCAGGGGCGCCCTCTATTTTGACTGTGAACCCAATAAGGATTCATTAGCTCCCGTAAGGGAATTTCTGCGCGTCGACCTTATAAAGATGATTGAGTCTCTTACCTGGAGGAATATGCCTGTAAAATGATCCTACCCTACCTAAAAAGCCTGAAAGGCCATAAGAAAGCATTTGCCTGGCTGATTGACCCGGACAAATGCAATGATGAGCACATTAGCTATCAGCTAGCTGTTGCCAGAGATACGGGAGTCGATTTGATTTTTGTTGGGGGAAGCCTGATTTTTAATCATGTTGATCGGCTGATTACTAAGATAAAATCACTGTCCCGGATACCTGTCATTCTATTTCCCGGATCACCACTTCAGCTAAGTTCGCAGGCAGATGCTGTATTGCTGCTATCGCTGATTTCTGGGAGAAATCCTGAATATCTGATAGGAAATCATGTAGTAGCGGCTCCGTTTTTGCGGGAATCCGGATTAGAGATTATTCCAACCGGATACATGTTGATCCATGGAGGTCAGCAAACTTCAGTTTCCTATATGAGTAATACTCAGCCCATTCCGGCCGATAAGCCGGATATTGCCCTTGCAACGGCTATGGCTGGGGAAATGCTTGGGCTAAAAGTCATTTATCTTGATTCCGGGAGCGGTGCACTTAATCCTGTTCCATTGAACATGATTGCCTCGGTTGCTTCAGAGATCGATCTGCCGGTTATGATAGGAGGTGGAATCCGGACTCCGGCTGATGTTAGAAATGCTTATGAATCCGGAGCCGATGTAGTGATAGTGGGAAATGCCACTGAGAATAGCCAGAATTGTCTGGGCGAACTGATTGTCGAACGCGATCGGTTCAATATCTGACAGGCGAAATCTCAAAACCGATTTCCAAATCCGGTAAGTCTTCCACAGATGATGTATTTAGCAACCGGGATAAGCGATAAGATGCGATCAGACTGAACCTGTCGAAGCCAAACCGCACGGATGCCTTATAGGTAAGAGTGTTAATATTTTTCAAACCGGATAAAGTGGTTTTTTCAATCAGATAGGGTTTCGGATCAGCTGAATTAAACACATCTTTTGTCACAAGGTGATTGATAATGGAAGCCTGAGCCGTTAATCCAAGATCAATATATTTACCAAGGTAATCTCCGCGCTGACCCAGCCTGACCCTCAGGAATACTCCGCCAAACAGACCATTTGTGCAAATTGATTGAGAATGGTGTATTAATGTATCAGGAAAGTTTTTTCCGGGATACTGGTCAATTCTAAAAAAATTACGGTTGATGCCACATTCGGAAACTATCGCAAAAGGCTTTGCTACTTTAAGTTTATAACGGAAACCCACTGTGATCTGACCCGTAAAGGGTTGATCAGTATTGATTGTTAATGTAGCAGAAGTAGGAATGGTTAAGGATGATGACAGAAAGGCATGATAGAAATGCCTGCGGTTAGGGCCGAAATTCGGATGATCCGGCAAATTATCGAGCCGCTTTTCAAAAATCAGATCCTGGGCTGTGATGTTTGCCTGGACTATGCTCAACAAGAAAAGTAAAATGATCCCTGCTGCTATCTTTTTTCTTTCCATACAGCGGTTTCTCCATTAAAACTGCAACGAAATACGTCTCCTGGTTCAAATCCCGATTTATTGATCACAATAGGTTTGTCGCCATTGACCCGGTAAACTCCATATCTTATAAGGTATCCGGAGGGATTGCTGATATGATAATAGAGGTAGCGTCCGGGCATTATCCATGGGGTGATCAGGCTTGTTTCCGGGATGCTTACACTAAAACTCTCATTGTCGGCAGATAGGCTAATGGTTTTAGAATCCTTTTCCTGGTTTGGGTTTATAATCCGGGAAGCCTGAGGGATGCCATAACCGTGGGAGTAATCGTAATAGGGGAACAAATGTCCTGACTTCTCAATCAATGAAATAATTTCCTGCGCTGAGAGTGAACGGTTCATTTGCCAGGTGCAGGCTGCAAAGCCCGTTATCAAGGGTGCTGAGAAGGATGTTCCCTCCATGATGTGTGTGCCGCCTTTCGGGTTGAGAGTAACCACTTTCCCAGAGGCGCAAACATTTGGTTTCAACCGTTTGTCGGCTGTAGGGCCAACCGAGCTGTAACCGGCGACCAATCCCGTTACGGGATCGATGGCGCCCACACTGAGTATCGAATCAGCATCGGCAGGTGTTCCTACCGTTTGCCACCTGCTCTGTCCTTCGTTGCCATTGGAGATAATGATCAGGATTCCCTTTCGGGCAGCCCTTGCGGCGGCTTTGGCCGCAATGCTTTGATGACCATCCATTTCGGAGGTGAAATATCGTTGATAAGTATATGCCAATGAGGATTGAATGATGTCGGCTCCATGATCTATTGCCCAATCGACAGCTTTAGCCCAATTCAATTCCTCCTGACGGGGTTCGCCACTTTGTTCAGTCAGGGCAAGGAGAAACTCTGCATCCGGGGCAAGACCAAGCGGACGACCCTCGCTGATTCCGGCTATACAAGAAAGAACTTCAGTTCCATGCGAGACACCGGTATAAACATTCTCGCGGTTTTTTACAAAATTCCAGGTAGCAATAATCTGTTTTCTGTCTATCAGATGTTTCAAAGCAGGATGAGTATTGGTACCGGGAAATCCAACATCCAGAATGGCTATGCGTATACCCCGACCGGTAATTCCTTTTTGTATAAATTCTTCTCCCTGAAGATATTGAATCTGCGCAGTCCATATTTTATTAACTTCATTGTCGCGTCCATCCTGAAAGGAGAACGAACAAAAAAGGCAGGGAATTATTAACAGAAATTTTCTCATTTAACCAGATCATAAAGGATTTTGCCAGTGGCGCCGGACGGAGAAGAGATATTGAGCAGATGGGATAGGGTTGGGGCAATATCGAGTAGTGTAACCGGACGGTTGATCGTTTGTTTTGATACTTTCCAACCGTACCAGGTTAGAGGAACATGAGTATCATAGGAGTAGGGGGAGCCGGAATCGCTATCTGTGTTTTCTTCTTCAATCCAACCGGGTTGCAAAATCACGACAATATCGCCGGTACGGTCGGGGTTGTATGAGTTCTGTACTAAATCTCCCCAGGGGCTTGTCACTTCACCCGTAAGCAGCCGGTCTGCCGGAACGGCCCTGGCTATGCCATCGAAATGAGTCAGGAATCGGGAAGCCTGATCCTGAATGATAGTGAAAGAGAGGTTTTTCTGATCTATAAGAGTTTCATTCAGGTATAACTGGTGGTTGACATAATACTCTATCCAGTTACCTTCTCCATATATAACACTCAGATATGAATTCAGGAGAGCGACCGCATTATGGTACCGGAAGAATCCTCCGGGGAGGTTTAATGCCCTGCTATAATCAGGATCCATGGAGGAGCCGTGGGTTGATGTGAGAAATATGAGAGTTTTGTCTTTCCCAATCGTCTCCTCTATCTGATAAAGGAGCCGCTGTATATCCATGTCAAGCCGCAAAAGCGCATCCGCAACTTCTCTTGAATCCGGGCCGAACAATTTGGTTATCTGGTTAATTGCAGTATAACTGACCCAGAGAAGGTCAGTTGTCTGGTCTTTCCCGAGTCCCTCTTCCAGAAGAGCCGTAGTGGCAAAGTCGGTAGTCAGAGTGTTCCCGAACGGCATCATTCCAAGGATTTCGTTATCCTGGCCGAGGCTTTCACGGCGTATGCGGCTCAATTTGTAAGGAAAAGTTTTGAATTGGTTATAGTAGCCGGTTTCAAGGTCGTTGTCATCGGGCGGACAGCCGGAGTATAAATTATCAGCCAATAGAAGGTCCCAGTCCCTGGTCATATAGTGGCCGGCAGAATTGCGGGCATTGAAGTTGTTTACCCACTCGGGGAGCGTGTTGGCATATTGTGAACTGGTAATCCAATTACCTGATGGTGTATCGAACCAATAAGCAGAGCCCGGAATGTGACCCTCTAAAAGAATTGCAGGTTCCGCCCTGAAAGACACTGAAACTACTTTCCCCTTGTAGCCCGACGACAGGATGATCTGGTCACCTATTGTATTGGCCAGAAGCTGATTGGCTGAATGCTTGCCGTTAACGCTATTACCGCCGATAGATCTGGCCAAATAATCTTTTGTGCAATTCTCCTGCTCGCGGCGGAGCCGGTTATACCAATTTTCGGACACAATTCCATGAATGGCCGGAGGGGCACCGGTAGAGATTGAAGCACTTGAAGATCCAGCATCAGCTAATAAGAACGGAACCGAGGTATCTGTATAATTGGTGCCTTGTTTGATCAATTTTTTGATTCCTCCTTCACCGAAAAGATTCCAGTAGCGTTCAATCCAATCGTACTTCATGCCATCCACCACAATTCCAACAATCAAGGCAGGCCTGTCAGCAGGTATCTGGGCATAAGAGTTATAACAAACCAAGGGTCCGGAAAGGACCATAAGAGCGAGCAAGAATCTGAGTTTTAGGCGCATTTGGTATACGTTTTATCAGACATTAAAACGTATGTGCAGGATGTCTCCGTCTTCAACAATGTAATTTTTCCCTTCAATAAAGAGTTTTCCCGCTTCACGGCATGCAGCCTCAGTTTTAAATGTAATATAATCTTTATATTGAATTACCTCGGCTCTGATAAAGCCTCTCTGGAGATCAGAGTGGATAACCCCGGCAGCTTGGGGGGCTGTTGCTCCCTTCCGGATGGTCCAGGCCCGCACTTCCTTAGGCCCGGCGGTGAAAAAAACCTCAAGATTCAGGATGGAGAAAGCCGAACGGATCAATTTATTAACACCGGGTTCATCGAGTTGTAATTCTGACAAAAAGGCCAGCCGATCTTCCGGGTCTTCCAGTTCAGCGATTTCGGACTCTGCTTTTGCAGCAATGATCAGTGTTTCGGTTTTCTCTCCCTGGATAGATTCAATGAACCGGTTTGAGTACATATTCCCGGTAACAGCCGATTTCTCATCGACATTACAAACGTAAATGACTGGTTTTGCGGTCAGCAGGCACAGCTCTGCAATATGTTCCTCATCCTCGCGCGAAAGATGCAGTGTCCGGACATTTTTGAAATCCTCAAGATGTGTCTTAATACGGGTCACAACCTCCAATCCATGCTTTGATGCCTTGTCACCTGCTTTTACACTTTTTTCGAGTTTAAGAATTCTTTTATCTATTGCATCCAGATCCTTAACCTGCAACTCGAGGTCGATGGTTTCACGATCACGTACCGGGTTGATTGTTGTATCGATGTGAGGAAGATTCGGGTCATCAAAACAACGCACCACATGTATGAGTGCATCACAGTTCCGGATATCGGCAAGGAAGCTGTTTCCGATACCTTCGCCTTTTGAAGAGCCCTTGGTTAGACCCGGGATGTCCACTACATCCACCGTAGTAGGCATTACCCGCGCGGAATGGATCAGGGAGTCGAGTTTCAGGAGTCTTTCATCAGGTACTTTTACCTGGCCTAGATTCGATTTGTTGGTGCTAAAAGCGAAATTGCTGGTAGCTACTTTTGTTTCTGAGATACAGTTAAACAGGGTGGTTTTCCCGGTATTTGTAATCCCGATAATGCCGCATTTTAGTCCCATTGAAGTTATTGTTAGTTAGCAAAGGTAAAAAAAATGCTATTTTCGCTCAGTTCCTTATAAACCTTGGTAAAGATATCTATGAACAAACAAGTAATTGATCGGGCGGTGGATAACATTCGCATATTATCAGCTTCAATGGTAGAGAAAGCAAAATCGGGTCATCCTGGTGGGGCGATGGGTGGGGCTGACTTCATTAATGTACTTTTTTCGGAATTTTTAACTTTTGATCCGGATGATAGGCTATGGCCCTTCCGGGATCGGTTCTTTTTGGATCCGGGACATATGTCGCCGATGTTGTATTCGGCTTTGTCGCTTTGCGGATCTTATTCCATGGAAGACCTTAAGAATTTCAGACAGTGGAAGAGCCACACTCCAGGTCATCCTGAAGTTGATCCACGACGAGGGATTGAAAACACAAGCGGTCCTCTGGGTCAAGGCCATACTATGGCTGTTGGAGCCGCTATTGCGGAACGGATATTGGCCGACCGGTTTGGTGATTGGACCTCGCATAAGATTTATACCTACATATCTGATGGTGGAATTCAGGAGGAGATTTCGCAGGGAGCCGGGCGTATTGCCGGATACCTTGGGCTTAAAAACCTGATCATGTTTTTTGATTCCAATGATATTCAGCTTTCTACCGAAACAGCTGCTGTAACCCGTGAAGATACCGGGATGAAGTATCAGGCCTGGGGATGGCGGGTTCTTACCATAAACGGAAACAATCAGGATGAGATACGGCAAGCTCTTGGAGAAGCTGTTACAGAAACTGAAAAGCCGGTGCTGATTATCGGGAAAACCATAATGGGAAAAGGTTGTTTGGATGCGAAGAATAATCTTTTTGAAGGTAAAATTTCCACTCATGGCCAACCGATTAGTAAAGCGGGTGCATCATTTGAATCTACCATCCGGAATCTCGGAGGGGACCCATCGAATCTTTTCCGCATATTCCCGGAGGTAGGGGATTATTATCAAAAGGTGCTTATTGCGAAACGTGACAAAGTTGCTGAGCGCAAAGCTGCCGAAAAGGATTGGGCTGCCCGGAATCCCAACCTGAATAAGCGTTTGAATAATTGGCTGAAAAAGAAAATGCCTGCCATCAAGTGGGAAAAGATGCAGACCAAGCCTAATTTATCCACCAGGGAAGCTTCTGGTATGGTATTGTCTCAACTGGGCGGACAGATTGAAAATCTGGTTGTGATGTCGGCAGACCTGGCCAATTCAGATAAAACGGATATGTTTTTGAAGAATACGAAAGCATTTGGTTACCATAATTTTGGGGGATCGTTCCTGCATGCCGGTGTGTCGGAATTGACTATGGCCGCCATTGCAAACGGGATGGCTCTCCATGGCGGGATAATCCCGGTTTGCGGGACATTTTTTGTATTCTCGGATTACATGAAACCGGCAGTCCGCCTGGCTGCTCTTATGGAACTTCAGGTTGTATATGTGTGGACGCATGATGCTTTTCGTGTAGGGGAAGACGGGCCTACTCATCAGCCGGTTGAGCAGGAGGCGCAGATCAGATTGCTTGAGAAACTGAGGAATCATTCAGGTAAACCATCGATGCTGGTTTTGCGTCCTTCGGATACAGCTGAATCCATCATCTCGTGGAAAATGGCATTGGCGAATAAACGAACGCCCACAGCTTTACTGTTGTCGAGGCAGAACATACAAGATCTTCCTGCATCAGAGGGTTGTACACGAATTGAATCAGCTCAGAAAGTATCATACGGGGCTTATATCCTACTTAAAACCGGGTTGAATCCTAAGGTAGTACTGCTTGGTAACGGATCAGAGGTAGCTACCCTTGTAGAAGCTTCAGGAATTTTGAAGAAAAAATATCATTTAGATGTTCAGATTGTGTCGGTTCCATCGGAGGGTTTGTTTCGTCAGCAAAATGATGCTTACCAAAGAGAGGTGATTCCACCTTTTACCCAGGTTTTTGGCCTGACAGCCGGACTGCCGGGTACCTTGCAAGGTCTGGTTGGCTCAGATGGTCTTGTTTGGGGTTTGGACCACTTTGGATATTCTGCACCCGCTGAAGTTCTGGATGAAAAGTTCGGATTTACCCCGAAAAATGTGGTAAACCAGGTTTTACATCTTGTTGCTGGATTGAATGGATAGAACCAATGATGCCGAGCTAATCAATCAATTCCGGGATCCAGCACAGAGAGACCGTGCATTCCGGATGATACTGGCGAAATACCAGGAAAAACTGTATTGGCACATCAGGAGAATGATATTAGTTCATGAGGACACCGATGATGTGTTGCAGAATACCTTTATCAAAATCTGGAAAGGGTTGCCGGGATTTCGCGAAACCTCCGGACTATTCACGTGGATGTACCGTATAGCCACCAATGAAGCCATTACTTTTCTGAAGACGCGCCAGCGTGAAAGGGCCATGATTGCTGATGACCCCGATGATATGATCAAAGGGCGACTGAAATCTGATCCTTATTTTGATGGTGATGAATTGTTTCAGAAACTTCAGGTCGCAATAGATAATTTACCTCCTAAGCAAAAAAGGGTTTTTCAGATGAAATACTTCGATGAGATGACTTACGAGGATATGGCAAATATCCTTGGAACTTCCGTTGGTGCTTTAAAAGCCTCCTATTTTCATGCAGTTCGAAAGATACAGACCGCCTTTGAAACATCAGATTAAACCGCTGAGCATATTGCCCGTCTAATTAGCTGGAGAGCAAAATGATGAATAAAGAGAAATATATATGGGAGGATGATCGGTTTCGGAAAGACCCGTACAGAGTGCCGGAAGGCTATTTTGCCGGTTTTCCGGATCGGATGATGGAACGGTTGAATCAGGCTGTTACGGTCAAGGCGCTGGAAAAACGAAGAGTGATGAGACCTTGGATGGCCTGGGTTTCCGGTATCGCAGCTGTTTTGGTTATCGGATGGTTTGGTATCCGCACCTATTACTGGAAACCTCTTCAGGAGGTCAGGTTTCAGGAAAATATCACACTATTTGTTGATTTCTATGGAGAGGAATTGCATGAAGGACGATTGGCCGGCTTTTTTGAAGACAATAAAATTGATATAAAAAAGCAGGCTACAACAGAGGTGAATGAGTTAATACAGATTGAGCCGGATTTAGCCGAAGAATATATTTATGAATCGGTAGGTTTTTAAAAATTGTGAATATGAAAATTCAAGGATGGATGATGATGTGCATGCTCCTGATTTCGGGGGCCGCAGTGGGACAGAATGAGCCGCCACGTTTTCAGGAAGCAATGGCAAAAATGAAAGCCGAGAGGGTATCATTTTTAACCGACAAGCTTCAGCTTTCTGTTGAAGAAGCCGAGAAGTTCTGGCCAGTTTATAATGAATATCTGACAAAAAGGGAAGAAATGATGTGGGGGAAACGCCAAAAAATGCACCGGGATTTCGACCCGGGTCAGTTATCTGATGAAGAAATGAATAATATGCTTAATGATGTTCTGGATCAGGAGGTTAAGTTGGCTCAGTTGAAAAAGGATTATTTCGTCAGATTGAAGGCCATTCTTCCCATCCGGAAAGTTTTGACATTACATCGTGTTGAGCAGGAATTTATGAATCATATGCTTAATCAGATCCGGGATAACCGGAGTCCGGGAAATTCAAGAGGCAACGGCAGGAAAGGCTTTAAAGATCCTCTGGATTAATGTTCCTGATGAAATCGGCAGAATTACTAATGTGTGGATAGAGTATTTGGTCCTGCTGGATAAAAGGAACTTTCTTTCGGTATTTTTCCAATAATCTTTCAATCTTGGCTGAAGTATGGGCCGGGCGGCGGAATTCGATGGCCTGGGCTGCATTCATCAGTTCAATTGCCAGAATTGTCTCCAGATTTGTGATGATGCGGTATGTTTTAGTTGCTGCATTTGCGCCCATACTTACATGATCTTCCTGTCCGTTTGATGATTCAATGGAATCCACTGAAGCTGGAGTTGCGAGTTGTTTGTTCTGGCTAACGAGTGAGGCAGCGGTGTACTGTGGAATCATCATGCCGGAATTTAGTCCGGGTTCAGCGACCAGAAAAGGCGGCAGATTTCGTGCCCCGGACAACAACCGATAAATTCTTCTTTCTGAAATGTTTCCTAATTCTGCCAATGCTATTCCCATCAGATCAAAAGCAATAGCCAATGGTTGCCCGTGAAAATTCCCAGCCGAAATAACCATATCCTGTTCCGGGAAGATGGTGGGATTATCTGTAACTGCATTTATTTCTCTGGAAAATACCGAAGCAGCAAAATCCAGGGCATCCTTGGTTGCGCCATGAACCTGAGGGATACATCTGAATGAGTAAGGATCCTGTACCTGAGTTTTCTTTCTGTGAATTAATTCGCTATCATTCAAATAGTTCTTTATTTCCCGCGCGGTTTCAATCTGACCCGGGTGCGGGCGGATTTCCTGAATCATAGGATTGAATGGTTCAATACACCCGTCAAAAGCATCCAGTGATAGAGCACCGATCAGGTTGGCCCATGAATACAAATGAAACCCTTTGATTAGGTTCCACACTCCGTAAGCACCCATAAACTGCGTGCCATTAAGCAGTGCAAGGCCTTCTTTCGCCTGCAGTTCAACCGGATCGAGGCCAAATTTTTCGAGCAGGTCTCCGGCAGGAACCTTTGTTTCATTCAGCCATACTTCACCTTCCCCAATCAAAGGCAGCGAAAGATGCGCCAGCGGAGCCAGATCACCAGAAGCACCCAAGGAGCCTTGCTGGTAGACAACCGGAAGAATATCATAATTGAAAAAATCAATAAGGCGCAGGACGGTCAATAGCTGAACTCCCGAATGTCCATAGGAAAGGGACTGAATTTTGAGCAATAACATGATCTTAACAATCGCCTTGGGAACAGGTTCCCCGGTGCCGCATGCGTGAGATCTCACCAGGTTGAGCTGAAGGGTGCGCAGATCCTTAACCGGGATAATTTTGTTGTGAAGAGCCCCGAATCCGGTGGTCACCCCATAAATCGGTTCAGAATCTGAGGCAATCTTACGGTCGAGGTATTCCCTGCACCGTACAATTTGCTTCCTGGCTTCCTCAGACAAAACCAGCTGGGTAGGTTCGTTGATTATTTCCTGGATAATCCCCAAACTTAGTCTCTTAGGGCTGATCAGATGTGTTCTCATGAATTCAGATGATTTTCCGGATTTCACTCGTCAGATCGGGAAAAGCGACATTTATCTGCTCACCTGACGACATGATCTTTACTGCTGCTTTTCCGGCATTCCGTTCAGTTTCACCAATCATCACGACAATAGGGATATGGTTTTGGTCAGCATACTGAAGCTGTTTTTTGATTTTTACCGGATCAGGATACAATTCACACCGTATTCCGGCAGCCCTGATCTGGCCGGCTAATGGCTGGCAAACTGTTGCCTCATCAAAGCCGAAATTGAGGAATAAAACCTGTGTACCGGATTGTGCCAGAGCTGGAAATCCATTAATTTGCTCCATGACATCATAAATTCGATCGGCTCCGAAGGAAACCCCGACACCGGATACTCCGGGCATTCCAAAAATACCGGTAAGGTCATCATACCGACCACCCCCGCATATTGAACCGATCTGAAAATCAAGTGATTTAACTTCAATGATGGCGCCAGTATAATAATTTAATCCACGAGCCAGTGTGAGATCAATTTCAACGGATGAATTAAGATTGAACCCATTAATAATGGTCAAAAGGGTTTCAACCTCTTCGAGGCCTTTCATTCCGGTAGTGGAAGATTTCAGGAAATCTTTGAGACCTGAGATTTTGTCGGTGTTGGAGCCCATATGGCCAATGATCGGAGTGAGCTTATTGATCGACTCCCCGGAAATGCCTTTCGAGATCCATTCTTTGCTGACATGTTCTATCCCTATATTGTCCAGTTTATCCAGAGCTACCGTGAAATCCGTAAGGTTGTCACCCAATCCCGACGCTTCGGCAAGTCCAGCCAGAATTTTCCTATTGTTAATCTTTATTACGATGTTAAGTCCTAATTGGCTGAAAACATCGTCAATTATCTTGATCAGTTCGGCTTCATTGAGCAGGGAATCGCTTCCGATCACATCCACATCGCATTGGTAGAACTCACGGTACCGGCCTTTCTGCGGGCGATCAGCCCGCCAGACTGGTTGAATCTGATACCGTTTAAACGGAAAGCTTATTTCATCCCTGTGCTGAACCACAAACCGGGCAAAAGGAACAGTCAGATCATAGCGCAAGGCTTTTTCGGAAACCTGGGATGCCATAGTACGGCTAACCATGGCGGAATTATCAGGATTCTGAATAAGCTTTTGAAGCAGTTCTGTATTAATTCCTCCGGCAAAATCACCTGAGTTAAGGATGTTAAAAATAAGCTTATCGCCTTCTTCGCCATATTTTCCCATCAGGGTATCAAGAGTTTCCATTGCTGGTGTCTCAATGGGAAGATATCCGTACAGTTGAAATACGGAGCGGATCGTATTGAAAAGATAATTCCGGCGCATCATCGGTACTGGCCCGAAATCGCGCGTTCCTTTAGGTATTGAGGGTTTCTGATTCATAACAAGTCCCGGTTGCCGGCAAAAATAACATAAAAAAGGGACTCGTGGAAGTAGAGTTAGCCCAATTGTAAAAATTTGTAAATGAGCAGTTTGAATTCACCTAACCGGAATCATCACCGGATATTTTTCATTCAATTGCCTGAGGAAGAAGAAAAGAAGGTCGTTTTGCTGGCGCTTTTTAACTTTCATAAATTCATCATATAGTACCGGATCCTGCATCAACATCACCTGGACCGATTCCCGATCGAAATTCAGAACCTTTCCAGTCTCAAAATCAAGCAGGTATTGCCTCATCTCACGGGTTTTGGTGGTTCTGTTATAGGGTCTTGAATAATAAGGATTATAATATCCCGAATTGTAATAATCGGAATAGTAAGGATCGTAGTGAGTATCGATAACGGTTACGTCAGAAATAAAATGGCATACACGGCCAATAATAGGCACCCGGTTAAATTCACCATTATACTGGATATAAATCTTTCCGTCCTGGCAGTATCCCCAGATATTTGCAGTACTGATTTCCTGTTGAGCACCGAACTCATCAAAATATCCGATCTTTTTATTTTTTACCAGATTGCGGTAGAAGTTAAAGTCGAGGGGGTCATCATTTGAGATTATCCGGACTGATAGGATTGGATTATTTTCGCGTACCTGATTGAAATCCAGGTATAATCCTGGAGAGAACTGAAATTCAGGAGTGTACTTCACCCGTTTGACGGAGTCGCTCTGAGCGAGACCGGCCGTAACGTAAAACAGGGTGAGGACACCTATAATTGTATAACGCATAATTTCAAATTTACTTTTTTTACTTTTATAAACACTCCTTTTTGAGAATGGAAAAGTACAAAATCTATGCCGCAGGTCAGTTTGTCGATACTCCGGGTACGCTCGAAGTAAAGCGACCCTATGATGGTAAATTGATGGCAATTACAGGCTTAGCTGACTCTGACCTTTTGGGGAAAGTGATAGTTCAGGCCAAAAAGGCGGAAGAGAAAATGAAATCTTTGCCTGCTTATCAGAGAAGCAATATCCTTGCAATGATCGCTGAAGGGATGATAGAACGGAAAACGTTACTGTCAGAGACTCTTTGTCAGGAAGCCGGAAAGCCTGTAAGATATGCTTTAGCGGAAGTTGACCGGGCTATCCAGGTATTTAAAGTTGCCTCAGAAGAAGCCAAACGCATTCCGGGTGAGTATCTATCGATCGACTGGACTCCGGCTGGTGAAGGTAAGGAAGGGTGGGTGAAATATTTCCCGGTAGGGCTTATCGGGGCCATTTCACCCTTTAATTTTCCTCTTAACCTATCGGTCCATAAATTGGCTCCGGCAATTGCAACGGGTAATCCAATAATTCTTAAACCGGCATCTCAAACCCCGGTAACCGTTCTTGAGCTGGCTAAGATTATTCACGAATGCGGTTTGCCTGAAGGGGCAATCTCGATATTACCAATGACCCGTGAAACCGGCAGTCTTCTGATTACCAACCCTGGAATCCGGATGATTACTTTTACCGGTTCCCCCGAGGTGGGTTGGAAGATCAAGGAGCAATCCGGACGCAAAAAAGTGGTACTTGAACTCGGAGGCAATGCTGGTGTTCTGGTTACAGAAACTGCTGATTTCCAACTAGCAGTGCAAAAATGTGTTTCCGGAGGCTTTGCCTATTCCGGACAGGTTTGCATCCATGTTCAGCGGATATTTGTGGTGGATAGCCTGTTTCAGGAATTCGCCAGCCGTTTTATCGAGGCCGCAGCCAGATTGAAAACCGGTGATCCGCTTGATCCATCGACAGACGTCTCCTCGATGATTGATGAATCCAATGCCTGCCGGGTTGAGAAGTGGATCGGGGAAGCTGTCAATCAAGGTGCAGTGGTATTGCATGGTGGCAAAAGGACTGGCTCTTTTTTCCAACCAACGGTGATTACCGGAACTCATTCAGGAATGAAAGTGTGTGATTTGGAAATATTCGGGCCGGTTGTGTGCATTGAACGAGTCGGAAGTTTTTCTGAAGGAATTTCCCGGATCAACGAGTCGGATTATGGCCTTCAGGCCGGGATATTCACCAATCGGATTGATGAGATGAACCTGGCTTTTGACAAACTCGAAGTTGGAGGTGTTATCATCAATGACGTGCCTACATTCAGGGTTGACCACATGCCTTACGGAGGAGTTAAAGAATCCGGATTTGGACGGGAAGGTGTGAAATATGCCATGCTTGATATGATGGAACCGCGGTTATTGGTAAAAAATAAGTAAGGAATCCAGGTAATCCCCAGACTAAAGTCTGGGGTTAGTGAAGAGATTTGTGAGAATTTGTGAGATAATTTGAGAAAATTTGTGGATAAATGAATGAATCTATTGTAATTTTTTTTCATGAAAAAACTATTATTCCTGCTGATAATGGTCATTTGCCTGGTTGATACAGGCTTTGGTCAGGGCACCAAAAAACGGGTTGATTTCACTTTGTATGACAGTTGGAAAAGTCTTTCATCACAGCAGATATCGGACGACGGCAACTGGGTGGCCTGGAACATTAATCCGCAAAAAGGTGATGGAAAGCTGTATCTAAGAGGGTGGGGCGATTCAGCCAACAAGATGGTTGTCAATCGTGCTACTCAACCTAACTTTTCACCTAATTCCGATTTTCTGGCCTTCAAGATTGTGCCTCAGGCTGATACAGTTCGCAAAGCCAAAATCAACAAAGTTAAAACAGAAAAAATGCCGAAGGATTCCCTGGGTATTTACCTGTTGACCGGAGATCAACTGATTACTTACCCTAACATTAAATCATTTAAACTGGCTGAGGAGTCCGCTTCCTGGATTGCCTTCCAGCCCGAAGATATAAAGGCTGATGCAAAACCGGAAAAAAAAGATACCACCGCAGGAGTTAAAAAGGATGACTCGAAATCTAAAAAGAAACCTGAATTCAATGGCCTTCCTCTGATTGTTATGAATCCATTAACCCGTGACTCACTGAATTTTCCGTTGGTCACAGAATATAGTTTCTCGAAACATGGCAAATGGTTATATATGGTCAGTATCAAGGAAGACTCTCTTAAAACATCAACCGTCAGGCTTTTTGATACTAAAACAGGTATCGCTAAAGATATCTGGGAACAGATTGGTGTGGTAAAAAGCCTCGTCAGCGATGAGAATGCCACTGAACTCGCATTCCTTTTCTCGACCGATACTGCGAAAATCAAAAATTATAGCCTGTACTACTGGTCGGAAAAGGATGACAAACCCCGGTTGATCGTTGATACATTGACTCCGGGTATGGCCAATGGCATAAGCGTGAGCGAAAACGGCAGAATCAATTTCTCGCCCAACGGTCAAAAGCTCTTTTTCGGCACCGCCAAAAAACCGGTTGTTAAAAAAGAGGAGAAAGATACCCTGTTAGCGGATGACAAAGTATCGGTTGATATCTGGCATTGGCAGGAGGACGTGTTGCAAAGTGTTCAATTGAAGCAGGCTGACCAGGACCGTAAGAAATCTTTCCAGGCAGTTTACAATCTCAAAAAGAATCAGATGGTTCAGCTGGCTGATTCGTTTTTTATAGAGAGTTACCGGCTGGTTAAGCAAGGCGATTCTGATTTTGCATTAGGATTTTTCGATACACCCTATCGGTTGTCTAATTCCATCAATTACAAAAACACAAAGGATATCTATCTGACTGATATTAATAATGGTAGTGATGTCAAGTTATTCGGGAAAGTGGAGTTTAGCCCTCAACTTTCACCCCAGGGCAAATATCTCTATTGGTGGGAGCCGGCGGACAGTTCCTGGTATTGCTATTGTATTCGTGAAAAGGCCACAGTAAATCTGACGCATGGGCTTACTGCCGGATTTACCCAGGACATCCACGATACTCCGGATGATCCGGGCAGCTATGGTCCAATGGGATGGTCAGATAACGACGAAAACCTGTATCTGTATGATAAATTTGATATTTGGAAATTTGATCCGGACGGCAAGGATCATCCTGTTTGCACAACCAATGGTTATGGCAGAAAGAATGATCTAAGCATACGGTATGTGTCAATTGATCCCGAAGAGAAATTCCTTGATGTTAAGAAGGATAACCTGTTTAGCACGAGACAGGTTAATACCAAGAAATCGGGATTTTGCCGGTTTTCGCTGGATAATCCGGATATCAGGATGATCCTGCTCGACGATTGTGCTTATGGCCGGCCAACCAAAGCAAAAAATGCTGATAAGCTGTTATGGACACGAAGTACAGTGAGTGAATTTCCTGACTTATGGACTGGTGATATCAATTTTACGGGAAGCCGGAAAATCAGTAATGCCAATCCGCAGCAAACACAATGTATATGGGCTGGTGTAGAGCTGGTGGAATGGAATGACCTGGAGGGTGAAAAGCATCAGGGATTGTTATATAAGCCTGAGAATCTGGATCCATCCAAAAAATATCCGATGATTGTATACTTCTATGAGCGCCATTCCGATGGCCTGCATACGCATTATGTTCCGAGAGCCAGTGCCAGTACGCTGAATCCCCTGGAATATGCATCAAACGGATACCTGGTTTTTATGCCGGATATTCATTTCCGGATCGGATTTCCGGGCAAATCTTTTTACAATGCTATCATGAGTGGAATATTGGAGCTCGGAAAGCGAGATTATATCGACATGAAACACCTTGGTATACAGGGACAAAGCTGGGGCGGGTATGGAACAGCCTTCATGATTACCCAAACCGGAATTTTTGCTGCTGCATCTCCCGGAGCACCGGTCAGCAATATGACATCGGCCTATGGAGGAATTCGTAACGAGAGTGGTATGGTGCGCCAATTCCAGTATGAAAAAACACAGAGCAGGATAGGGGGCACCTTATGGGATAAGCCCGAGTACTTCATTGAGAATAGTCCGCTGTTTTTTGCAGATAGGATTACTACACCGTGCTTGATACGGCATGACGATGGTGATGGTGCCGTTCCTTTTTCCGAGGGGGTTCAGCTTTTTGTGGCCCTCCGCCGTTTGCAGAAACCGGCCTGGCTCATCAATTATAATAATGCCCCGCATAACCTGTCGCGCGAGGCTGATAAGAAAGACTGGTCGGTGAGGATGATGCAATTCTTTGATCATTATCTGAAAGATGCGCCTGCGCCGGAGTGGATGACTAAGGGGGTGAATGCACTAGATAAAAAGGGAAGCGAGACGTACTACTGGAAGTATACTGAAAAATAATGTTCGACGATACAAAGCTGAAACTGGGCGATCAGGTTTCAGGTTTCAAGGTAGTAGAAGATTCATTTTGCTTATTCAATAGTATTTTGTAATTTTACTCACTGGTTTGAGTAAATCGTAAAAAATGTATCAAAGAGCTTTATTTCAGCTTGTTAGAACGAGGGTGATCGAGCCAAGAAGATTTATCCAGGTACTGGCAGGCCCTCGTTAGGTAGGAAAAACTACCCTGGTAACCCAGGTAATGCAGCAGCTTCCTTTTCCCGCGCATTATGCCACGGCTGATGGCTTGGTTACCGCCGGGCAGGTATGGATCAAAGAGCAATGGGATATTGCAAGGATCAGACAACAGCAAACTTCATCGACCGGTTTTTTATTGATCCTTGATGAAATCCAGAAGATTGAAAACTGGAGTGAGACCGTTAAGCGCGAATGGGATGTAGATTCTTTGAACGGAGTGCCGGTTAAGGTCCTTCTGTCAGGCTCATCGCGGCTACTGTTGCAACAGGGATTATCAGAGTCGTTGACTGGTCGTTTTGAGATGATCTATGCGAGCCACTGGTCATTCAGTGAAATGCATTCTGCCTTTGGCATCGATCTTAATCAATATTTATGGTTTGGCGGGTATCCCGGTTCAGCAGGAATCATGGACCAGGAGGTCAGGTGGAAACAGTACATATCCGATTCCATCATTGAAACCAGTATTTCGAAGGATATCCTTATGTTGACCCGTGTTGAAAAACCCGCGCTGCTTCGTCGCCTGTTTGAATTCGGATGTGCTTATTCCGACCAGGTATTTTCCTACACCAAGATGCTTGGCCAGTTAGTTGCTGCCGGAAACACAACCACACTTTCTCACTATCTGGATCTTCTTAGCCAGGCTGGCCTGCTTGCCGGTCTTGAAAAATTTGCTTCCAACCAAACGAGACAGCGTTCATCAAGCCCTAAATTTCAGATTTTTAATACAGCTTTGATTACTGCACAACGGCATGAATCCTATACCGATCTATTACAACAGCCTGCTCAATGGGGACGGTTGGTTGAATCGGCAGTTGGCGCTCATTTGGTAAACCATGCCCTGACCGATAGGATCACCGTGAATTACTGGCGCGACCGGAATGATGAAGTAGATTTTGTAATTCAGAAAAATGGGAAAGTTATCGGGCTGGAAGTCTCATCAGGAGAAAGCCACAAACGCAAAGGCATGGAAGCTTTCCAGAAGCGCTTTCAACCGCACCGGATCTTACTGATCGGTAAAACCGGGATCCCATTGCACGAATTCCTGCTGATCAATCCAAACGATTTGTTTTAACTCCCGAAGCCATCCTTTGTTATTTGTTAATATGTGTGTCTTCCTCTCCCTTCGTGCTGATAAAGCAAACCTCTTCTGGAGGTTTGATTCCACGTTTGTCAGACAAGAAGCTATCCCAGGGATTGCTGTTCTGATTGTCAGAGATCGATCAGGCCGTCTTCGAAATCCTTGAACTTTTGTGACAGCCGGGCGACCAGATCCCGGATGGTTTCGATTGCCTTAGAGGTATCCTCAGATATAGTCCTTTTCTTCATCTTCATCAGCATAAATCCATACAGGACGGTGAGGCAGACCTCCATATCGCTGATTTTTTCCCTGACAATCATTTTTTTTCTGAAATCACCAATATTGTATATAGCTTCCTCATAAAGAACCTGGTAGTCGGAATGATGAGGGCTATCGATCAACCTGAAATGGAAATCATTCAGGTCCTCAACCAGTCCGACCAGGAAAGCAAGGTGACCCGACTGGGTGATTTGTTCCGATTTCATTGAATCAATTAATCCTTCATACCACAGTTGGATATCTTTTTTAACTGAAGGATCCACCTGGTATTGATCGGCCAGTTCATTTTTAATTCGTTCATAATTAAAATCATAGGCTCTGATCAGATCCTCGATCTGCCACATGTATAAAATATACTCGGCAATGTTTTCAGCTCTCTTTTGTTGCGAAATAATCATTGGATCAAGTCTAAATATCCATCTTATTGAGATCCCGCCGATCTTTTTTTGTTGGCCTGCCCGTACCGCGGTCGCGGACGTAAAAAGCACTTTCGTGTGCCTGGTGCACCCGGTCGAGTTCTTCCTGCAGGGTTAGGTTGATTACATTTTCGGCAGCAAGAGTTGCAGACCCTCTTTTTTCAATCAATCCGGTAACCTGGTAAGTGAGTGTGAGCGGAGGCTTTCGTACCACAATAATATTGCCGATATGGATATTCCGGCTGGGTTTTACGGCTTCATCCCCGATGAGTACTCTCCCGCGTTTGCAAAAGTCGGTTGCCAGGCTTCGGGATTTAAAAATCCGTACGGCCCACAACCACTTATCTATTCTGACGCCTTCTCCCACTATTATCTGATTTCCAGTTTAAAACCTGTACCATGAATGTTCACAATATTAATCGCCGGGTCGGATTTTAAGTAGCTGCGCAGTTTAGCGATATAAACATCCATACTTCTACCCATGAAGTAATCATCAGATCCCCAGATATTTACCAATAGTTGCTCTCTTCGCACCAATTCATTTACATTTTGGCACAGCATACGCAGTACCATCGCTTCTTTTTTAGTCAGGCGCCTTTCTTCACCATGCAGTTGTAACAATTGGTTCGGGAAATCGAATATGACTGAGCCTATTGTGAAGACGTCCTTCTTGATGGAGTCAGATTCTTTACCCAGGCGACGGAGGATAATATCTATTCTCAGTTTCAGCTCCTCGGTACTGAATGGTTTGGTGATATAATCATCTGCCCCGAGTTTCAGCCCCCTGATGCGGTCGGCTTCCAAACCTCTGGCGGTAAGAAACAGGAATGGGGTACCGGGTTTGAATTGCTGAATATTCTCAGCCAGGGTGAAACCATCCTTGATCGGGAGCATCACATCAAGAATGCAAAGGTCGAACGGTTTGGATTTAAAAGTATTCAGACCGGTCAATCCGTTTTTCTCCCAGGTTACCTTAAACCCTTCCAGGTCGAGAAAGTCCTGAAGCATATAGCCCAGGTTTTGATCGTCCTCTACGAGTAGGATCTCTGCTTTTACTAGTTTCATGTTGGTAAAGTTATGATAAACCTTGAACCATTTCCGATTTCACTCTTAACGGTAATGGTACCGCCATGAGCCTCAATCATCGTTTTTACGTAATAAAGACCGATGCCCGTGCCTTTTACGTTGTGGAGGTTACCGGTTGGAACCCGATAGAATTTTTCAAAAATGTGTTTTTGTGCCTCCTGGCTAATGCCCATACCGTTATCCTTAAATTTAAGGATAAAATTATTATCGCGAAGAGCCGTACTGATCAGTATTTTGGGATCTGAAGCGGAGTATTTCTGCGCATTATCGATCAGGTTGTGAATAATATTCGTAAAGTGAACCGGGTCGATAAAGAGTTCTGATTTGGCAGCCTGGAAATCAAGATCGATTATTGCACCATCGCGGCAGTCTTCGAGGCAGATAGTATCTACTGCATCGCGTATGAGCTCATGAATATCGGTTGTTTGGCGGCTGATATCCAGATCCTCACGGTTTCGGACAGCAACCTGAAGAATCCGGTCGACCTGTGATCGCATTCGCCTGTTTTCCTGGCTGATAATATCGATATAGCGGTTTAACCTTTCAGGGGATTCGTTGATGTTTGGCCGCTTAAGCACTTCGCAGGCCAGTGAAATATTGGAGATCGGAGTTTTGAATTCGTGCGTCATGTTATTTATGAAGTCGTTACGCATTTCAGTGATCTTCTTTTGGCGAACGATTGTGAGCACGATATAGGCAAAGCTAATAATTACGATCAAAAGAAAGAGGGTGGAGGCTGCCAGCCAAATGAGCATATCCTTGATAATTAATTGCTTGGGTTGGTTAAAGCGTACTTCCATGCGATGACTTTCCTGATGGTGCAGACAGGAAAGGCTGATTTTATGGAGGGAACTGCGGCTATTGTGTTTCAGCTTTCCGGCCTTTTCGAAGAGAACCTTGCCGGTAGTACAATTTACAACCCTGAATTCAAAGATTGTATCCAGGCCATGATAATCGAAATGAACCCTTAGCAATGAGTCCATCTCTGCCGGTTCAAGGTTGATGAACAGGCTATCGGCCTGACTGGGCACGCTAAGGCAGCCGCAGGTTACATCGCAGGGTTTTCCCTGGTGGTTCTGAACGTATTCATCAAGAGCTCCCTGAAGGGCAATAGTCACCCGGCTATTGAATTGTTCTTCCCCGAGCCGAAGGGCATTATTTATCCAAAAAAGCTGGGTTATGATAAGCCCTACCAGGGAGATGGACGAAGCTATGATAATCCAGCGGATCGTAATCCTTTTCATTTATCCGAATTTTGGGCAAAGATAGGGTAACGGAGGAAGCGGAAAGCGTGGTTAACAAGAATTTAACAGCGATGCGAGGTTCAAGGTGGCCTAAAGCAATAGTCAGGGGCGGGTGTTATACGTGTTCATGGTTCGATCGATACCTGAGCAGGAAAAGCTTAAGATGATTTCGCAGGCTATCTTTATTTTTTCGGGGAGCTGGGCCTTTTCTTCAGGCGACCATTCACCCAGAACATAATCGATCGTGTTAAAGAGCTTTTCTTGACTGCTGATTCCAAAACGCAGGCGTGCATAATCCTCATGACCAAGGACCTGCGTGATATGTTTCAGTCCATTATGACCGCCGTCGCTGCCTATTTTTCGAAGGCGGAGTTGACCGAATGGCAGTGCCAGATCATCCACTACAACGAGTAGATTTTGTTCTTCTATTTTCGATTTTTGAAGCCAGTAGCGTATTGCATTGCCACTCAGGTTCATATAGGTAGAAGGTTTTAGCAGCACAAAATCCCGGGATTTATAGCGGTAATCTGCAACATCTCCGTACCGGCGAGGGGTAAAACTAATATTGGACGCCTCGGCAAAGGCATCCAATATTGTAAATCCTATATTATGCCGGGTGTTGGCGTATTCCTTATCGAAATTACCCAATCCTGCGATCAGATATTTCACCTGGCAATTTTTAATAGTTAATCAGATTAAACTTTGACTTCGGCAACTGCTGCAACTGGGGTTTCGGCAGCGCCTTTGGCTACACGGATAGTTTTAACAGAAGCGATTACTGCATTCTTCGGATCCAGAATTTCAAATTCAGGATAAGAAAGATCGCGAACCTTAATCGACTGGCCTACTTCGACATTGGTGACATCGAGCAGCAATTCATCCGGAATGGATTTAATCATTCCGCTAACGGTTACTCTCCGCATTTCAAGTTTCAGTTTTCCACCCTGCTGAACTCCTTTGGCAAAACCTTCGAGGCGCACCGGAATGCTGACACTAACGGGTTTCCCATCAGCTATTCTGATAAAGTCGATGTGAAGAATCTTGTCCGTAACCGGATGAAACTGGATAGCCTTCATGATGGTTGGATAGATAGTTCCTTCAATATCCAGGTTGATCTGGAAAGTACTCGGGGTATAGATTACCTTACCGTATTCCTTCTCGTTGGCTACAAAATGGACGGGATCACCGTTACCATAAAGAACACAAGGAATTTTTTCTTCTTTGCGAACCTGTTTGGTTGCTTTTTTACCTAGCTCCTTCCGGAGCGAACCTTTTAAATCAAATGTTTTCATTGCATTATATTACTATCCGGCTAAAAAGAGGGTGCAAATGTAGCAATTAAAAGAGGAAAGTACTACTGATTGATTGATTATTATACGCTTTTTTGATGATATCAGCAAAAAGACCGGCAATGGAGATCACTTTGATTTTCGGGCTTGGCTTACGCAAGGGGATTGAATCGGTGACCACAACTTCGAGTAAGGCTGACTGTTCAATTCTTTCGAATGCCGGGCCGGTAAGCAGCGGATGAGTAGCGACGCATCTCACGGATTTTGCTCCCTTGTCCATAATCAGGTTTGCGGCGGTGGTTATGGTACCAGCGGTATCGATCATATCATCTACCACAACAACATTTTTATCCTTCACTTCGCCGATTATGGTCATTTCTCCGATCACATTTGCGCCCTTCCGGGTTTTATGGCAAATAACCATGGGACAGTCGAGGTATTTTGAGTAGGAATTTGCCCGTTTGGTTCCACCGGTGTCAGGAGAGGCGATAACGAGGTCTTCAAGTTGAAGTTTGCGGATATAATCAATAAAAACCGTAGAAGCATACAAGTGATCCACCGGCACATCGAAAAAGCCCTGGATCTGGTCGGCATGCAGGTCCATGGTGATTACGCGGCTGACACCGGCTGCTGCCAAAAGATTTGACATCAGTTTGGCAGCTATCGATACCCTAGGCCGGTCCTTACGATCTTGCCTGGCAAAACCAAAATACGGGATAACGGCAACGATTTTATAGGCTGAGGCACGACTGGCTGCATCAATCATCATCAAAAGTTCGAGCAGGTTTTCAGCCGGGGCAAAGGTAGATTGAATGATAAAAACAAAATCACCGCGAACCGTTTCTTCATAGCAAGGCTGAAATTCTCCATCGCTGAACCTTAATACAGAAACTTTCCCCAACTCGGTGCCGTACGCGGCTGCAATCTTCTCAGACAGGTATTGTGATCCGGTTCCTGAGAAGATTTTAATCGGACTATTTGGCTGCATAGAATCGATTTTTTTGTAAAAGAGGGCAAAAGGGATACCGCACCAAAGTTAAATAATTATTAGGGGTTCATACCTTGCCGGTTGAAAAGAAGGTTGGTTTGTTGAATAAACTCAAGAAGCTCCTCCCTTCCTTTTTTGTTTTGAGATGATGTAATGAATTGACGGGGAAGCTGTTCCCAAGTTTTCGACATCTCTTTGCAATAAGCCGATATGTTTTTGTTGAGAATATTGATGGTTACCTTGTCGGATTTGGTAAAAGCCAGTACAAAAGGAATTTTTTCCTGTCCAAGAAAGTTTGAAAAACTCAGGTCAATTGCCTGGGGTTCAATCCTGCTGTCGATTAATTGAAAAAGGCACATCAGGTTGGGCCGTTTAATCAGGTATTTGCTCGTAAAGCCCGTCCATTTTTCGCGCATCGTTTTGGATACCTTAGCATATCCGTAGCCGGGCAAATCAACCAGATACCACGCATCATTTACCAGGTAATGATTAATCGTCTGAGTTTTGCCGGGGGATACCGAAATGCGGGCGAGGCTTTTACGGCCTGCAATCATGTTAAGCAGGCTTGACTTGCCCACATTCGATCGTCCGATAAAGGCGTACTCCGGCCGGTCAGGGCTTGGACACTTGCCAGGATCATTGCCGGCACTTAAAAAGGTGACCGTTTTAATAGTATTCTCAGGATTCACTTTAAATCGTTGTTGAAGCCTGGCGGTTGTCAATATATACTTCCAGTACCCGGGTCTCCCCGCGGGGTTCAAGAATAACATCCTTAAAGATAGCAGGTAGCAGAATGGTATGGCCGGTTTTGACCAGCATCGGATTACCCTCTCCATAGTTCAGCAGGAAAGAGCCCTGGATGCAGATGAAAATGATAAAAGAATCAATGTCGAGATAGTCGCGTTCAACAGACCGGCTAAACCAGATGAGATTAGCGGTAAAATACGGGCAGGTGATTACGGGTGACGGGCGATTTGTAGAGGCGGGATAATCAGTCCGGTAGCTTGGATAATGCTTGAAATCAATGGCATCAATGGCCAAATCGGTGTGTAATGTTCTGGGCCTGCCATTTTTCTCCAACCGGTTCCAGTCGAATATCCGGTAGGTAATATCACTGGTTTGCTGAATTTCAGCAAAGAGTATCCCGGCACCGGTAGCATGAACCCGGCCGGCCGGTATGAAAAAGGCATCTCCGGCTTTTACGGGTTCGACATTAAGAACTTCCTGAACTTTCTTCTGTTTCACATGGGTGAGAAATTCCTCGCGGCTGATTTCCCGGTTGAATCCGGTATAAATGACCGACCCGGGATCAGCCTGGATCACATGCCACATCTCGGTTTTCCCATAAGCATGATGCCTTTGGGCAGCCAGGGCATCATCAGGATGAACCTGAACCGATAGAACATCATGAGCATCGATCAGTTTGATCAGCAATGGAAATTCGGTTCCATGTTTTTCATAAACAGCATCACCAACCAGATCTCCCATGTAAACCTCGATCAGTTCCTGAAGGTCATTTCCCTCCAGAAACCCTTCTTTTACAACAGATTGGTTGTCCTCAACTCCGGATATTTCCCAACTTTCCCCGGTCATGTCAGGTGCATCTTTCTTCCATAGTACATCTCTTAATTTATTTCCACCCCATAATCGGTACTGGTAAATCGGCTTAAAGCGTAAAGGATATAGCATAATTTTTGATTTATTTAGGGGGTTGATTTAGGTACGGTTTTCGAAGAAATAGTCGCCCATAATTTTACTTTCCGACCATTGTTTATTCAAAGCCACAGCATCTAAATGAGCAGGATGTTCCTGGTAAGCTTTCAAATCCTCAGTATTATCAAAAACGCTGTCAATGATCACGTCATATGATGAAGGCCCATGAACGCAATCCGGTTCCACCCTGAATTGCCGGATCTGTGGAATCTGGCCGATCAGTGACCGAAAGGTGACCAAAACATTTTGTAAGGCTTCGTTTCTTTCGGATTCTGAAGAAAAATCCTTTATTTTGAAGAGAACGATGTGTCTGATCATTTTTTGGAAAGACTTAATCGGTAAATATACAATTACCTCCTGAATCTTCAGCAAAATATGTTAATCGTAGGTATAGCCGGTGGAACCGGGAGTGGAAAAACAACCGTTGTGAATAAGGTTATGAGCTGCTTTCTGCGAGGAGAGGTAGCGCTGCTCCCGCAAGATTCATATTATAAGGACAATAGTCATCTTCCTTTGGAAGAGCGGCAAAAACTGAATTTTGATCATCCTGATTCAATTGAATGGCCATTGCTGATTGAGCATCTGAAAGAGCTCCGGCGCGGAAGGCTGATCCACCAGCCGGTTTATTCGTATCTGACGTGCACCCGATCATCCGAAACCATACTGATTGAACCGCGAAAAGTCGTAATCGTGGAAGGCATACTGGTACTCACCCAGAAGGAGGTGAGGGATCTTCTCGATATTAAAGTATTTGTCGATGCCGATGCTGATGACAGGCTGGCGAGGGTTATACGGCGCGATATCCAGGAACGGGGCCGGTCGGCCGAGATCGTCCTGAACCGATATGAAAAGACGGTTAAACCAATGCATCTCGATTTTATCGAACCCTCAAAAAGATATGCTGACCTGATCATACCTCAGGGAGGTGATAATAAGGTTGGAATCAGGGTACTAAGCTCGCTTATCCGTGAACATTTGTCGGAATAGTCTATGAAACTTTACGTACAGCATCTGGGAAAAGGATATCCGGTTATTATTCTGCACGGGCTGTATGGTTCGGGCGATAATTGGCTTACGATTGCAAAGAATCTTTCAGGCTTTTGCGAAGTTTTCCTTGTGGATCAACGAAATCACGGCAGGTCTCCACATTCAGATCAGCATAACTACCAGGTGCTCGCAGCCGATTTGCTGGAGATGATGGATGACCATGATTTGAGCAGGGCTGTAATTTTGGGCCATTCGATGGGCGGAAAAGCGGCTATGTGGTTTGCAGCCCAAAATCCATCGAGAATCAGCCGTTTAATTATAGCTGAAATCAGCCCAAGAAGTTATCTTGATAACACCTTGGATACCAGCCATTCGGCTTTTCATATCAAGGTGCTGAAATCGATGTTGGCGGTTGATTTTACTAAAATTACCGGATTGGGAGATATTGACCGGCAGCTTGAGAACCGGCTGCCCGACAAACAGCTCAGGCAGTTTTTGCTGAAGAATATTGAAAAAAAGCCCGGATCCGGATATTTTTGGAGATTGAACCCTGAAGCATTGCTCGGAAATCTTGATAACCTATCAGCCGGGTTGGAATCATTTTTGGCCGAAGGCAGAGTTTTTGACCAGTTTCCGGTTCTTTTTATCCGAGGTGAAAATTCTGACTTTATACGTGAACCGGATCTTGTCATGATCCGTAAACTATATCCGAACGCTCAGATAGTCACAATCAAGAATGCCGGGCACTGGCTCCACGCCGAACAGCCCGCTGCATTTGTTTCGATCATAAAAAAGCAGTTGCAGAACTCCATGTAGCGTCAAGGGGTCCCCGCCTTCGCAGGGATGACAACAGCACTTGCCAAACTTTTGTCACTCGTCACTTGTCACTTGTCACTCTTTCGCGTCACGCGTCACGTTTCACGCATTTCGGCTGTTAACCCTGAAGCTTTGCACGATACATCATAATAGTATTCTCGAGGCCAAAATAGAGTGCATCGGAAATCAGGGCATGGCCGATACTAACTTCCAGTAAACCAGGTATTTTACTATGAAAGAATTCCAGGTTTTCAAGGCTTAAATCATGACCGGCATTTATTCCCAGGTTGTACCCGGAGGCAACGAGAGCCGCTTCGATAAAGGGTTTGATGGCCTCATCAGGATTTTTCGGAAACTGCCTGGCATAGGGTTCGGTGTACAGCTCGATTCGCTCTGCACCGATTGCAGCCGCATGCCTGACCATTTCAGGATTAGCATCAACGAATACCGAAACCCGGACTCCTTTCTCATGAAACCGTGCTACAACCTCCCTGAGGAAGATTTGATATTTCACCGTGTTCCATCCTGCGTTTGAAGTTACTGCATCATGTGCATCCGGGACCAACGTAACCTGTTCAGGTATTACCTTGGTAACCAGTTGAATGAAGGATTCAGAGGGATATCCTTCAATATTAAATTCGGTTTTTACCAATGGTCTGAGATCTAATACATCCTGATAACGGATATGGCGTTCATCCGGACGCGGGTGTACGGTAATTCCCTGAGCCCCGAAACGTTCGCAATCCACCGCGGCTTTCAGTACATCGGGAACATTGCCACCTCTCGCATTCCGGAGTGTGGCAATTTTATTTATATTTACACTTAATCTGGTCATTGTGTCTGGATTTATTATTTGAACAAAATTACGAATTATCCGCCGAAATGCTGGCCCAAGACCTGGTTTCCAACCTTATCCCTGCTGTAACAGGATCTGATACAGTGAGTCAGGTCATTGACCGGATGGTGGAATTCAGGGTTGCTCACCTGCCGGTTGTTGATCACGGGGAATATCTTGGCCTGATATCAGAAAAAGATGTCAGGGAGTTTACCGACCCAAGCCAACTCATAGGTACGCAGGTAATCAATTTATTGGCTATTTCAGTAATTGAAAATCAGCATGTTTACGAAGTTATTGATTTGGTGTCGCGTTATGAACTGACGCTTTTGCCGGTACTTACACCAGGGAAAGAGTATAAAGGCAGCATAACTTTGCCTTCGCTGGTAAGGAACTTCAGCATGCTCACCGCGGCCGGTCAGCCCGGCGCCATACTTGTCCTTAGCCTTGCTCTGCAGGATTACTCTCCAACAATGCTGTCGAGGATTATCGAGGACAATAATGCGAAGATGATCAGTCTGTACGTGATTCCTGATCCGAATGGCCGGGAACTTACGGCCACAATAAAGGTTAACACTGAGGAAACCAGTTCATTGATGCGCTCCTTTGATCGTTATGGTTATACCGTAAAGTCTTATTTTCTGGCTAACAGCCAGTTGGATGATTTTTACCGGTCGAGATATGAGGAGTTTATGAAATACATGAATATTTGATGGGATATGAAAACTGAGCCGGTTGTGAAGCATATATTCTTATTCGGCAGGGAATTTGATGAGGGGTTCAGGCTTCCTTTTCGGCTGTTGTTGAATCAGTTACTTGAATATAATGTTAAAGTAATGATTTTCGGTCCGTTAAAAGATTTCATCGATTCATGGAACGATGAAAAATATTCCTATGGCGGGATCTTTCAAACCTATGAGGATTTAAAAGGCTTGCAGGGAGTCATGTTCAGTATCGGTGGCGATGGTACATTCCTTGAGGCGGTTACCCTGGTAAGGGATCTTCCAATTCCTCTGGCAGGAATAAATAGCGGGCGACTTGGTTTTCTGGCAGATATCTCGCAGGATGAGATCTCTGTTGCAGTGGATACAGTCATGCGGAATAAGGCAGGGATTGATGAGCGTGTACTTCTTCAGGTGGATAGCGACCAGCCTGTTTTCGGAGATTTTAATTTTGCCTTGAATGAAATCACCGTACATAAGCGTGATGATTCATCCATGATCAAAATAATTGCCTTCCTGGATGGGCAATTTCTGAATATATATTGGGCTGATGGGCTGATTGTTGCCACGCCAACAGGATCAACTGCTTATTCATTGAGTGTAGGTGGCCCGCTGGTTTTACCGGATACACGAAATATTATCCTTTCTCCGATTGCACCGCATAATCTGACGGTGAGGCCGCTGGTTTTTAAGGATTCGATGAAACTTACCCTCCAAATTGAAAGCCGCAGCGGGAACCTTCTTGTTTCGGCCGATTCACGTTCGGCAGTTATTGAAGACCGGCTTGAACTCACCATATACAAAGCGCCATTCTGCATAAAGACCATCCGGCTTAGGGAACATAACTTTTATCACACCCTGAGAACAAAACTGATGTGGGGAGCAGATAGAAGAAATTAGCAGCCGGTGTAACTTTCCATATCATCCACGCGTCACGTAATGGCTCGAAAAAACCTTTGTATTTTATACTATCTTTGCGCTTTGGCAGTTATTCAGAAATGAAGAAAACACTTTTAATCATCGGGTTTATTTCTGCCGCGCTCGGAGTGAATGCTCAGAAAAGCTATGACTATGGGTTATTCCTGGGAATGACCCAGGGCCATCTTTATAACATTCTGCCTATACCTGATGCTAACGGGTTGAGTTATGCAGCCGGTGGTTACTATCGTTACAGCATGAATGCCCGCTATTCCTGGCGGGGAGGCATTAATGTCGGGTTCGACCGGGTAAATCTCAAACCAAACATGATTGATGCATTCGGTCTTTTTGAGTTTAACTTCCATCCGCTCAGCCCTAAACGTGATAAAAAATTGGTCACATCCTATATTTCGGTCGGATTGAGCTACCTAGTTGATAGACCGCTTTGGGATAACATAATGCAACCAACAAATGCAGATGCCATAAAGGGTAATTACCTGGTCAGGAATATCAGGGTGCCTTTTAATGTTGGCGTCAGATATAACGCCACTCCAAACCTGACCATCGGAGCGGAATGGGCTTTAAGAAAAGGATATCAGAAAGATTACGAAATTCCCGATGCGCCTGTGTATAATTTATTAATGTCAAACTGGCGATCGCATGTCGGTATTACTCTTGGATATATGGTTAGTAACTTTTGCAGAACCTGTCCGTTTTACGATAACGAACGCAAAAAACTTAAATGAGTCTGAAGGATAAACTAATCAGGGAGAAGTTACCGAGGCATGTTGCGATCATCATGGATGGTAACGGCAGATGGGCCGTCCGGAAAGGCGCTGCCCGGATTTTCGGGCATCAGAACGGAGTGACACCGGTTGATGAGGTGGTTAAAGCCAGTGCCGAACTGGGTATTGAATATCTGACTCTTTATGCATTCAGCACTGAAAACTGGGGCCGTCCGGCGGAAGAAATTGATGCCTTGATGGGATTGCTGGTATCAACAATCAAAAAGGAAACCAAAAAGCTCTTAGATAATAATATCAGATTACGGTCTATCGGTGATCTGACCAAACTTCCCGAAAATACCCGCAACGAATTGGTTCAGCTCATAGAAGCAACCGCAGCCAATACGGGACTGACGGTTGTTCTTGCCCTCTCATACAGTTCAAGGTATGAAATAATTTTGGCTGCGCGCGAAATCATTAAGGATGCGTGTGATGGCAAGATCAGTCCGGATGAGATGAACTGTGGTACTTTTGAAAAGTACCTGCAAACCGCCGGCATTCCGGATCCTGAACTTCTGATCCGAACCAGCGGCGAATACAGGATCAGCAATTTTCTGCTATATCAATTGGCATATACTGAGTTGTATTTCACCTCAAAACTATGGCCTGATTTCAAGACTGAAGATTATTATGAAGCCTTATTAGATTATCAGAACCGTGAACGACGGTTCGGCAAAACCAGCGAGCAATTATAACATCTGAAAAATCAGTATGATAAAAAGATTAGTACTATCTGTCGTCCTTATTCTTTCCACCGTTGTTGCCTTTAACCAGGAAATCACCAATAAGCCGTTGCGAATTCTTGATTATTCGCGAACTCCCCGGGATTACCAAATCGGCGGGGTAACTGTATCTGGGGTCAAGTATCTAACACACAATGTTTTGTTGCAATTTTCAGGACTGGATGTTGGGAAAATGATCACAGTTCCGGGTGAGGCCATTCCAACAGCAATCCAGAAATTGTGGGATCAGCAACTCTTTTCAGATGTGAGGATTACTGCCACCAAGATCGAGGGTGACCAGATTTTTCTTGATATCTACCTGCAGGAAATGCCAAGGTTAGCCCGCTTTTCGTTTACAGGAGTAAATAAGCAGGAAGCCGACGATCTGAAAGAGAAAGTCAAGCTGGTGAGAGGTAACCTGGTTACTCCGTATACTCTTTCGAGAACAGAATTCCTGGTGAAGGAACATTTTATCGACAAAGGCTATTTGAACACGGAAGTGTTTATTACTCAGAAAGCTGATACCCTTTTGCAGAACTCAACGGTCCTTGATATTAAGGTCGATAAAAAGAATAAGGTTAAGATCGGGAAGATCACCTTTGAGAATGTATCCGTCCTGCCGGAGAAAAAGCTTCGGAAGGCTATGAAGGAAACCAAACAAAAAGCCTGGTATAACATTTTTAAGGCATCAAAGTTTCTTGAAAGCAACTTCAAGGATGACAAGGATAATATTATAGCCAAATACAATACTTTAGGATACAGGGATGCACGGATCGTCAAGGATTCCCTTTACCATAATCCGGATGGGACCGTTGGGCTGGTTATCCGTATGGAAGAGGGTAAACAGTATTTTTTCAGGAACATCTCCTGGGCAGGTAATGTGAAATATACCAGCGAACAACTTTCGGCAGGACTGAAGATTAAGAAAGGTGCGGTATATGATCAGACAGTTCTGGAAAACCGCCTGAGAAATGATCCCGATGCTGTTGGTAATGCTTATATGGACAAAGGCTATCTGTTCTATGATGCCGAAACCCAGGAAGTAAATGTGGACAATGATTCCATCGACCTTCAGATCGTCATTCATGAAGGCCAGGTTGCCCGGATCAATAAGGTGATCATCACCGGCAATGACAGGACAAATGAACATGTTATCCGCCGGGAAATCCGCACCAAACCGGGCGACTTATTTGACCGTTCCGCTGTTATCCGTTCGGTTCGGGAATTATCGCAGCTTGGTTTTTTCGATCCGGAAAAAATTCAGCCGATTCCAATTCCCAACCCGCTTGATGGGACTGTTGATATTGAATATAAGTTAGTTGAGCGCGCGAATGATCAGATCGAGATTTCAGGAGGCTGGGGAGCCGGTATGGTTATCGGAACTCTGGGTGTTAAGTTTGGGAATTTTTCAGCCCGGAATTTTTTCAAGAAGGAAGCCTGGAGGCCGCTGCCTTCGGGTGACGGACAAAACCTGAGTATCCGTGCCCAGTCGAACGGCAAGTACTATCAGTCTTACAGCACCTCTTTTGTTGAACCCTGGTTGGGCGGCAAGAAACCGAATTCCTTATCGGTATCACTGTATCATACCATTCAAACCAACGGAAGGAAGACAGAAGACCCGCTTAACCAATCGATGAAAATCTCCGGGGCTTCAATTGGTTTGGGACGCCGGCTCAACTGGCCTGATGATTATTTTACCTTGTTTAACCAGTTATCGTTTCAACGCTATTTACTTGACGACTGGTCGTACTTTGTGATCAAAAACGGGGTCAGCAATAACTTTAGTTTTACCAACACTTTCGGCAGAAGTTCAGTGGATCAGATCATCTATCCAAGGATGGGATCCAGTTTTTCGCTCAACCTGCAGATTACACCGCCCTATTCTTTGTTTAATGGCAAGGATTATAGTAAACTTACAGAAACAGAGCGCTATAAGTGGATCGAATATCATAAATGGAGCTTCAAATCATCCTGGTATACCAAACTCTGGTCGATTGGCGGATCCGAAGACGGTGAAACACGCGACTTTGTTTTGGCCACCAAGGCAGAATTCGGATACCTTGGATACTATGATCAGTATGCAAGATCCCCGTTTGAGAATTTTGAAGTCGGGGGCGACGGGATGATGGGATATAGCTATTACGGCCGTGATATTATCGCTATGAGGGGATACGCCAATGGATCGCTGACACCTTCAAAAGGTGCGAATCTGTACACGAAATTTACCATGGAGATGCGCTTCCCGATTTCGCTGAACCCGAATGCCACCCTGTTTGCCCTGGCCTTCTTCGAGGCAGGTAATGCCTGGTATGAATTTAAGGAGTTCAATCCGTTCGATATGAAAAGGGCAGCTGGTGTTGGGGTTAGGATTTATCTGCCGATGTTCGGCCTGATGGGTGTTGACTGGGGTTATGGATTTGATGAAATTCCGAATAACCCGGGCAAAAACCACAGTCAGTTCCATTTTGTGCTGGGACCGCAATTGTAAGTTAGTACCCGCCCCCTGGCCAATTGGACTTTAAGTACCCACCCCCTGGCCCCCTCCCTTAAAACGGGAGGGGGAAGGAGCACCGAGTTTCCCTCGGAGCGAGGCCCCTCCCTGTTTCAGGAAGGGGTTGGGGTGGGTACCTGAGAAAAAAATTACATGAAAGAAACGTTACTTGGTACGAAAATTGAAGTAATCAGAAAAATTTTAAGGTTATGAAAAAGATATTGTTCACAGTAAGTTTACTGATCGTCGGGGTGACGATGGGATTCAGCCAGAAGTTTGCTTATGTAAATACGGATTATATTCTGGGCAGGATACCTGCTTATGATGCAGCACAAAAGCAACTTGATAAGTATTCCGAAGAGTGGCAGAAAGAGATTGAGGGCAAGCGTACCGATATTGAGAAACTGTATAAAGATTACCAGGCCGAACGGGTTCTTCTGACCGAAGAAATGCGAACCAAGCGTGAAGAGGAAATCATGCAGCGGGAAAAAGATGTCAAGGAATTGCAGAAAAAATACTTTGCCCCGGAAGGGTTACTATACAAGAAACGTACGGAATTGGTAAAACCCATTCAGGATGATGTTTTTACGGCAGTTAAAGATCTTGCGGCAGAAGGAGGCTATTCCATTATTTTTGATGTGGCTGCCGGTCCGACCATGCTTTTTACCGATCCAAAATTCGATAAAAGTGACGATGTGCTGAAAAAGATGGGAATTCAAAATTAATTTCTATCTTTGTGCTCCGTTTTAAGTAACACATTATTAGGTTGTTCTATATTAACTGTTAATCGTTGAAAATGAAAAAATTACTTTTGACCCTGGTAGCTTGTGCGATGTTCATTCTCGTAAGCGGAACTGCTTCTTTTGCTCAGCAAAAAATCGGTCATATCGATACACAAGCAATTCTTCAATTGATGCCGGAGCGTGATAGTGCTGCAAAAATCTATGAAAAATTCAACGTGGAGATCAATAAGAATTTCGAATCCATGAATACCGTGTACACGAATTTGCTCGATACTTATACTAAGCAAAGGGATTCATTGTCGGAATTTATCCGTAATGCAAAGGAAACTGAACTGCGAGATATGTCGGGTAAAATTCAGAATTTTCAGACTGTTGCTCAGCAGGAACTTGATAAAACGCAACTTGACTTGATGACTCCGATCATAGCCAAGTTAAAGAATGCCATCAAGGCTGTGGCTGAGTCTAATAAATTTACCTATATACTTGATACTCAAAGTCAAAGTAGTGTAGTAATTTACTTTCCGGATGATGAATCCCTGAATATTTTACCACTTGTGAAAGCCAAGCTGGGCATCAAGTAGCTTGGCACCCATAGGCGTTTTTGATTCCGGAATCGGTGGTCTTAGTGTTTGGAATGAACTTGTGAGGGAGATTCCGCATGAGTCGATGATTTATGTGGCGGATTCAGCCCATTCACCTTACGGAACAAAATCTAAAAGTTTCATTACCGGTCGCTCCCGGGAGATAACCAGATTCCTGATCGATCAGGGATGTAAACTGATTGTTATCGCCTGCAATACCGCCACCGGTGCGGCGATCACCACTTTACGCCGGGAGTTTAATCTTCCTTTTGTTGGAGTTGAGCCGGCGGTTAAGCCCGCGGCTATGGAATCGAAAACAGGCCATATTGGGGTTTTGGCAACGGCACAAACCTTTAAGGGTGAGCATTTTAAACGATCTATGGGGCTCTATGCCTATTCGGTGGAACTGCATGAGAGAGCCGGAACCGGCCTGGTTGAGCTGATCGAAAATGGAATGATTAATTCACCCGAAACAAAAGAATTGTTGATCAAATATCTGCTACCGATGGTTGAGCAGGGCATTGATCAGTTGGTATTGGGATGCACCCATTACCCCTTCCTGATTCCGATAATTCAGGGAATTCTTCCTGCCGGAATCCGGATTATTGACCCGGCGCCCGCGGTTGCCCGTCAAACGAGAAAAGTACTGGAAGAGCATAATGGATTGAATACAAGTTCAGAGGTTATCGGTTATCAGTTCTATACCACCGGGGACACCGAGGGCTTAAGCAAAGTTATGGCGCAATTGACAGGTGCACAACACCTTGTTGCTAAGTTGGACGGTCTGCCAACTGCGGGCAGCGGTCAATCCTCCTGATACCATCCCGCATAGAAAAGGTAGTTGTTGGCGATTTTATCGATCATCTCTCTGGTTGGATTTTATCAGAGCCATAGCCAGTCAATATTTATTGATTCCTGAGCTGTAAAAGCACACATGAAAATATCATTTTAATCACAATATAAATCTGCTTACTTTTGCACCCTAATATCCTAACAACAATAATTTGTCATGAGTAAACAGGCAAAAGTCATCGAAATCGAAGAAGTGGCCATACGGTTTTCGGGTGATTCGGGCGACGGTATGCAACTTACCGGCACTCTTTTCTCCGATACGTCAGCACTTTACGGTAATGATGTTTCCACTTTCCCGGATTACCCGGCAGAGATCAGGGCGCCACAGGGAACAGTTGGTGGAGTTTCCGGCTTCCAGGTCCATTTTGGTCATACCCAGATCAATACTCCGGGTGATTATTGTGACGTGCTGGTTGCGATGAACCCGGCAGCACTGAAAGCAAATTTCAGGTGGGTTAAACCCGATGGGATCATAATCTATGATGCCGATCAGTTTGATGCCAAAAATATCGAGAAAGCCGGATACAAGGGGGATCCTTTTCTGGAAGAGGATGTTACAGGGATCCAGGTGATTTCAGCCCCGATCAGCAATCTGACCAGGGAGAGCCTGAAAGACATCGGACTGGATCAAAAATCGATTCTGCGTTGTAAAAACATGTTTGCCCTCGGTATTGTCAGCTGGCTATACGACCGGCCTCTGGAGCATGCCGTAAACTTCTTCAACACGAAGTTTGCCAAGAAACCGCTTCTTGTTGAGGCCAATATCAAGGTGTTGTACGATGGATATTATTATGCCGAAACCATTGAGGCCTTTACCGCTAACTTTAAGGTAAAGCCGGCTGAGATAGAGAAAGGCACCTACCGGAGCATCAATGGTAATGCTGCTGTAGCCTGGGGTATGATGGCTGCTGCCGAAAAGGCCGATCTGCAACTATTCTGCGGTTCCTATCCCATCACCCCGGCCACCGGTATCCTGGAAGAACTAGCTGCACGTAAAGATCTGAGAGTGAAAACATTCCAGGCAGAAGATGAAATCGCAGGTATCTGTACCGCTATCGGAGCGAGCTTTGCAGGGTCATTAGCGGTTACCACCACTTCCGGTCCGGGACTGGCACTTAAAGGCGAAGCCATTGGCCTGGCCGTTATGATTGAGCTTCCGCTGGTTATTGTTGATGTTCAGCGCGGAGGTCCTTCAACGGGCCTGCCAACCAAAACCGAGCAATCCGACCTGATGCAGGCTTTGTATGGCCGCAACGGGGAGAGCCCGGTAGTGGTTATGGCAGCATCAACACCTTCCAACTGTTTCGATTATGCCTATATGGCCTGTAAAATTGCTGTAGAGCACATGACACCGGTTATCCTGCTTACCGATGGATTCCTGGCCAACGGATCAGAACCGTGGAGGATTCCCGATTTGAATGATTTTCCGGATATCAAAGTACCAAGAGTGGCACCGGATACTCAGAACTGGCAACCTTATGCCAGGGATCCCGAAACTTTGGTAAGAACCTGGGCTGTTCCGGGTACCCATGGGATGGAGCACCGGTTGGGCAGTCTCGAGAAGATGAATATTACCGGAACGGTCTCTTATGTTCCTGAGAATCATGAACTGATGAGTCATATTCGCGAGAATAAAGTCCAAAAGGTAGCTAAGGATATTCCACCGCTGGAAATTGTCGGAGATGAGGATGCCGAACTGCTGATCATCGGGTGGGGCGGTACCTATGGGCACATGGTCACTGCTTTAACCGAGGTGCGCCGCGAAGGCCACAAAGTGGCACTCGCCCAGTTCAACTATATTTATCCGCTGCCAACCAATACACGTGAGATTCTTGGAAGATTCAAGAAACTCCTGGTTTGCGAAATTAACCTCGGTCAATTTGCAAATTATCTGAGGATGCAGCATCCGGAGTATCCGTACCGGAAGTTCAATAAGATCATGGGATTACCGTTTACCGTAAAAGACCTTAAAGAGGTGATACTTAAAAACCTGGAGGACTAAAGAATGGACATACAACAATTAAAACCGGAAGATTTTAAAAGCAACCAGATGGTTCGCTGGTGTGCCGGTTGCGGCGATCACGCTATTCTTAGTTCTGTTCTTAAAGCCCTTTCCCAGATCGGATACAAACATGAAGATGTTGTGTTCGTATCCGGGATCGGATGCTCATCCCGTTTTCCCTATTATGTTAATACATACGGGTTTCATGGAATCCATGGCCGCGCAATGGCAGTCGCCAGCGGGGTGAAAACATCCAATCCAAACCTGAGTGTCTGGATCATTACCGGCGACGGTGACGGACTCGCTATCGGGGGCAACCATTTTATACATCTGGTGCGCAGGGATATCGATGTTAACCTGATCCTGTTCAATAACCGGATATACGGCTTAACCAAAGGGCAATATTCACCAACGTCGAAACAAGGCTCAGTGACCAAGACTTCGCCCTTTGGAACCATCGAACAGCCTTTCAAGCCAGGTGGAATCACTATCGGAGCCAATGGTACTTTCTTTGCCCGTACCATCGATTCGATGCCTAAGATCTCGACCGAGATCCTGCTGGAAGCTGCAAAGCACAAAGGAACATCGATCACTGAAGTGTTGCAGAACTGCGTCATTTACAACGACCAAACCTTTGGCGACATCACCGACCGCGATAACAGGGACGACCGCATTATCATGCTGAAACATGGTGAACCGATGATCTTCGGAAAGAACCAGGATAAAGGTCTGATGATGAAGGACAACGAGCTGCATGTTGTTCAATTGGGCGATAATGGGATATCCGAAAAAGATCTTCTGGTGCATGATACGCATACCGAATTTGCCGGGATTCACCTGTTGCTGGCCAACATGGACTATCCGAAATATCCGGTGGCACTTGGTGTGATACGTGCCTGCGAAGCCACGAAATCATACGATGTGAAGATGGAAGAGCAGATTGAAGCGATACACGAAAAGAGTAAAATTCATACCATACACGATTTGATGTATTCAGGTTCGACCTGGGAAGTGAAATAACGATTCTTTCTGGTTCGGTTTTTAATCTGAATCTTGCTATCTTCGGCAATAGCAGAGAATAATTTTGCCATGGAACAGAACCGCACCAAACGTCCCGACCTGCAACGGCTGCTCGCTGAGCATACGGAGCGTGTGAAGGAGCTCATGACGATTAACCGCACGACCACTATCATTTCGGAGGGGAAGCCACTGCCTGAAGCCCTCAGGCAGATCGCGCTTATATTGCCGCGGGGATGGCAATACCCGCAGAAAGCCTGTGCACGGATCCTATATGACGATCAGGAGTATCAGAGTCTGCGGTTCAAGCAGACCGAATGGCTGCAGCAGCAGGAATTTTTTTCATCAGATGGTAAAGGAGGGTTATTACAGGTATTCTATACGCAACAATTGCCGGAAGCTGATGAAGGACCCTTCCTGAACGAAGAGCGAAATCTGATTAACAATATAGCCGGATTGATCACCGGATATCTGAATGGATTGTTAGGGAAGACGATTGCTGTGAAACCGCCCCGTGAAAGGGATGATTACAAATACAAGAAGATTGTTTATACGGAATCGATGAAGGATAGCCGGCTGCTGCTTCAGCAGTTTCTCAGCAAACTTACGGCCGACAAGAATATTTTCCATGATCTGATGAGGTTTAAGGTATCTGAAATTCTGCTGGTTGCCACTCTGTACGACACCTTTATCCTTGAAAATGAAGACCGTTTCTTCGAGCAGACCATGGGCGAAGTTTACCACCTGAGTCTCTCGTCCCTGCCAAGGATTACCGGAGCCACCTCCGCGGATGATGCACTGGAGATGCTGAAAGAGAAGTCGTTCGATTTTGTGGTGCTGATGGTGGGCGTAGATACACGAAGCCCATTGCAGCTGGCTGAGCGGATCAGAAGAAGGTACCCCGAGATGAAAATCTTTTTGCTGCTCAACAATAGTTCGAAGATCGGCCTCTTTGATGAACAGGAATCCATACTGCCAGCGATCGACCGGTTGTTTGTATGGAACGGGGATTCAAAGATTTTCTTCGCCATGGTAAAACTCCTGGAAGACGAAGTGAATCTGGAGAATGATACCAAAGTGGGACTGGTGCGGGTGATCCTGTTGGTTGAGGATTCTCCCCGGTATTATTCCAGATACCTTCCGATGCTCTACACACTGGTTTTTGAGCAAACCCAGGAATTAATCGCCGAGGCCAATACCAATGAACTCGATAAGGTGTCGCGAATGCGAGCCCGTACCAAGATTGTCCTGGCCACCAACTATGAGGAGGCAATCAATTACTTTAATAAATATCAGGATTACCTGGCCTGCGTAATTTCCGACGTGAAATTCAGACGGGGAGGATTAGTCCATGAAACCGCAGGTATCAGCTTTCTCCGTTATGTTCATTCGCACCGGCCCGATCTGCCTATGATCCTGCAATCCTCTGATGCTGAATGTGCTTCGGCTGCTGTTGAGCTCAAGGCAACTTTCATGAACAAGAACTCTGAAACATTGCTCCAGGATCTGAAAACCTTTATCACCTACTCACTGGGATTCGGACATTTTGTTTACCGTGATAACCAGGGGCGGAAAATCGCTGTGGCCCGGTCGATGAAGGATTTTGAGAATCATTTGCGAACGATACCTGAAGAATCGATTCTATACCATGCTCTAAAAAATCATTTTTCTTTATGGCTGATGGCCAGGGGTGAGATTCAGCTTGCCAAAATCATCAACCCGATAAAGGCCGGTGATTTTAGCAGCCCGAAGGAACTCCGTGAGTATATCATCGATGTGATTCAGAATTACCGGATCGATAAAGACAAGGGAAAGGTGGTCAACTTTGACGAAACCGCCGTCCTCGACTGGCGTAATATAGTCAGTCTGGGTACCGGATCACTTGGAGGAAAGGGCCGTGGCCTGGCCTTTATCAATACCCTGATCAATAACCTTGATTTTACTCATATTATACCCGACATCAATATCCGCACACCCCGCACGGCGATCATCGGAACCGATGAATTTGAAATATTCATGCAACGGAACAACCTCACCAGCCCGGTCCTTGATGAACAGGATTATATGAAAGTCAGGGAAATGTTCCTGGCCGGCGATTTATCGTTCAACCTAAAGAAGAAACTCAAAACATTTCTGAAACTGTTGAACATGCCGCTCGCGATTCGCTCGTCCAGTATTTTTGAAGATTCCCTGCTTCATCCGTTTGCGGGCATTTTCGAAACTTATGTGCTGCCGAATTCTGATCCAGATTATAATGTCAGGTACGATCAATTGCAGGATGCGATCAAAATGGTTTATGCCTCCATTTTTTCACCCGAGGCCAGGATGTATTTTGAAGCGGTCAATTACCGGGTTGAAGAGGAGAAAATGGCAGTGGTTATCCAGGAACTTGTTGGTAATGAGTATGAAAAATACTACTATCCGCACATTAGCGGTACGGCTCAGTCCTATAACTACTATCCGGTTGCTCATATGGAACCCGATGATGGTTGCGCCGTGATAGCCCTCGGATTAGGCAGGTATGTTATGGAGGGCGAGAAAGCATGGCGGTTTTCACCGAAGTATCCCACCTTGCAGATCTCTTCCCTCAAGGATCAGCTGAAAACCTCGCAGGTCTGTTTCTATGCTGCAGATCTCAAAAAAAGAGAATTGAACCTCCTTGACGGAGAAGAAGCAGGATTGGCTAAACTCGATATCTCCGTCGCAGAGAAGCATGGAACCATTAATCATCTTGCCTCGGTATATAATGCTAATAATGACCGGCTTGATCCTGGCTTGCAGGGGTTTGGCCCCCGTGTGCTGAATTTTGCAGATATCCTTCATTTTGGATATACGCCTCTTGCCAAAACAGTTGAGGTTATTCTGGATGTTGTTCATGAAGCTCTTGGAACGGCCGTTGAAATTGAATATGCGGTGGATCTAATGCCCGACAGCCAGCATCGCGCATCATTTTACCTCCTCCAGATTAAGCCCATGGTTGGCGCAGATGAGGATTTTACGGTGGATATCGACCAGGTTGATCATTCGAATTCTATATTATATTCCGAAAAAAGCCTCGGAAACGGCAGATTGAGATGTATCCGTGATTTGATCTTTCTTGATCCTCAGAAATTTGACAAGATGAAGACTGAGGAAATGGCTGCTGAAATCGAGCATATGAATATAGAAATGAGAAAGCTGAAGAAGGAATATGTACTGATTGGTCCCGGAAGATGGGGGTCGCGTGATAAATTTATCGGGATTCCGGTTAAATGGTCACAAATTTCAAACGCCAGGGTAATTGTTGAGACCGATTTGTTTGATTTTCCGTTGGATGCCTCTCTTGGCTCCCACTTTTTCCATAACGTAACTTCCATGAATGTGGGGTACTTTTCCATTCATACAGGCGGTAAGAATTTCATTCAGTACGATTTAATACAGCAGCAGACTGTTATTGAGGAGGGGCGGTATTTCAAGCATGTTATATTTGAGAACGATATGGATATCGTCATGGACGGTAAAAAGAGACAGTCTCTAATCCGGATTAGCAATGAGCGGGATTGTCAGGAATTTGAATAATATGCAAGAATTTACCCAATTAAACCGGCCAAATACCGATTTCGGCGAAGCGGAATTTAAATTCCTTATGCAGCGCCGGATAAATAAAGTATTGATTATCTGCAGTAACTATGACTTCTTCATGCTTGAGGAGGACGGGCGGATCGATGAGCAGATTTTTAATGAATATGTTGCGCTTAACCTTAGGTATCCGCCGGTTTTTATTCAGGCCAATACTGCCCGCAAAGCTTTTGATCACCTGGAGCGGGAACACATCGACCTGGTTATTTCGATGTTGAGCGTTGGCGAAATGGACCCGTTTGAGTTATCAAAAAAGATAAAGTCCGAATATCCTCATATTCCGATTGTTGTATTGACTCATTTTAGCAGGGAGGTCTCGATAAAGCTCGAGAAGGAAGATCTTAGTGCCATCGATTATGTTTTTTCCTGGCTGGGTAATGCGGATCTTTTGTTGGCTATCATCAAGCTGATTGAGGACCGGATGAACTTGGTGTACGACGTTAATGAGGTGGGGGTCCAAACCATTTTACTGGTGGAGGATTCGGTCAGGTACTATTCCTCTTTTTTGCCTGCGATCTATAAGATTGTGTTCAAACAATCTAAATCCTTCATGCTGGAAGGATTGAATGAACATCGCAAGATGCTCAGGATGCGGGGCCGGCCGAAAATTCTTCTCGCCACCAATTACGAAGCGGCCATGGATCTTTTCCACAAGTATAGGGATAGCACTCTTGGAATCATTTCTGATATTTCTTACAAGCGGAAAGGTAAGAAGGACCAGGAAGCAGGTCTGAAATTCTGCAAAACGGTAAGGGAGGTTGATCCGTATGTGCCATTCCTGCTGCAATCTTCGGAATTAAGCAATCAAGCTGCCGCCACCGATTTGAACGCCAGTTTTCTGCATAAATATTCCAAAACGCTGGATATTGAACTGAGGAATTTCATGGTGAGATACATGAATTTCGGTGATTTTATTTTCAGGGAACCCGAAACCGGGGAAGAGATCGGCAGGGCTTCGAACCTGAAAGAGATGCAGGATATCATTTTAAAAATCCCGACCCATTCGCTCAAATATCATTTTAATAATAATGATTTCTCTAAGTGGTTCAATGCCAGAGCTTTCTTTCAGATCGGAAGTCATCTTAAACATAAAACACTCGAGGATTTCGGAAGTGTGGAGGACGGCCGGCAGTACATCTTCAACATAATATCGAGCTACCGTTTATCGAAGGCCAGGGGAGTCATTTCAACATTTGACCGGACCCGGTTTGATGAGTATATGCTGTTTTCAAGAATCGGGGAAGGGTCGCTGGGAGGTAAGGCAAGAGGGCTTGCCTTTATTGACTCCTTTATTAAGCATCATGATCTGGGTAACCATTGGGATGGGGTATTGGTCACCATTCCGCGAACAGTGGTTATTTCGACCGAGGTCTTTGAAGAGTTTATGGACCTGAATAACCTCTGGAGAGTGGTTACTTCGAGGTTAACCGATGAGCAGATTCTTCAAAGTTTTGTAGGTGCTACACTTCCGGTGCGGATTTACAAAGACCTGGAAGCTTTTGCCCGCGTGGTAAAAAATCCTATTGCCATAAGGTCTTCGAGCATGCTGGAGGATAGTCATTATCAGCCATTTGCTGGTATATATTCTACTTTTATGCTGCCGAAGGTTGAATCAGATAAGCAGAAGATGGTATATATGCTTTCCGATGCGATTAAGTCAGTCTATGCTTCAGTATATTTCAAAAATTCAAAAACTTACCTGGCAGCCACTCAAAATGTGATTGATGCAGAGCGCATGGCTATAATTTTGCAGGAGGTGTGCGGGAACCGATATGGAAACCGCTTTTATCCAACGATATCAGGCGTGGTCCGGTCGATTAATTTTTATCCGGTCGGGTTAGAAAGGCCGGAAGATGGCATTGCCAATATCGCTTTCGGATTGGGTAAACTGATTGTTGAAGGAGGTGCGGGACTGCGATTCTCCCCGAAATATCCGTCTAAAATATTGCAACTATCCTCTGCCGACAGTGCCCTGAAGGAAACGCAGCGCGAGTTTTATGCGCTGGATCTGTTTGCCGACCATTTCCATCCTTCCACAGATGACGGGGTTAATATTTTGAAGCTGAAAATCCGCGATGCCGAAGAAGATTCAGCCTTACGGTTTGTAGCTTCTACCTTTGACATGGACAACCATATCATCCGCGACAATTTCACCGAAAAGGGCAGGAGGGTGATTACCTTTAATAATATTCTGAAGCACAATACTTTTCCTCTTTCTGATATATTAATGACCCTGATGAAAGTCGGTGAAAAGGAAATGAACAATCCGATTGAAATGGAGTTTGCAGTCAACCTCGATGTGCCGCCGGGAACACCGAAAATATTCAATTTCCTTCAGATTCGGCCGGTTGTTGAAAATTCTGATGAACTCAGTTTCCGGCTCGAGGAAGTAGTTGAAGAGAATACCATCATTTATTCCGTTTCAGCGCTTGGGAACGGCCTTATCCGGAACATTCGCGACTTTGTTTATGTGAAACCGGAATGTTTCAGGGCTGCTGATAGCAATACCATTACCAGCCGGATAGAGAGGTTGAATGATCAGTTTATCACCAAGGGCGGTAATTATGTATTGGTAGGGCCTGGCCGCTGGGGTTCAAGTGATCCCTGGCTGGGGATCCCGGTTAAATGGCCGCAGATTTCGGCTGCCCGTGTAATTGTGGAATCCGGGCTTCCCGATTACCGGATCGACCCAAGCCAGGGTACCCATTTCTTCCAGAACCTTACCTCCTTCCGGATTGGATATCTTACTATTAATCCTTATCTGAAAGATGGTTACTATGATCTCGATTTCCTTTCGGGATTCGAAAGCGTCTATGAGGATGAATATATCAGGCATATTCAGTTTGAGGATCCTTTACACATCAAAATCGATGGGGCTCAGAACCGCGGAGTTATTTATAAGCCCGGATTTGGTGGAAGGGGAACTGCGATAACTGCTGACCCTGAATAATAGCCTTTTCGGGTAAGGAATATTGAGTAAAATCATACTAATACCTGATAAAAACTGTGTGATTAAATCAGCTTGAAGAATACCTTTGCTAACAGTAATTGAACGATTTAAATTTTGTTTTATGAACGTTGAAAAAATATTGATCAATATAGAGAAGAAACACCCGGGTGAGGTGGAGTATCTTCAGGCAGTGCGCGAAGTTCTGGAATCCATTGAGGAAATCTATAACCAGAACCCTCAGTTCGAATCCGCCAGTATTATTGAGCGTCTGGTTGAACCTGACCGTATTCTGACGTTTAAGGTTCCCTGGGTAGATGATCATGGCAAGGTCCAGGTTAATCTGGGTTACCGGATTCAGTTTAACAATGCTATCGGACCATACAAAGGTGGCTTACGTTTCCACCCGAGTGTTAACCTGAGTATTCTGAAGTTCCTGGGATTTGAGCAAATCTTTAAGAATGCCCTGACCACTTTGCCTATGGGCGGTGCAAAAGGCGGATCGGATTTCAACCCGAAAGGTAAATCTGATGGCGAGGTTATGCGGTTCTGCCAGAGTTTTATGCTGGAAGTTTGGAAGCTGATCGGTCCTGAAACCGATGTGCCTGCAGGTGATATCGGCGTAGGTGGTCGCGAAATAGGTTTTTTGTATGGAATGTATCGCAAACTGGCCAGGGAAAATTCTGGAGTTCTTACCGGAAAAGGCCGTGGCTGGGGTGGATCACTGGTCCGTCCGGAAGCCACCGGATTCGGTAACGTTTATTTTGCCGACGAGATGCTGAAAACCAAAGGCGAAAGCTTTGCCGGTAAAACAGTTTGTGTCTCGGGATTCGGCAACGTAGCCTGGGGTGCAGTTCTGAAGGCAACCGAACTGGGTGCAAAAGTGGTCACGATTTCCGGTCCTGACGGATATGTTTATGATCCGGATGGTATCAAAGGAGATAAAATTGATTTCATACTCGAACTGAGAGCTTCAAATAATGATGTTGTTCAGCCTTATGCACTGGAATTTGGCGTGGAGTTCCATCCGGGAAAACATCCATGGGAAGTTAAATGCGATATAGCGCTTCCGTGTGCCACCCAGAACGAACTCGATAAACAGGATGCCCTGAATCTGGTTAAGAACGGTTGCAAATGCGTTTGTGAAGGTGCCAACATGCCATCAACCCCGCAGGCAATCGAAGTCTTCTATGAAGCAAAAATTCTGTTTGCCCCGGGCAAGGCAGCCAATGCCGGCGGTGTAGCTACTTCAGGACTCGAAATGTCGCAGAATGCCATGAAACTGAGCTGGTCAGCCGAAGAGGTGGACGCCCGTCTGCATCAGATCATGAAAGATATTCATCAGCAGTGTGTTATCAATGGCAAACTGGCCGATGGATACGTAGATTACGTAAAAGGTGCCAATGTTGCCGGATTCATCAAAGTTGCCAATGCAATGGTGGATCAGGGTGTGATTTAACGGACTGCAGACTGCAGAAAAGGAAACAGGCGTATCTATGCAGGTACGCCTTTCTCTTTTATTTGAGCCCGGATCCAGTCAAACCAAACCGACAATCCTGAGCCGGTGGTGCATGAAATTTCCATAACAGGAATACTGCCATTCAGTTCCCTAACGTAATTTCTGAATTGTTCAAGGCTGAAATTTGTATAGGGGATCAGATCTGTCTTATTCAGAATAATAGCTGAGGATTCCCTGAACAGCAGCGGATACTTAACCGGCTTGTCATCACCTTCCGGAACGCTGATCACGGCTATCTTATGGTTTTCACCCAAATCAAATTCTGCGGGACATACCAGGTTGCCAACATTTTCCACAATGATCAATTGAAGTTTGTCCAGATCCAAATGCTCAAATGCTTTGGCAATCGAGTGGGAATCGAGGTGGCATCCTCCTTCGGTGTTTATTTGAATGATTTGGGAATTATAAGGTTGTAGTCTCCGGGCATCACGGTCGGTAGCAATGTCACCCTCAATGACAGCAATTTTCAATATCCCCGAAAAGTGAGCTAGGGTTTTTTCAAGAAGGCTGGTTTTTCCGGCTCCTGGTGAACTGATAATATTGATCATAAGAATACCTCTTTCTGATAATCTCAGGCGGTTTTCGTCTGCCTTATTCTGGTTTCTGTCCAGAACATTCTTCATTAATACTATATCCATTTTATTCTCCTGTTATTGATTTAATATATAGCTCTTTACCAGATTCAGTATTGAGACGGAAGCTTCCGCAATGCGGACAGATAAATATACTGTCGATGATCTCAGACCGGTTACTGCAATCACGGCAAGTCACGATAACTGGCCTCCAGTCGATCACAAGTTTACACTTTTCAGCCACGGTACCCTGCGTGCAAGTCTCAAACGAAAACTCAAGCATATCGGGTACCAACTGGTGCATTTTGCCAATAACCAGATCCAGCCGTGAGATCCTGGATAGACGATTGGCTGCGGCGACCTCAGTCATCGTTTCTATAATTCCTTCTATGACAGCCAATTCATGCATGGTAAGGTTCAACAAATTCGTGGCAAGGGATCCCCTGAAAGCATGGTCAATAATCTCGTGCCCCCGATCGGGGTTTCCAAAATAACCCGACCCGGATTTTCCCGGGTGACCACACCAATTTCACAAGCGTTTTTTCCAAGCGGATGAGATCGTAAAGCGGTTAGTATTTCATTTGAAATCGATTCAGCGGCAACCATTATGAACTTACCCTCATTTGCCAGGTAAAGGGGATCCAGACCAACCAGGTCGCATAATCCTGCAACTTCATTCCTTACCGGGATAAGGCTTTCCTTAATAGTGATGCCCCAGGCTTTCTTTTCTGTGACTTCGCATAAAACCGTTGCTAATCCTCCCCGTGTGGGATCACGCATGAACCGAATGCCAGTGCCGAAGCTTGAAATCATTTCAATCAATGGATATACGCAAGCACAATCACTCTCGATTGTCGTCAGAATATGCTCCGGATACCGGGCACAAAAGATTGCTGCCCCATGATCGCCGATTGTGCCACTAAGGATAATCCGATCACCAGCCTGAATCCCTTTCCCGTTGGAGACCTGCTCTAGATCAGGAATAACGGTACCAATTCCGGTAGTGGTAATATATATTTTGTCGCATAGACCACTTGGAACCACTTTGGTATCAGCGGCAATCAGTGCAATATCGAGTTGTTTTATTTCACGGGCCATGGACGATACCACTCTTTCCAAAAGGGACTTTTCAAGTCCTTCTTCCAGAATAAAGGAAGCTGTTATTGAATGGGGTTTGGCACCGGCAACCGCCAGATCATTGGCAGTACCGCATATTGAGAGTTTGCCGATATCTCCTCCGGCAAAGATGATAGGATGAACTACGAATGCATCGCAGGATACCGCAATCTTACCTGTTACCGGTTGAAGTATTGCTGCGTCGGATTCTTTTTCAAGATATTCATTGTTCAGGTAGGGCTGAAAGAGATCGCGTATCAATTCACGGGTCATCCGACCCCCACTACCATGCGTTAATAGTATTTTGTCTTTCATGGTTAGCTTTTCATTTTCAATTCTGATAGCGGTAGAAAGCCTGGCAGGTCCCCTCAGACGACACCATGCAGGCACCGGCCGGTGAGTCAGGGGTACAGGTTTTCCCATACAATGTACACTCAGGAGGAGTAATTAATCCACGGAGGATATCGCCGCATCTGCATCCACGATTGCCGGTATCCGGAAATTCAGGCAGGTTAAATCGCTGCAGGGTATCGAAACCGGCATACTTGCCATCAGGAATGAGGCCACTTTTCGGGATGATTCCCAACCCACGCCACCAATCGTCACGAAGGACGAATACTTCATGCATGATTTCCAGGGCTTTCAAATTGCCTTCCATTTTCACAGCCCGCCTGTACTGAATCTCAACTTTAGGCTGATGACTATTTATCTGTCTGATCAACAGTAATATTGATTCCAGAATATCTGAAGCTTCAAAACCGGAAATAACACAAGGTATTCCATGGTCTTGTGCAAGAAATTCATATATAGCCGAGCCTGTTATGGTACTTACATGTCCCGGGCAAATGAAACCGTCGAGGTTGGGCTGATGATTGACCAAAGCGGCCATAGCCGGCGGCATTATCTTGTGGGCACTCAAAACAGAAAAATTACCGATTCCCCGTTCAAGGGCGGTTTTTATTGTGACGGCCACCGAGGGAGCGGTTGTTTCAAATCCGATGCCCAAAAAAACCACTTGTTTACTCTTCTCGGTTTGAGCAAGGGTTAAAGCTTGCAGCGGAGAAAGGACAAGTCGGATATCTGCTCCGTTTGCTCGGGCGGTTTCCAGGCTTTGATCCGATCCGGGTACCCTGATGAGATCGCCGAAAGTGGTTATGATCACCGGATAGTTTCGGGCCAAATGAATGGCTTGATCGATGAATCCGGTATGGGTTACACAAACCGGGCAACCGGGCCCGGACAGTAAGCTGACCGTACCGGGAAGGAGTCCTGGTATTCCGAATTTCCTGATAGCATGAGTATGTCCTCCGCAAACTTCCATCAACCGGACCGGTTGGGTAGCTTCCCTTCGGATGGCAAACAATAAAGCCTCAACAATATTCATGGAGCATCATTAAGGTTTTCAATCTCACGGATGAGTCTTTTAGTTTCCTCTGCCTCCTCCATTGAAATCTTCTGAATAATAAATCCGGTATGGATCAGGACATAATCGCCTACGCGGATATCCTCAACCAGATCGAGAGACGCCTGGATCATTAGCCCACCTATTTGCACAATGGCCATATTACTGTTGGTGGATAGAACTTCGGCCGGGATGCTTAGACACATTTTTTTTAATCTGTTTTTTTGCTGCAACAACCAATTGACCCAGGGAGATTCCGCCATCATTGGGTGGAACTACGCGGTGGGTATATACGTTAAATTTGTTCTTTAATAAGGCTGAACATGTAATCCGGGTGAGAAATGCATTTTGAAAAGTTCCTCCCGACAGAACCACACTCTTAAGCCTGGTCAGTTCCCTTGCCTGGAGACAGGTTTCCAGGATGGCTCTTGCCAGGGTTCTGTGAAATCTGGCAGAAATCACGGATACGGGAACATGATTTTCAAGATCGACCCGGATGGCTTCTATAGTAGAAGTAAAGGAAATAGTGTGATCATGCTGAAAAGGATATTCACCTGTTTCCAGCTGATTAGCAACCATCTCCAGTCTTATGGGTGCCTCGGCATCGAAGGTGTTCTCAATGCAGCAACCGGTCAGGGTTGAGATTGCATCAAAGAGCCGGCCTGCAGCAGAGGAGACTGGAACAGGAACGTCTGACTTTAATAGGCTGATGATTTGATTTCGCTGAATCTCAGGTATACCTTGAAGTCCAGTGAAAGATTCAAATGGAATATTTTCCCCGTAACATTTATAAAGGTAAGCTATCGCGACTCTCCAGGGTTCTCTTACTGCCTGATCACCGCCGGGGACCTTCACGGGGTCCAGCCAGGTAAACCGGGTGAATTGATCGAGTGTGGCGATCAGAAACTCCCCGCCCCAGATGGTTTGGTCGGTTCCAAGTCCGGTGCCGTCAAAAGCAACTCCGATCACCGGTTCATCCAATTGATGCTCCGCCATGCATGAGGCGATGTGCGCGTGATGGTGCTGCACTGCTATGACCGGGATACCGAGGGAATTGCCAAATTGCGTTGAAAGATAATCGGGGTGTTGGTCGGTGACTATCAGAGTCGGATTGAAACGGTATATCTTCTTAAATCTGGCCAGGGACTCCTCCATAAATTGAAAGGTGTCAAAGTTTTTCAGATCCCCGATATGCTGACTTAGAATGGCCTCACGATTCTTCCCCAGGCAAAATGTGTTTTTCTGTTCTGCGCCGAGAGCAAGAATACCATCCACAGACAGACTAATCTGTATTGCCGTGGGAACATAGCTACGGGATCTCCGGATAAGAATCGTATTTTCTCCGGCTAATCGTGCAACAGAATCATCTGTCCGGTTAATGATGGGTCTGTTGCTATGTATAAAAAAGTCAGCAATATCTTTTAACTTATCTTCAGCTGCCTCCGGTGTAATGACGATGGGTTCATCGGAAAGATTTCCACTGGTACAGATTAATGCCTGGAATTTCCCTTCGGTCATGAGCTGGTGTTGCAGTGGAGTATACGGGAGCATAACCCCGAGGCTCCCTAAACCCTTGTTGACCAGGGAATTTAAGCATTTATGCTCTTTCAGGATAACAATGGGACGTTGCCATGAGGTTATTAGTTTTTCCTCTGCTTCCGAGCATTCACAATATTGTCGAATTTCCTCAATACCCATGAACATTACCGCAAAAGGCTTACCGTCACGGTGCTTTCTTTTGCGAAGTTCGGCCACAGCCAAAGCATTTGTGGCATCGCAAACCAGGTGGTATCCTCCGATACCCTGAATAGCTCCGATCCGGCCGGTGAGTAAAGCCTGAATGATCTGTCCAACCATATCCGCCCATAATTCAGCGCCCGGTTGAAAGCCTTTCTGATAGTAAACCGGCCCACATATCGTACAAGCGATCGGTTGAGCATGAAAGCGACGGTCGAGCATATCGGTGTACTCAGCTCTGCAGCCGTCACACATGCTGAACCCTGACATTGATGTGTTGGGCCGGTCCCATGGTAGCTCCCGGATAATACTGAACCGGGGCCCGCAATGTGTGCAGTTCACGAAAGGATAGCTTATCCGGCGCGGATGGTTTTTCATGTCTTCCAGACATTTCTCGCACACAGCGATATCCGGACAAATACCGGTAATTTCATCGGAGCCATTTTGACTTGCCAGTATCCGAAAGCCTGACTGAGCATTATTCATTGCCTGGTGAATAACTTCAACGGACAGGATCGTTGATGGAGGTGGTGCCTGTCGTTTCAGTAAACTGATGAAAATATCCAGTCCTTCCCGCGTACAGAATAAATTGATCCAGACACCGTCATTTCGGTTCTCAACGGAACCATCCAGGTTTAATTCCCGTGCCAATCGGTAGACAAATGGCCGGAACCCTACGCCCTGTACCATCCCGTGAACATGAATCTGAAACGATGATCGGTCCCTGTTCATTTTCAATCGGATTTAATCAACATCCAATCCATCTTTTTTTCTATTCAAATCATAGATAATAGCTTCAATCTCTGCGCTAAGGTTTACATTACTGATAATGACGTCTCTGGGGGCTTTTAATATTACTGGCGCCAGGTTCAATATACCCTTAATTCCGTTATCAACCAGTTGATTACAAACGTTTTGTGCTGAGATGGCAGGTGTGGAAATAATTGCGGTGTTAACCTTAAATCCTTGAATAACGGCTGAAAGTTTGTCCAATGAAAATACGGGTATTCCAGATTTCTGATTTTGTTTTGACGGATCGATATCGAAAGCTGCAACTATATAAACATTGGTTCCTATATAATGATGGTTATAGTTGGCAATAGCTCTTCCCATGTTGCCAATGCCAATGAGGATAATATTGCGAACCTCGCTCAATACAAACTTCTCATTGAGCGTGATCAGCAGAGATTCAATGTTATAACCTGCTTTTTTATTGCCGGATATTTCGCACTGGGAGAAGTCTTTACGAACCTGTTCGGCACTGACACCTGCCTCGTTCCCCAGGTTATGCGAAAATACCTTTTTAAACCCAAGTTCCTTAAATCTTAGAAGGCATAAGCGGTATAGGAGCAATCTCTTAATATGGTTCTTATTGGACATTTTTTTGTTATGAATTTCACAATAACGAAACGATACCGTAATTCCACTTTAATGCCTTTAGAAGAAATAGACTTTTTATCCATTTATAAAGATAAGATAATTAATGTGATATAAAAAACATGATAATTGTCATAGTTAATTATCATATAAAAAATTGTAACTTATCTAATGAGATTGTAACGAGATAGTTAGATATTGATCAGTTTTTCACAAAAAAAGGTGATTCTTTCGATGCGCAATAGAATTCATAATCCTTACAAACCATGAGCAAGTATGATCGAATCGGAATAATCTTCTGCGAGCCCCCATCCGGGTACACGCCGGTAGATTTGTCAGATCTGATCGCTTTTGTCAGAGATAACCTTAAGATACCGGTTATCATCGATCAGTCAAGATACCTTTTCTCTGATTTCCATGTTTTAACGGAAACAATCAAGCATCACCGGTTAACTTCAGTGATTCTTGCCGGAATCAGGCCGGAAAGGTTCACACACATAGTTCGTACGGCAATGACACATCTCGGTTATCATGCTGAATCAGTTGTTATTGCAGATTTTGGCGATATATGGTGCGTTTATGAAAGCCGGATCCAGGATGTATATGAGTTGCTTGAGCGGGCTCATTCCCAGGTTATGGGTAAAAGAAATCAGTCTTCCCATGTTCACCAGGATACCATTGTCATCGGCGCAGGAATCTCAGGAATTCAGGCTTCCCTGGAGATTGCCAATGCTGGTCTGAAAGTTTACCTGATAGAGAAATCCGGGACGATAGGCGGTCATATGGCCAAGTTCGACAAAACTTTTCCGACCCTTGATTGTGCCGCCTGCATTCTTACTCCCAAAATGGTTGAAGTGGGTCAGCATCCTTTTATTGAACTCATGACCCGTTCAGAGGTTGTTGCTGTCAATGGGAAACCGGGACATTATAAGGTTGCAGTCAGGCAGTCGCCGCGATGGGTTGAAGTTAATTCCTGTATCGGTTGCGGGACCTGTTCCGAAAAATGTCCGGTTCAGGTTCCCAGTGAATTTGATGAGGGAATAACCCTGAGGAAAGCTATCTATATGCCATTCCCACAGGCAGTTCCCAATAAGTATATGATTGATGGTGAAGCCTGCAGGTTTATACAGGAGGGGAAATGCGGAGTTTGCGTCAAAGTTTGCCCGGTTGCCGGCTGTATCAATCTGTATGAAGTACCACGTGAGATTGAGATAGAAGCAGGAAACATTATTGTTGCCAATGGCTTCAAGGCCTTCAAGGCTTCACGGATTGACCGCTTTGGATACGGAAAATACCCGAACGTCTTGACTTCTCTTGAGTTCGAACGATTGATCAATGCTGCTGGCCCAACCGGCGGTGAGATCACTTTCAGGACGACTGATAAAAAGGGGAATCCTGTATTTGTAAATGACAGCGGTAAGCCTCAGAAGATTGGAATAATCCATTGTGTGGGAAGCCGCGACGAGAATTTCAATCCATACTGTTCAAAGGTTTGCTGCATGTACTCGCTGAAGCTGGCACACCTGGTAAGGGAAAAGCTTCCATCGGCCGAGATATTTGAATACTTCATAGATATGAGGGCCTTTGGCAAGGGGTATGAGGAGTTTTATTGCCGGATTCAGGATGAAGGCGTCCGCATGATTCGGGGTAAAACTGCACGTGTGGAGCAAATTGACGGACATCTCCACCTGAGAACGGAAGATATTCTTGCCGGCAGGATGCTCGAACAGGATATGGATATGATTATCTTATCCGTAGGCCTGGAACCAGCAGATGACCAGAAGAAACTATCAGGTATTCTGGGAATTGACGTGGATGAATACGGCTGGTTTAAAGCAGTCCGGTATGAGATTGATCCTGTAATGACCAACCGGCCGGGTATCTGGATCGCAGGTGTTTGCCAGGGTCCAAAAGATATTCCGGATTCGGTGGTTCAGGCTTCGGCGGCTGCTGCCGGTGTGCTGCAAAGCATTATGAGCGACAGGCTTACAGATTCAGAGGTATTTCCGTTAACCTATATGATAAATTAAAAAGACATGATATCCAGAGTCGATCCGGAATTCAAGCAGGAACTACACAAATATGGACTCCGTGAATGGAATGAATGCTTCCATTGCGGTAACTGTACGGCGATCTGTCCTCTCACAAAGGATGATAATCTTTTTCCTCGGAGAGGAATCAGATTGGCTCAGATGGGACTTAAAAAGCCATTGGTTTCCAGTGTCGATCCGTGGCTCTGCTACTATTGCGGCGAATGCACCGAAACCTGCCCGCGTAATGCCAATCCGGGCGAATTAATGATGGTTTTACGCCGGTATCTGACTTCCTGTTATGACTGGACGGGCATATCCAGGTTGTTTTATACACGAAAGATCTGGGAGCTGGCAGCCATAATTTTAATAGCGCTTGGTGTTATTATTTCGTTTCTGGTCTTTCTCCCCCCGTCAACGCTCCTCTTTTCTAAACCGGAGGCTTTTGTTAATGAACAGGGCGGGGTCATGATAAACAGCCTTGCCGACGGGATTTCCGGATCCCGGTTCGTCCAGCTCATCGAATACGGGGATCTCCTGATGGCAATCCTTGTGGCCGGATTACTGATCAGCAATATCTTTCACATGTTTTACCGGGTGATCCTTTCAGATAGGAACCTGAAAGTTCCCTTTTATTCTTATTTCACGGAATTCTGGAGCCTGATATACAATTTTGTAACCCAGGCCAGGTTCTCAAAATGCGATAACAGGACCTATTGGATTGGCCACCTGCTGGTTATGACAGGCTATACCATCATGTTCACCCTGATTGTGGCTTTCCTGAAGGAGTTCCAGATCGAGGAGATCAAACCCTGGTACCACTGGCAGCGTTTATTGGGTTACTATTCCACTTTTGGAATATTGTTCTTCCTGATATACACCTTTATCGGCAGGATCAGGAAAACCGATCTTAAGATGCAATTTTCGCATCCGTCCGACTGGATGTTTATCGTTCTTCTGTTTTTTACTGCGGTCACAGGCATTCTGATTCATATTTTCCGGTTGTCAGGTTTGCCGGCCGCAACGTATTTTACCTATCTTATCCATCTCGCCTTTCTGGTTCCGATGATCGTGATCGAGGTTCCCTTCTCAAAATGGTCGCATCTGGCTTACCGGCCCTTCGCTGTCTATTTTGACCGTCTCAGACGGGCAGGTCAGAATCGTCAGTCTATTGTTGAATTAACGCCTGCTATTTAGGTTCTAACGCTATGGAAGAAATCAGAATCGGGGTATACATCTGCTGGTGTGGTACAAATATAGCCAAGAATGTAGACGTCGAAAGAGTAGCTGCTGAGGCCGGCAAATTGCAAGGCGTTGTGGTTGCACGGGATTATAAATATATGTGTTCCGATCCGGGCCAGGACCTTATGGTCAAAGATATACAGGAGATGAATCTCAACCGTATCGTAGTAGCCGCCTGTTCTCCCCGGATCCATGAAATGACCTTCAGGAAGGCTCTTGAGAAAGCCGGACTAAATCCTTACCTGTTTCAGATGGCTAATATCAGGGAACAGGTATCGTGGGTTCATGATGATCGCGAAAAAGCTACCCTGAAAGCGATAGACCTGGTTACAGGAGCGGTCAAGCGTGTCCGTTGGCAGGAAGCTTTAAACAAACGTAGCGTTAAAGTGAATCCGGCTACTCTGGTTATCGGAGGAGGAATAGCCGGATTGACAGCAGCACGGGAGATTGCACGAACCGGTCGTATCGTTTTTTTGGTTGAGAAAGAAAAAAGCCTGGGAGGAATGATGAAAAAGATAAACCGGACTTTTCCCAACCTTGATGAGGCCTCAAAGTATTTGAATCCGATCATTGAAGAAGTCTCTTCTCATCCGCATATCCAGGTTTACCTGAATTCCCAGTTGGTAAAACTGTCCGGATATGTAGGCAATTTCATCGGAACGGTCAATCACAGAGAGACTCAATCCGAGCTCGAATTTGGCAATATCATTGTGGCCACAGGCTTAAAACCATTTAAGCCCGTCCCGCTTTCAAACTATGCCTATCAGAGGCTGCCTAATATTATAACAAGCGTGGAATTTGAGGAAATGCTCAGACACGGTTATATCAGGCTGGACTCACGGCAAGAGCCCAAACATGTTGCTATAATTCATTGCGTTGGCAGCAGAAATCCTGATTTTCTGCCATATTGTTCAAGAACATGTTGCCAGACAGCTTTGAAATTTGCAAACCAGATAAAGGATTTGCTGCCTAAAGCTCATGTTTATCAGATTTATGCTGATATGCGGTCGATGAGCAAGGGTTGTGAAGAGATGTATTCAAAAACTGCCAAAAGAGGCGTGATGTTCCTGATGTACGACCAAAAGGGTAAACTTCCCTATATCCATGAGGCCGGCAAAAACGAAAAGACCAGACTCGTCATCGAAATGAAGGAATTGCTTAGCGGAGAGCAAGTTGAGGTTCCTGCTGATCTGGTGATCCTGATGGTTGGAATGGAGGCCCAGGAAACATCCAAGCAGTTAAGCCAGGTTCTCGGGATCAGCCGGTGTAGCAATAATTTTTACATCGAGAAACACCCTAAGCTGGATCCTGTAGCCACTACAACGGACGGTGTATTTATCGTAGGAAGTTGCCAGGCACCGAAAGAGATCAGCGATTCGGCATCCCAGGCCAAGGCGGCTGCAGCGAGAGTTCTTGCCATGATCTATAAGGGCTCAATCGAGGTGGAAGTTATCACCTCAAGCGTACGCGAAGAGATTTGCTGCGGATGCCAAACCTGTGTTCATGTATGTCCCTACGGAGCCATTGAATACCTCAAGGAGAAAAAAGTCTGCAGCGTCAACGAAGTCATTTGCAAAGGTTGCGGGACCTGCGCCTCTGCCTGCCCTACCGGTGCCATTGGGAGCCGTCACTTCACCGAGAAACAGATTCTCGCACAGATCGAAGGAGTCATGTTACAACTATTAGATGTCTGAAACTATGGAATTCGAGCCAAAAATCGTCGCTTTTCTATGCAACTGGTGTTCCTATACCGGTGCAGATCTTGCAGGGACCAGCCGCATGAAATATTCGCACAACCTACGGATTATCAGGATTATGTGCTCGGGAAGAGTTTGTCCTACCTTTATTTTCAAAGCTTTTCTCGAGGGAGCAGATGGGGTACTGGTTTGTGGTTGCCACCCGGGAGACTGTCATTACCATGAGGGTAATTATAAGTGCCTCAGGCGATTTAAACTGATTGAAAAGTATATCATGCAAATGGGGATTGAACCTGACCGAGTAAGGCTTGCCTGGATCAGCGCCAGCGAGGGCAAGCAATTTGCCGAGCTGGTTAATCATATGACGGAAACGGTTAGAAATCTGGGTCCGTCAACAATAAAACTACAGCTGGAAACTTTTGTTTAATGGAACCGAACATGGCAAATGAAGGTAAATCGAAACTAAAAATGGCTATCTATTGGGGGGCTGCTTGCGGTGGATGCTGTGTTTCTGTGCTTGACGTGCATGAGAAACTATTCGAGGTGGTGGCCGCTGCTGATTTGGTTTTCTGGCCTATAGCTCTCGATATCAAGTATAAGGATGTGGAAGCTATGCCAGATGGTTTTATCGATCTGACCCTTTTTAACGGCGCGGTACGAAACAGCGAAAACGAACATATGGCCAGGCTCCTAAGGCAAAAATCCAAGATTTTAGTGGCATATGGATCCTGTGCACATATGGGTGGAATTCCCGGTCTGGCCAATCTGACAAACAAGAATGAACTTTTTAACCGTATCTATCTGGAGACCGAGTCCACCTTAAATCCTGACGGGATCATTCCAAAGACTCATTTCAATGTAACTGAGGGTGAACTGGAATTGCCGGAATTCTTCAATGATGTGAGAGCCCTGAACCAGGTCGTGGATGTGGATTACTATCTTCCTGGATGTCCTCCTCAAACAGAACGATTCGTTGAGGTTTTCATGGCAATAGTCAACATGGCCGAATTACCCCCAAATGGTTCGGTTGTCGGAGCATGGGAAAAAACTTTATGCGATGAGTGCAAGAGAAAGAAAACGGATAACAAGGTCATCAGGAAGTTTTACCGTCCATGGGAAATTCATGATGACGGCGAAACCTGTTTTCTTGAACAAGGTGTGATCTGTATGGGCCCTGCCACCAGAGGAGGATGCGGCTATCGTTGCATCGAAGGGAATGCCCCTTGCCAGGGCTGCTACGGTCCACCTGCCGATGCGCCTGATCCGGGGGCTAAAATGATGTCAGCAATCGGGACCATAATAGACAGCAACCTGGAAATAGAGATAGAGGAAATTGTGGATGCGATCGTCGATCCTGTTGGTACCTTTTACAGGTTTAGCCTGCCCAAAGCCATTCTTCGAAAAAAAATGTCTGTCCCCAAGCCCGTTAATTAAAACCACAGGACATGAAAAAGATTACCATTGATCCGATAACCCGTCTTGAAGGCCATGGAAAAATTGAAATCTTCCTTACAGATCAGGGAGATGTTGAGAACGTGTATTTTCAGGTCCCGGAACTCAGAGGGTTCGAAAAATTCTGCGAAGGACGGCCTGTGGAGGAAATGTCGCGGATCGTGACCAAGATTTGTGGAGTTTGTCCGGGATGCCATCACATGGCGGCCGGCAAAGCGATAGATGCCGTATTTGGCCTGGAACCACCCCCTACGGCGAAGAAAATCAGGGAATTATTCTATATGGCACATTTTATTCACAGTCATATCGCCCATTTTTATGCTCTTGCTGCCCCGGATTTTCTGGTTGGTCCCAATGCCGATCCCTCCGAGAGGAATATCCTCGGTGTGATTGCTAAAGTCGGCATAGAAGTCGGGACTGAGGTTATACACCAACGCAGGCTCGCACAGGAGATTCAGGCAATGCTTGGGGGGCATCAGACCCATGTGGTACTTAATATCCCGGGTGGTGTCAGGAAAGGACTGACCGAGGAGCAAAGGGATCAATTGATACCGACCGGGAAAGGATTTCAGAAATTTGCCAAATTCAGCCTTCAGCTCTTCAGGGATGTGGTTCTGGCAAATAATGATTATGTTAACATGATCCTCGAAGGTCCTTATAATCTGAAGATTCACTCCATGGGCCTGGTTGATTCAAACAATAAGGTCAATTTCTACGATGGAATGGTGAGAGTGGTCGATACTGAAGGGAAAGAGAAATTTAAATATCATCCTACCGATTATCTTGAATATATCGCCGAACGTGTTGAGCCCTGGTCATACCTGAAGTTTCCCTACCTGAGGAAAATCGGCTGGAAGGGGTTTGTGGAAGGACAAGATTCAGGCGTTTACCATGCAACGCCTTTGTCGAGGCTTAATGCCGCCGACGGAATGGCCACCCCATTGGCCAATGAGGCATACCAGGAATTGTTCAGTACCTTCGGCGGGAAACCTGTCAATGCAACCCTGGCAATGCATTGGGCTCGCTTGGTTGAGCTATTGTATGCTGCTGAACGATTTAACGAGCTGATCAAGGATCCGGAAATCACGGGTAAAGAGCTTCGAGCCGACCTGAAAGAAATTGTCGGTGAGGGAGTCGGATGTGTGGAAGCTCAACGGGGTACGCTAACCCACCATTATTGGACCGATTCGAGAGGTGTGGTAACTAAAGTTAATATTATTGTAGGTACTACAAACAATAACGCTGCTATTTGCATGTCACTTAAAAAGGCTGCACAACATGTCATTAAAGCCGGTATTGAACCCGATCAGGGCATTCTTAACCAGATCGAGATGGCTTTCCGCGCTTATGATCCCTGTTTTTCATGTGCAACACACAGTTTGCCGGGACAAATGCCTCTCTTGGTTAATTTTAAAGATTCTGATGGAAAAATAATTCGTTCGATTCAGCGGGATTAATTATATTACCCAACCATGATTAAAAAATGAAGCTGGTCCTTGGAATCGGAAATGAAATATTGACTGATGACGGTATAGGTCCGAGATTAGTCAATGACCTCAGTAAATATTGCCTGAACCAGAATGTTCATTTCGCGTGCGCCTGCGTGGGTGGATTGGAGATTGTTGAACTCCTCAACGGATACGATGAGGCCATCCTGATCGATGCTATCCGGACAAAAAATGGTATCCCGGGTTCAGTTTACCTGTTCAGTCCCGATGATTTCCGTGAAACCATGCATTTATCAAATCTCCATGATATTAGTTTTCTGACAGCTCTAAGGCTGGGTAAAAAACTAAATATCAAATTACCGGAGGAAATCCGGATTATCGCAGTTGAGATAATCGAAGACCAGGTGTTTTCGAATGAACTGACACCACCCTTAAAGAGCCGCTATCCAGAAATGCTCAAGGAAATAAAGGAGTACTTAATCACAGAACAGGTTTTTGATAATTTGGCTTAAAACAATGAATATGAGAGCATTTACAGCAAAGGGAACATTATATATTCCAACTCCGGAAAGAGTCATTAAACCGCAGAAAAAGGCAATCATTATTAAGGAGTGTTTTTACCCCGAGGGTCACAATCTCATCAGCTCCCGGTTTTCATTCGACGGACACAACGGAATACTACTGAAAGTCCGACATGGGAAAAATACTGGACTGATCGCCCTTAGCCCGATTCAGGATACCGCCAAAATCATCAATCGGCAAGAGTATCTTGATGACTGCTCAAACACATCTTCGTCAATTGATTTCAAAAATAATCTTTTGGTCAATATAGATATAGGTTCTTTTTATACCTTGTGAAAAAAATCACGCATAAACCCTATCCGTGTGAATAAGTTACTGTACCTTACCCACTTACTGGTTTTAGCCTTCTACATAAGAAAGGGATATATCCTTTTCAGTCCGCCAGTTACAGGATTCCTACTGGCAATGCCCCTGATCTTCGCGATGAATGGATTTGGGGTCAGAATTTTGGATAGCTTATAATACACCAGCGGGAGAATCCTGCTGGCATTTTGATTGTCCTCATCCTGCAGATAGACTGTCAGGAGTTTTACTTTCATTCCGGGTATAATCACAAGCTCGTTCTTAAAATCGTGCTAGCTTCCTCAGCATGAATAATTTCTTGGTGCAGAATAAGAAATCGTAACTCAAACCGATCATTTGGGAGATAAGTAAAGATGGAATTCAGACCACAAATTATAGCCTTTCTGTGTAACTGGTGTTCATATACGGGAGCAGATCTTGCCGGTACACAGCGAATGAAATACCAGCCCAACGTGCGTGCTATCCGGGTGATGTGCTCAGGCCGCATTGAACCAACATTCGTTCTCAGGGCTTTTATCCGTGGCGCCGATGGCGTGCTGGTCTGCGGATGCCATCCTGGCGATTGTCATTATCAGGAAGGTAATTACCGCTGCTTACGAAGGTATCATCTTCTTCAAAAGTATATTCAGCAGATGGGGATCGAACAGGAGCGGCTCAAACTGGAATGGATCAGTGCCAGTGAAGGAAAGCAATTTGCTGAGCTGGTAAATAGTTTCACGGAAACGATTACCGAACTGGGACCTTGCAGGTTAAAACAAGTGATGGAAGAACTAACCTAATCTTAACCGCCTGAATGATGAACGAACAGAAACCTAAACTCAAACTGGCCGTCTATTGGGGAGCCGCTTGTGGAGGGTGTTGTGTATCGGTACTGGATGTGCATGAAAAGCTCTTTGATGTAGTTGCGGCGGCTGATCTTGTTTTCTGGCCTATTGCGTTGGATACCAAGTATCAGGATGTAGAGGAAATGCATGATGGGTATATTGATCTCACTCTTTTCAACGGAGCTGTAAGGAACAGCGAAAATGAACATATTGCAAAACTGCTCAGGAAAAAATCAAAAATCCTCGTCGCCTATGGTAGCTGTTCCCACCTCGGCGGAATCCCTGGCATGGCAAATTTTTATACTAAGGAAGAAATTTTCCGGAGAGTATATGAAGAAAGTGAATCAACCGTGAACCCTGAAAAAATTAAACCTCAGGCTGAATATGAAGTCCCGGAAGGGACGCTTAAAATCCCTGTGTTTTATAACGATGTCCGTCCTCTTGATAAGGTAGTGGATGTAGATTATTATCTTCCGGGATGCCCTCCTCAAACGGAACGATTGGTCGAAGTATTTATGGCTATTGTTACAGGTGCACAACTGCCACCCAAAGGCTCCGTGGTCGGAGCAGGGGTAAAAGCACAGTGCGAAGAGTGTATCCGGACGAAAACCGAGAACAAACTGATTAAGAAATTTAAACGTCCGTGGGAAATATACGATGATGGGGTTACCTGTTTCATGGAACAGGAAGTAATTTGTATGGGACCTGCCACCCGGTCAGGATGCGGCTACCGTTGCATCAAAGGGAATGCTCCCTGCCGCGGATGTTATGGTCCCACTGCAGATGTGGCAGATCCCGGGGCAAAGATCATGTCGGCCATAGCGAGCATTATTGACGCAAAAGAACCGGCAGAAATTGAAGCAATAATCGAAGATATTGTTGATCCCGCCGGAACGTTTTATCGTTTCAGTCTTCCTACCGCAATGATAAGGAGGAGATTATAATGAAAAGAATTACCATCGATCCAATTACCAGGCTTGAGGGCCACGGGAAAATTGAAATCTTTCTTGACGATGAAGGAGATGTAAAAAATGTGTATTTCCAGGTCCCGGAACTTCGGGGATTTGAAAAATTCTGCGAAGGCAGACCCGTGGAAGAATTACCGGCCATAGTGGCTAAGATTTGTGGTGTGTGTCCGGGCTGCCATCATATGGCATCCGGAAAGGCGGTCGATGCTGTCTTTGGTGTGCAACCTCCCCCGACCGCGAAAAAACTCAGGGAATTGTTTTATATGGCTCACTTTGTTCATAGCCATATTGCTCACTTTTATGCACTCGCAGCACCGGATTTTGTGGTCGGACCTCAGGCTCCGAAGGCAGAAAGAAATATTTTGGGTGTCATTAATAAGGTAGGTGTTGAAATCGGAACGGAAGTGATCAAACAACGCCGGCTCGCCCAGGAAATCCAGGCTTTATTAGGAGGACACCAGACCTTCGTGGTGATGAACATCCCAGGGGGTGTGAGAAGAGGACTATCGGAACTGGAACGAGATGATATTATCGGGAAATCTAACGGTTTCATAAAATTTGCACAATTTTCACTCAAGATTTTCGAGGATGTCGTCCTCAGCAATAAACAGTATGTTGATATTATTCTGAACGGGCCCTATTCCCTTTGTCTTCATTCAATGGGGCTCGTTGATGCGAATAACAAAGTCAATTTTTATGATGGCAAGGTAAGGGTAGTGGACACAGAGGGAAAGGAACTCTGCAAGTATTCACCGGCTGAATATCGTGATTTTGTGGCGGAACGGGTTGAACCATGGAGTTACCTGAAATTCCCGTATCTGAAAAAGATCGGATGGAAAGGATTTGTCGAAGGACAAGATTCGGGTGTTTACCATGCTACGCCATTATCAAGATTAAACGCATCAGATGGGATGGCCACACCGCTTGCTCAACAAGAGTACGAACGCATGTACACGATTCTGGGCGGAAAACCCGTGCATGCAACCCTTGCCATGCATTGGGCCAGACTTATCGAATTGCTTTATGCGGCTGAGCATTGTCTTGAACTGGCTCTGGATGCTGATATCACAGGGAAAGAACTTCGGACCCCGCTGGATAAAATTGTTGGAGAAGGCGTTGGGATCGTGGAAGCACAGAGAGGCACACTCACGCACCATTACTGGACGGATGCAAAGGGTATTGTGACCAAAGCCAATATAATTGTCGGAACGACCAATAATCATGCTGCGATTACCATGTCGATTAAAAAAGCGGCCCAGGGGTTGATTAAAAAAGGGATAACGGTAACCGACGGGATATTAAATATGGTGGAGATGGCGTTCAGAGCGTATGATCCCTGCTTTTCGTGCGCAACGCACAGTCTGCCCGGGGAGATGCCCATGATCCTGGAAATCCGGGACGTAAATGGGGAATTATTGCAGCGTATCACTAGGAACTAACTATTGGAAATGCCTTAATCAGGAGGAGATAAAATGCGAAACGGTGTTTTTTTCTGCCAGGTAGAGGATGGTAAGAATCTCAATATTGATGCAATCGCAAAGTATGCAGCTAACTTGCCCGGGGTCGAGATCGTTCAGAACCTTGGAGTGAAACCTCATTTGAAAGCGTCCCTTCTGGCTGATTTGATTCTGACAAACAGCCTCACGAGGATTGTAATCGCAGGAGATATGCCTGGCTATTATAAGCCGGTTTTTACCAAAGCAATGGCGTTGGCCAGGTGTAATACAGATGAGGTCAGACTGGCTTCTTTCAAAGAGCACGGGGCAACGGGTGATATCGCGCTCGACCGGGCCAAGGCGACGGTTGCCTGTGCCAACATGGGAGTCCCTTTTGCCTTGGTTGCGATTCCGACAGGAAATCCGGTTAACCATTCCACGCTGGTTATTGGAGGGGGAATTGCAGGTATCCAGGCGTCACTGGAGATCGCCAACGCGGGTAAACAGGTTTACCTGGTTGAACAGACCGGCACCATAGGTGGCCATATGGCTATGTTTGATAAAACTTTTCCAACCCTTGATTGTGCAGCTTGTATCCTTACACCGAAGATGGTTTCGATTGGGCAGCATGATATGATCCGGCTGCTTACCTATTCCAATGTTACGGAGGTTAGCGGGAATCCCGGTTCCTACCGTGTCAGGATCCATCAGCGTCCTCGCCGCATAGATGTTGATTCATGTGTTGCCTGTAGTATATGTTCTGATGTATGCCCGGTAAAGGTAGATAGCGAGTTCGATTCAAAAATTACTAAAAGGAAAGCCGTTTATATTCCATTCCCCCAGGCGGTGCCCAATGCTTACCTTATCGATGAGGCTTCGTGCACCTATATTCTTTCGAATGGAATAAAATGTGGTGTCTGTGCAAAAAAATGCCCCAAGGAATGTATTAACCTAACGGAAGCCGAATCTTTTCTCGATCTGGAAGTCGGTAATATTATCATAGCCACAGGTTATGAATTGCTTGATGTACAGAAGATTGAACAATACGGTTATGGAAAATATCCCAATGTTCTAACCTCAATCGAATTTGAACGCCTTACCAATGCTTCCGGTTGCACGGGGGGAAGAATTGTGACAAAAACGAAATTATTCAACAGGAAGACCCAACTGGAGGAGTGGGTGTTCGTTCCCGAAGGGGTACCTCCCCGCAATGTGGCAATTTTACATTGTGTGGGTTCGAGAAACAATAAATACAACTCCTACTGCTCCCGCGTTTGCTGCATGTATTCACTGAAATTTGCTCACCTGATCAAAGAAAAGATCCCTGATGTCAGATGTTATGAATTTTATATTGATATGCGTGCATTTGGCAAAGGTTACGAAGAATTTGCCGATCGGATCAGGAATGAAGGAACATTTGTAGTCCGGGGCCATTCGGCATCGGTTGAAATGGTCAATGAACAGATGACAGTAAAGGGTGAAGATATTATCCATGACCGGATGGTTCAATTTAAAGTCGATATGGTGATACTGGCTGTCGGGCTTATCCCGTCAACGGGTACTGAAGAAATCAGCAAAATGTTAGGAATCACCAGGGATTCTGATGGCTGGTTCTCGGAATTGGATTATAACGGCAACCCCACTGATACGGAAAAAGGTGGGATTTATGTAGCAGGAATGTGCCAGGGACCGAAAGATATCCCCGATACTGTTGCACAGGCATCTGCTGTAGCGGCGGGCGTATTACGCAGCATATCCAGTGGGAGAGGAATCGGACATCTGTCCAGTGTCTCCCTGAGCGAGATTGAGAAAAGGGCCAAAACTATTCATACTGTATAAGGAGGTCATTATGGCAATCAGAGTAAATCCAAAGCTAATTGACGATCTGGAACGTTTTGGAGCCGAAGACGTGAAGTTCTGCTATCACTGCGGTGATTGTTCGACTGTTTGTTTCCATGCCGATGAGGTATATCGGTTTCCGCGAAAGTCAATGCGCTATTTGCAGATGGGATTGGGACGGAAAATTGAAACCACCCTGGAACCATGGCTGTGCTATTATTGCGGACAATGTTCAGAGCAGTGTCCCCGCGAAGCGGACCCGGGTGAGACCATGATGAGCCTGCGAAGATGGCTAATCTCACGCTACGATATCACCGGTATTGCCCGGCTTTTTTTTAAATCCCTGACCACTGAGATACTTGCGGTTATCGGAGTCGCCTTATTAACCGGAGCTTTCCTGTTATTTTATGGACTTTCACAAGGGAATTTCAGTATCTATGATGGGGAAGGGGCCTTCCTGCCAAGTCACTTTATTCATAGTTTTGATTTGCTGGTCGGCGCTTGTCTGGCGGTTTTTCTGCTGATCAACGCAGTGCGTATGTGGTTTTTTGTTATGGTGAGAGGAACCAGCTTCCCAGTACCCTGGTGGTTGTACCCGAAGAAACTCTACCTGATGGTATGGCATTTCTTTTCTCAGAAGAGATATTCAGAATGCGAAAGAAAACGCAACACTAAAGTTTTCATGCCCTGGATCGTTCACCTTGGCTTAATGCTGGGTTATGTCATTATGCTTGTTTTGGTCATGGGGTTTGTTGAAAAGTTGCAATACGGACCCCGGATAATCTGGCCCGTTCATATTTTCGGCTACCTGGCAACCATCGGGCTGACAATAGGTACCATCTATTTTATACGGAACCGCCTAATCAGAAAAAACTATGTTCAGTATAAGAAATCGCACAGTACGGACTGGGTGTTTGTGATTCTCTTGTTTGTCATTGTCCTGACTGGTATTAGTCAGCACATATTCCATCGCACCGGTCTTAATGAATTCGCTAACGTCACTTATATCATTCATCTGATGGCTGTGGTTCCATGGTTACTGAGGATGCCCTTCAGCAAATGGTCACATCTGGTGTACAGGCCACTCGCGATGTATTTTGCTGAGATACGCCGGGAAGCCCTGAAAAGACAGGGAGCTGTTTTACCCGCTTATTCCTATTAGATCAAATAAAATTTGAAGTCATGAAAGAGTGCAGAATAGGAGTTTATTTATGTATGTGTGGCACCAACATTGCCAAAATGGTGGATGTGGAATCAGTTGCAAAGTTTATATCCACCATTCCAAATGTGACCTTAGTGAAAACGTATAAATATATGTGTTCGAATCCCGGGCAGGAAATGATCGTCCAGGATATTAAACAAAACCAGCTCAACCGTATTGTTGTTGCTGCCTGTAGTCCAAATATGCATGAGCGAACCTTCAGGGGAGCCCTGAGAACTGCTGGTCTAAACCAGTACCTGTTTGAGATGGCGAATATCCGCGAACAATGCAGCTGGGTTCACGATGATCCGGTGGAGGCAACAAAAAAAGCCATGGCTTTAACCTATGCAGCGGTTAAGCGCGTCGAGCTACATGAGCCGCTGGAAAGTATTTCGGTTGATATGTGTCCGAATGTGCTGGTTATTGGGGGAGGCATTGCGGGAATGACTACAGCCCTGGAACTGGCGGACTCAGGTTACCTGGTCTATCTGGTTGAAAAAGATAGCCGCCTAGGCGGCAATCTGGCGCGTGTGGATCTTACCGCTCCCTACCTTTATTCGGCACGCGATCTCTTAACTGAACGTATTACCCGCGTATTCAACAACAAGCAGATTCAGTTACACCTGCAATCAAAAGTGACCAGTCTGACCGGATTCGTCGGCAATTTCACGGCTAATATCGAGAAACAGAATGGTCAAGAAAGTACGGGGACTAAGCCTATTGAAGTTCGGATCGGGAGTGTTGCTGTGTGTACCGGGTACAAGGAATTTGATGCTTCCCGGGTTACTCATTATGGATACGGGAAACTGCCCAACGTAATTACATCTTTTGAACTGGAAAAGATGATTCGTGCCGGCCGCATTGAAACAAAAGAAGGTAAGGTTCCGCAATACGTTGCCATTATCCATTGCGTCGGAAGCAGGAATGTTGAATTTCATTCCTACTGTTCACGGGTATGCTGCATGACGGCACTAAAATATGTTCACGAGATTAAATCTGCCAATCCGGCAAGTTACGTGTCAGATATTTATATTGATATGCACGCTTTCGGCAAAGGTCATGAAGAATTCTACAAACGCTCCTCAGAGGTTAAGACTTTATTCCTGATGTATGAAAAGGGCGACCGTCCGGTTATTCATCGGGCAGGTCCGAAGGACGATTGTGAAATGCTGATTGAAGTCAACGAGAAACTTTCGGGTGAGCTCATAGAGATCCCAGCCGATCTGGTTGTGCTTATGGTAGGTATGGAAGCCCGTGAGGATTCTGCCGAAGTTGCGCACCTGGTCAATATCAGCCAGGATAAAGACGGATGGTTTATCGAAAGCCATCCGAAACTGGAACCTGTAGCAACAACCACCGACGGTATCTTTATTGCCGGAACCTGTGTGGCACCCAAAGATATTCCGGATTCAGTAGCACAAGCAAGGGCAGTTGCAGCACGGATACTGGCAAAGATATCCAAGGGCAAAATTGAGGTTGATGCCGTATACTCCGAAGTTGATGAAAATCTTTGCTCGGGCTGCCGGTTCTGTAACAAGCTATGTCCGTTCAGCGCTATTGAATACGACGAAGAAAAAAGGCAAAGCCATATTATCAGTGCACTGTGCAAGGCATGTGGCGTTTGTGTAGCTGCTTGCCCATCGGCTGCCATTAAAGGACGTCAATTTTCAGATCATCAGGTCCTTGCCCAGATCGATGCATTAATCAGTAAGATTGAATATGCGTAATCGAAAGTTAAATAAAATCAATAGTTATGAATAAAAAGGTTTTATTAATTGATGACGATGAAGACCTGCTCAGATCTATTCAGGTTACAATTGAAAGTCAAGGGTTTGTTGTGATTACCTCAGATAATGGCACCGACGGTTTGGCCCTACTCCGGAGTGAAAAGCCTGATCTTCTGGTTCTTGATGTGATGATGAGAACCAATCTTGAGGGGTATAACCTGTTACACCTGATCAAAAAAGAACCTGAGTTTAAAAAATTGCCGATCATTATACTAACGGGTATGGTCGATCAACTCGGGGTTAATCTGGCTTCAGGAGTGGAAGATGAGATTTTATTTCCTAACGTCCGGTTTCAGGATAAACCGATCGATCCGATTATCCTGGCGAGGATGATTGAAGAAATTCTGTCCAGTTAGTATGGATAAAAGACTGATCCCTGCCCATGTGCTATTTGCCAAATGGTTTATCAGAATCAGGTGGATTGCCATTGTCGTTCTTATAATATCAGCCTATCTTGTTAAAAATCTGTTCAGTGTATCCATTCAGGATACACCCATATACATCCTGACCCTGATTCTTCTGACCCTGAACAGTATTCATTTCCTTCTTCTGCGACGGATCATCAGGAAAGAAAGCGGCCCGATAATCGTATGGATCAAACGGGAAATACACTTCCAGATAATCACCGATCTTATTATTTTGACCTTAATGCTTCACTATTCCGGGGGCATAGAAAATCCTTTAATTGTCTTCTACTTTTTTCATATGATTATTGCCAGTTCGATATTTACCTCCATTGAAAGTTACCTGCATACAACCTTTGCTCTCATCCTTGTGGCATTACTGGCTTTTCTTGAATATTTCGGAGTGATACCTCATTATAATCTGAAAGGATTTGTAAATCATGATTTGTACCAAAATCAGTTTTACCTCATAGGAACCGGTTTCATCTTCAGTTTCACTTCTTTTCTTTTGGTTAGCTTGACTCACATGATCTTTACCAGATCAATCAAAATCGAAGAATCCTATGTGAGATCGAATATAGAACTTGAAAAGAAGGATAAACTGCAGCATCAATACGTGTTACGTGTAACACATGATATCAAAGGGCATCTGGCAGCTATTATCAGCAGCCTTTCGGTTGTCCGAACAAAAATTACCGGATCGCTGAATGAAAGACAAGAGGAATTCATCAACCGGGCTTATGTAAGAACAGAATTGCTTACAAGTTTTGTTAAGGATCTTTTAAACCTTACCCAGAAACGATTGAAGCAGGAAAAGGAGTTTGAGGAGTTTTTGTTGAAAGATCTTGTACAAAAAGTAGTATCAACTGTCCAGATTCTCGCGGCGGACAAATCCATCAAATTCAATTTCTATTTTGATAATTCCATCCCAAAAATTGTCGGTAATCCCTTTACTCTTGAAGAATTGTTTTCAAACCTCCTGATGAATGCTGTGAAATACACTCCACCCGGAGGCCACATCGGCCTATCAGTTAAAAACCAGCCGGATCAAATTATTGCAGAGGTGTCGGATTCAGGGATCGGGATTCCAAAGGAGGAACTTTCAAAAATATTTGATGAATTTTACCGGGCCAGCAATGTTCCGAAAGACATAAAAACAGGATCCGGCCTTGGACTTTCTATTGTAAAGCAAATCATAGAGAATCACCAAGGCAGGATCTGGGTTGCCAGCGAAGTCGGTGTCTGGACCCGGGTAACGTTTACCCTTCCCAAAAATCCAGTTCCGATTAACTGATGAATTATATCATAAAAGGGACGGTCAAAGCGCTGCACTGACTGCTTCGACGTTTCGGTCAACCTTTTTAATCAATCCCTGCAAAACTGTACCCGGGCCAACTTCGGTAAATAGGGTAGCTCCATCTGCGAGCATGTTCTGTATGGTTTGAGTCCATCGCACAGGACTTGTCAATTGGGCTACCAGGTTCTTGCGTATGGTTCCCGGATCAGTGGCAGGAAGTGCATCAACGTTCTGAAATATCGGGCAAACCGGCGCAACTATCGGGGCCTCTTCAATCGCTTTTGCGAGTTCGGCCCGCGCAGGTTCCATCAGCGGCGAGTGGAATGCCCCGCCAACCTGAAGCTTCATTGCGCGTTTGGCTCCCAATTCCTGCAATCTGGCAATGGCAAGGTCGATTCCGGCATGGGATCCGGAAATGACTATCTGCCCGACCGTATTGTAATTAGCCGGGACCACTACTTCAGAGATCTCGGAACATACCTTTTCAACCACCTCATTGTCTACACCGAGGATAGCAGCCATGGTGGATGGCGTTGCCTCGCATGCTTTCTGCATCGCCAGTGCGCGCTTTGAGACCAGGGTCAGACCATCTTCAAAGCTCAGGGCACCGGCGGCAGTAAGGGCAGAGAATTCGCCCAGGCTGTGACCGGCTACCATGTCGGGCTGAAACCGGTCGCCCATCACTTTAGCCAGTATGACCGAATGCAGGAAAATCGCCGGCTGAGTGACTTTTGTCTGGCGAAGATCTTCTTCGGTGCCGTTAAACATGATGTCGGTAATACCAAACCCGAGAATTTCATCAGCCTTTTTAAAAAGGGTCCGGGCTATTTCAGATTGATCATACAGATCCTTTCCCATACCGGGAAACTGGGCTCCCTGACCGGGAAAAACATACGCTTTCTTCATATTAAATTTTAATGGAGATGTGCGGTGATCAGATGGATGAATTCCTCACGGGTAGCAGTCCGCAGGAAAGCCCCGGTGAAATCCGACGTCGTGGTCACAGAATTCTGTTTCTGGATGCCACGCATCTGCATACACATGTGCTGAGCTTCAATAACTACGGCTACTCCAAGCGGCTGAAGCGTGTCCTGGATACAATCGCGGATCTGGGTTGTGAGTCGCTCCTGAACCTGCAGCCGGCGGGCATAAGCATCCACTACACGGGCTATCTTGCTCAACCCGGTTACATGACCGTTGGGAATATAGGCTACATGTGCTTTGCCGAAGAATGGGAGTAAATGATGCTCGCACAGACTATATAATTCGATATTTTTCACTAATACCATCTGGCGGTAATCCTCTTGAAACGTGGCTGATTTAAGTATCTCCACAGGATCCAGCTTGTAACCCTGAGTGAAAAACTGCATGGATTTAGCCACACGCAAAGGTGTATTTAATAAACCTTCGCGATTGGAATCTTCACCGATCAAATCAAGAATCCTGCGGTAATGTTGAGCCAACTCTTCCGTTTTCTCATCGTCATAACGTTCAATTTTCTGATAACCATTGCCGTTGTTCTCGTAAAGATTGAATTCCATTTTGTGAATATTTGATAGAATGTTAGGACAAAGAAAGAATAATTTTTGTTCAGAAAGATTAACTTCGGGCATCAATCCTGATCCATAAATGAGCCAATTGATTATTATTCCATCGCTCACTGAAGCGTTACCCCTTATTCGATCTGCCGGGTTTACCCAGACGGAAGATCCGATTGTGTATCAAAAAGAAGATAGTGGCTGGAAATTATTGATCGCCGGGATCGGAACCGTGCCTGTTATTTATAATCTGACCAAACATTTTGCAGCCAACCGATATGAAAAGGTAATTCATTCCGGTATTGCGGGCAGCTATTTCCTTCCCCTGCAACCAGGTGAAGTAGTGCAGGTTATCCGTGATACCTTTGTGGATGTGGGAATTGACCAACCCGATGAAAAACCCTTCCGGAACGGCTGGATGGATGTGCCGGAAGACCGGTCGCTCAAACTCGAAGCCGTTAGCGGAATAACAGTGGATCTGGTCACCGCAGGCCCGGAACGTAAAGCCCGCCTGGCAGATAAATTCAATCCCCAAATCGAGAGTATGGAAGGAGCTGCAGTTTTTTATGTATGCAAAATGGAGGATATCCCGGTGATCCAGATCCGGGCGATCTCCAATTATGTTGGAGTCCGCGACCGGCATAGCTGGAAAACCGAAGAAGCCATTGAGGCATTAACCAGAGTAATATCAGGATTATTATGAAAATAAGTCTGGGCTATAGTACCTGTCCGAATGATACCTTTATTTTCGATGCCCTGGTGAATGGTAAAATCGATAATGAAGATCTTGAGTTTGTTCCGTATCTCACTGATGTAGAGGATCTGAATTTGCTGGCATTTAAGGGAGAGCTCGATATTACCAAACTTTCTTACCACGCCTGGCTCCATGTATGGAAGAATTATCGGATCCTGGATTCGGGCAGTGCACTGGGTAAAGGAAGCGGACCAGTGCTGGTGGCAAGAAACCAGTGTCTGGATCCGCGGTATCTAAGCATGACGGTTGCTATCCCAGGGGAATATACCACGGCTAATCTGCTATTGCGGATGGCCTATCCGAACATCAAGGAAAAGAAGATTTTTGTTTTTTCAGATATAGAACAGGCCATTCTCGATGGCCTCACGGATGCCGGTGTATTGATTCATGAGAACCGTTTCACTTACGAGAAGAGGGGATTGGTTCTGTTGCGCGATCTGGGGCATTATTGGGAGGAATCTGCTGATGCCCCGATCCCTTTGGGCGGGATCATGGCGCACAGGCGGTTGCCGCAGGATGTGGTTGAAAAAGTCAACCGGCTGGTACGGAAGAGTCTGGAATTTGCGCTCGATAATCCGCAGGGAACCATCCCCTATATGAGGCAATTCGCACAATCAATGGATCAGGATGTTCTGGATGCCCATTTGAAAACCTTTGTAAATGAATACAGCGTTGAATTGGGTGATGAAGGCAAAAGAGCTATTAGGATACTGATTGACAAATCGATAGCAGCTGGATTAATCAATGATGTTCCTGAAAATTATTTTATCATATAAGATCAGGACATGGGGAAACGTATTACCTATGATCCTTATGATCATTTCATGCTCAGGGCTCCGCTATTGCCTGTCAACTTTTTATCTACCATACCGGATTCACCCGACCAGTTATTCCCCTATCTGAAGGAATTGTGGAAGGATGCTTTGATCAGGGAAGGGCTAGTGCTGGGAAGTTACGAGTTTAGTCAGCGAATTGAGCAGGAATTCAATGGAGGTAAATCTACCTTACCTGATCCAGGCTTATTGTATTCCCTTCTCCGTTACCTCTGCAGGTTCTCATCGAGGTGCACACCATTCGGAACTTTTGCCGGTTTTTCCACCGGAAAAATCGGATCAGAAACAGCAGTCAATTTGGGCGAAAGAGTTGATCATCAACTGCATGCCCGACCGGATATGGAATATCTGATGGGTATAGCCCGCCTTCTTGAATCCGACCGGTCCATCCGGGAAAAGCTCATTTTTACGGCGAATACCTCTTTGTATCGTGTGGGATCGAGATGGCATTATGTGGAAGTCAAAATCCCGACCGGAAAATCAAGAAAGATTTACGATATCGTGACCATCGATGATAGCGGTGTAATCGGAGATATTCTGGAATTCTGTTACGGTGGCCGGAATCTGAACGAGATCCGGAAATACCTGATAACCGGCGGATGGGCTGAACCGGAAGTGCTGGATTTTGTGGAATCGCTAGTCGACTCGCAGGTTATCGTTACCGGTTTAGAGCCGGTTATTTGCGGCCCGGAATACATTGAATGTCTGATATCTCAGCTCACTCAGGAGTTTGAAAATCATGATGTTGTCCGATCGTTGGTGAAGTTGAAAAACCTCTTTGACCTGATGAACCAACCGTCGTCGGTTCTGGCGAATCTGCCCATGATTGATCCCATTCTGGCAACGATACCGGTATATGTAAACCGAAACCATTTGATACAGGTGGATATGAAATTGAGCAACAGTGCCATGACGATCGATTCACACCTATCAGGTCAGATTTTACTGGGACTGCGGATCATTAAAGCCCTGACTTCAGCCAGCAGCACCGATGTGTTGAAAGGATTCAGGGATTCTTTCATCAAGCGGTATGGCGACCGTAAGATATTGCTGGTTAAGGCCCTGGACCCCGAAACCGGTATTGGTCTGGAAGGGTCAGTTGAGGGCTATTGGACCGATCCGGTACCATGGATCGACGACCTCCGCTGGGGACCAGCCTTTAGTCCCGGTTCCGCCGAAGGTAATCAGGGAAATGGTTGGCTGGTAGGGAGATTTTATGAAGTTATCCGGATTGGGCAACAATATGTCAATCTGGAATCATCAGATTTGCAGTCGATTGGAATCCACAATGGAAACTGGCCAACCCAAATGACAGCCATGGTAGAATTGTTTGAACCAGAATCACCAGGTGAACTGAATATTCACCTGCTGCATGGATCATCGGGCAATCCTGCTTACCTGCTCGGTCGTTTTGGATTTGCTGATCCCGATTCTACCCACGAGTGGATTAATCAGTTAATAGAAGAGGAGAAAACTGTCTATCCGGATATGGTGTTTGCAGAGGTGGTTCACCTGCCTGAGGATCGGACCGGTAATGTATTGCAGCGGCCGGCTTTTCTGGATTTTGAGATCCCTTACCTCGCCCGCTCTGCCAAAATCAAGGATCAGCAGATCCCGGTAACCGATCTGCTGGTTGCCATGGAAAACCAGCGAATTGTTCTCTATTCGGCGACTTCCGGCAAGAAGATTCATCCGTATTCGACTAACGCGTATAATCACCAGCTGGGTAACCTGGCTGTTTATAAGTTCCTGCATCGCATTCAGTTGCAGGATCCCGATCTGGCATACAAACCCGATTGGGGTGAGGTTATCAGGCAAGCTCCTTTTATACCGGGAATCCGTTTTAAAAACCTGATCCTTTCGCCTCCGGTTTGGTTGATTCGCTGTGACGATATTGCCAAATGGATTCATATTGAAAGAAATGAGCTCGATTTATCAGAATTGATCGCATGGAAAAATGAGCGGCAAATGCCCGATGAAATGTTGTGGATGTCATCCGATCAGGAGCTTTATTTCAACTGGACCAATTCTAATCTTTTGATGGCTCTTTGGGATACTATCCGGAATTACTCCTTTGTGAGGATACGGCCTTTTTATCTTTCCCCGGGAACACCCGTAAAAAGTCCGGATGGATCACATGCCAACCAGTTTGTATTTTGCTTCCGGAAATCATGAAAAAACCCGCACTGAAATTCCCTCCCGGAAGCGACTGGCTATATATCAAAATTTATGGTGGGCCGCAGGCTTTAGAGGAGTGGATGACCGGTCCGTTCCAGGAACTATTATCAGACTGGAAAAAATCAGCTCTGGTAACACTGTTTCATTTTGTCCACTATCTTGATCCGGAGTACCATTTACGGCTGAGGTTTCTATTATCTGATCCGGTTCATTCCGGAATCCTGTTGAATCAGATTCAGCGCTCCTGCACCGAACTGCTGGATGAAGACTTAATCTGGAAGATAGAAGCCGGCACCTATGAGCCTGAATATGATCGTTATGGCGTTGAGAGCATGTCCATGGTTGAAAGCTGGTTTGAGATTGATTCGCTTTATTGGCTTGATGAGATCAGTCGCCGGGCCGGAGAGGACGACCCCGAAATATGGAAAAGTGCGTTGCGATCCGTTGATGTTTTTCTTGATGACTTCGGGGCAAATATTGATGATAAGATAAACGTAGTCAATCGGTTAAAAGAATCGGCAGCTTCCTTGTTCGGTTTAAATAAGACCATGAAAGGCCAATTGGATGATAAGTACCGGAAAATTTCAGCAGAGTTAAATCCGGTGATAGAAACCGGCACGGCTGGACCTGATGTTTTTATAGCAAAACGTTCAGCTGATGCAAGAAGGATTATTCAACAGCTACAGGAAACATTCAGCGACCGCTCAAAATTATTTGAATCCTATCTTCTCCCGGATCTGATCCACATGAGCCTGAACCGCGCCTTTCGCACCCGGCACCGGCTGCAGGAGCTGGTACTGTATGATTTTCTGAGCCGGTATTATGAGTCGGCGAAGGCGAGGGGGAAGGAACGTGAAGTACCTCCCCCTGCCCCCTCCTTATGAAGGAGGGGGTAAGTGCTCTGTATCAGGCTCTTGTATTTTAATCTACTTCGCTCCTGTCATCCCCGTGAAGGCGGGGACCCCTACACGCTGTACGGAGGCCTAAACAAAACCTTCAACAAGTTTGTTATTGAGGATGAGTCTAAGTAATAAATTTTAAGGAGATTATATTATGTCATTTAAATTGCCTGAATTACCGTACGCTTACGATACGTTGGAGCCTTACGTTGATGCACGCACGATGGAGATTCATCACTCCAAACATCATGCTGCCTATACCAACAACCTGAATAACCTGGTTGCAGGTACTGATGCCGAAAATTTGAGTATTGAGGAGATCCTTGCTCATGTATCGAAATACCCGGTAGGGATACGGAACAATGGCGGCGGATTTTACAACCACAACCTTTTCTGGACGGTCATGTCGCCGAATGGCGGCGGAAAGCCTGCCGGGGAACTGCTGAAAGTCATTGAAACCGATTTTGGATCGTTTGAAGCTTTCAAGGAGAAATTCTCCACTGCCGCAGCTACGCGGTTTGGTTCAGGCTGGGCCTGGCTGGTGAAATCTAACGGCAAATTAGTGGTCACCTCAACCCCGAATCAGGATAATCCGCTGATGGATATCGCCGATGTCAAAGGTACCCCGATCCTTGCCCTGGATGTTTGGGAACATGCTTATTACCTTAACTACCAGAACCGGAGGCCGGATTATATCGAGGCATTCTGGCACGTTGTAAACTGGGCAGAAGCGGAGAGAAGGTTAAGAGGTTAGGAGGTTAGAGGTTAGTCGACAAAGGTTTGCCGGATGATGGATTTGAGGGTTTTAATTTCTGATGAAGAAAGCATGCCCTCAATCCGGATGATCCGGCTTTTGTCTATGGTACGGATCTGATCTACAGCGATCCACCCCGTTGTGTTTTCATGACTGATCCTGATTCTTGTTGGATAGGGTTTTGACGTAGTGGTCAAAGGCGCAACCACGACGGTCTGAAGGTGGCGGTTCATCTCATCCGGGGAAATGATCACACAAGGCCTGGTTTTTTGAATTTCACTGCCGACCGTTGAATCCAGGTTGACCAGGGCGATTTGGTATTGAACTATTTCCATTCTTCCGGCTCTTCATCAGGAAAAACATCCGGGATTAGCAACTGATCATCGCCATTCTCATTCATGCGGCTGTATGCCTCGTCCCAACCGGTTCTTGGTTTGGTCAAAGGCTTAAGCACAATACAATCCTCTTCCAGCACCAATTCTACCTTATCGGTGATTTGATACTGTTCAAGGACCGTTTTACTCAACCGAATACCTTTAGAATTTCCGATGCGGATAATCGGGATTTCCATTTTGGTTTTATTTTGTAATTACAAAGTTATTACAAAATTGCTATTCTACCTACTGTTCAACCCCTGCACGCTTGTTTTTTAATTAACAATCTTTTCTTTCTTCGCGTTCTTAACCTTCTTTACGCACTTAACGTCCTCACGTCCTTGTCGCCCTCACGCCCTCACGTCCTCACGTCCTCACGTTCCTCACGATCCGCCGTATATGCTCCGGCGTGGTTCCACAGCAGCCACCGATGCACGTAGCGCCGGCCTTAATCAGGTTGGGAACGTATGAGGCAGTGATTTCAGGGGTTTCATCAAAGATATTCTTGCCATCGTGGTAATGAGGCTTGCCGGCGTTGGCATGAACCAGGATGGGAATTTCCGGATCAGTCCGGCGTATCTCTTCCACAATCGGGATCATATTTTCCATGCCGTTGCCACAATTTGTGCCTATTATATCTGCACCGGCTGCTTTGAATGCAAGGGTCATCTCTTCAGGTGATACTCCCATCATGGTACGGAAATCTCCCTGTATCGTTTTGTCAAAGGTCATGGTGCAGATCACTTCCAGATTGGTATGCTCTTTCGCAGCTATTATGGCCAAAGTTGCCTCATCCAGGGCAGTCATGGTTTCGATGCAGATCGCATCAGCACCGGCTTCGGCCAGGGCTACCACCTGTTCCCGGAAGGCTTCAAACATTTCATCTTCGGATACTTCACCCATCATCAGGAGGATACCGGTTGGGCCCACCGATCCGAGAACGATCCGGTCGGGACCTATAGCCCGGCGGGTGATCTCAACCGCCTTCCGGTTAAATTCAACCACCTTGTCCTGAAGGCCATAATGGCTCAACTTGAACCGGTTGGCTCCAAAGGTGTTGGTTTCCACTGCTTCTGAACCGGCCTCAGCGTAAGCCCGGGCAATAGCTTCAATCCGCTCGGGAAAGTCAATATTCCAGGTTTCCGGACAAACTCCGGGTTCCAATCCGGCGGCCTGAAGCATGGTGCCGAGTGCACCATCTGAAATGATTATTTCACCTTTTTTAAGCCGTTCACTCAGTTTTGTTGTCATTTTTTCTTTTTTGGATATAGTTCGCGGGCGGCATTTTTCATTGCCACCAGGTTTTCAAATGGTACTTCCGGTTCTACCAGGTGTGTTGGACCGAGGATAAGCCCACCTTTGGAACCAACGGTGCGGATGCGGTCGAGGGAAATTTCCCTCACCTGCTCCGGAGTTCCAAAAGGAAGCAATTGCTGTGTTCCGAGTGTTCCCCAGAATGAAAGCCGGTTGCCGTATGTTTCGTGTATCTGGTTAAAATCCATACATTCAGGCTGGATCGGATTCAGGATATCGACCCCGCAATCGATCAGTCCCCCGATAAATGCAGTTGCATCGCCGCAGGAATGGTAGAAAACCAGAACATCGGGATTTATTCTGCGAGCGGCATCAATAACGCTTTTAAAGCGTGGTTTGATCCAGTATTCCCAGAGATCGACACTCATCAGGGGGCCGCTCTGCATACCAACGTCATCGCCTAGCGAGAGGATATCCACGCCAGTTTTGGTATAGAGTTTAACGCGTCGGATGGCATATTCAGTAATACGATCCAGAAGAACGGTTGCTTTTTCATCGCCGAGCATCATATCCATCAGCAGGTCAGGCATCGACCGGATATACCAGGCAGCTTCCCAGATGGTCATCTGCATCTGGCACATAGCTGCCAATCCTTGTTCATGAAGGGAGTTCACCCGGTCAAATAGCGGCTGATTTTCTGCCCGGTTGAAAACCGGCAAAGGATAATTCAAAATTTCCTCGATGGATTCACATCCTTGCAGCGGATGGTGCATCCGGGTCATATGGTAAGCCGCTTCTGATCCTTGGGAGTGCCCGATACCGAGAACATCGATTTCCGTATCGGCCGGGAGGATCTCCCTGCGAAACAGTTGACGGCCATCGGTATAACCGGGATGTTCAGTCAAAGTAACCCAGCGGAAATCAACGCCGAACCAATCAAAGTAATCGATATCCCCAAAGGTCTTTTTAAAGGCATCAACCTGTGAGTCACACAGTAATATATCAATAGGAATCCATTCAAATCCCTGCCGGCGGGCTGCACGGATCAGATTTTCACGGGGAGTGAGAGGCATGTTTACCCGATTTTATTCAAATACTCAACGGCACCCTGTGGATCCGGTGAATACCAGTCGGCACCAACTCTTTTGCGGAAATCATCTGTTACGGGTGCGCCGCCAATCAAAATTTTGGTATCGGGACGGCTGGCTCGAATTTCGTGAACGATTTTCTCCATATTCAGCATGGTAGTGGTGAGCAGACAGCTGAGTCCAACAAATGCGCCAGGGTTTTCATCTACTGCAGCGATGAATTTGGCTGCCGGGACATCAATTCCCAGGTCTACCACCTGCCATCCTGCCCCTTCAACGATCATTCCCAGCAGGTTTTTTCCGATATCATGAAGGTCGCCCCTTACGGTACCAATAATAAAAACCCCTTTACGCTTAACAGCACCCGACTGGAAGTAGGGCTTCAGGTGTTTCATACCGGCACTCATAGCTTTTGCAGCCATCAGCACTTCCGGTACAAAAACCTTATTCTCGCGGAATTTAACACCTACAATTTGCATTCCCGGAACGAGGCCGTTACTAAGAACCTGATCAGCAGGTATTCCTTCTAATAATGCCTGAGCGCTCAGCTCATCGGCACCGTCCTGTTCTTTCATGTCGGGGGGATACGGGGATGTTTTATTAACTTTACCTCTTTCAACGCATTTTGCGATCTTTGCCAGCAATTCTTCAGGGTTCATTTTGGTAGAAATTTTGTTTGATGACAAATATATAAATCCTAAACCAGATATGTTAATTGATATAGTTCTAAAAAACCGCAGTTATCGCAGGTTTGACGGCAAAACTGCCGTATCGGTGGAAATGATGGAACACCTGGTTGAACTTGCAAGAATCTGTCCTTCGAGCCGCAACCAACAGGCACTCAAGTTTATGGTCGTTAATAAGCCTGATCAATGCGAAAAATTATTTCCCTGTCTGGCCTGGGCCGGTTACCTGAAAGATTGGGCCGGACCGATTGCCGAAGAGCGGCCAACAGCATATATAATTATTCTTGGCGATACCCGGGTTGGCTCGAAGTTTGAAATCGATCTTGGAATATGTGCCCAAACGATACTCATGGGCGCTGTGGAAAAAGACCTGGGTGGTTGCATGATTGGTTCTATAAATCGAGACGAATTAAGAACTCTTTTTTCCATTCCTGACTACCTTGAAATCCTTCTGGTTCTGGCTATCGGGAAACCGGTGGAAAAAGTTGTCATTGAACCGGTAAAGGACGGGGATATCCGCTACTGGCGTGATCAGAGTCAGGTTCATCATGTGCCGAAAAGATTTTTGCAGGATATTCTGATTTTTCCATAAACTGCTGTAGAATATTTTTTTATAAGTATCAGAAAATCATTAATTTGAAAAAATCGGGTACGAATGTTTATAATTCTCCGGCCTATTTGGTTAAAAAGATTTGCAGTTTTAATATCTGTGATGTATCTTTATATCGCAAAAGGTTAGATAGGGGAAAGTTCAACGAGAAAAAACAAGAGATTAGATAAAGGGATTTTAGGCTTAGTTGCAATAAAACTTCTTTCTTCTCAACTTCTTCTTATCTGTAAGGTGGTTCTTGATTGTGGGGACATGAAAGGTGTTGTTGGTAAAAAAGGCGGCTCCCAACCGCCTTTTTTTTATTTAATGGCTGATCAACCCTATCCTGAAAATGTTTATCGCCTATTTAAAAGCTTTTTCAAGAAGACCATCGCCCTTCATCGACAGTTGACTGAAATAGTCGGGAACAGGCCGGCCCATGAGCCGGTCAACGTACATCTTTGCCAGGTACTGGCCGAGCATAAATCCCTGACCGCGCAATCCGAGGAAAAGCCCTAAATCAGGATCCAGAATCATCCGCGGCTCAACATAATATCCTGCCCAAACTGCCTGGAAACCAACAGATGACAATTCAGGAATCCAGTTAACAAAAACCTCGGAGGCGATTTCCAGGAAGTCCTGAGAATTGATCTTTAGGTTTTTCTCTGCTTCTTGTGCATCCATAGCCGGTGAGGCACAGCCAATTACCTGGCCGGTTTCTCCCAGCTGCTGGCCATAAACTGCCGTAAAGCCTTTGTAGCGACGACGGTCGATAACCATCGGCAGCGGAGCGCCATTGACCCCGAGCATCGGTAATCTTCTGGTTATAAATGCCTGATGTTTAACAGGATACAAACCTATTTCGATGCCCATCTTGCGAGCGATTTTATGACCCTCCGGACCCATGGCATTTACGAAAACAGGGGTGTGGATCTCTATATATTCTTTATCATGATTCTGAACCAGCATCACATATTCGTTGCCGCTTTTGTAAACATCAATCAGTTTGCAGTCTTCGAGAACGGTGCCGCCATTATTGATACCTAACCTCCTGATCAGGTCGATAACCCTGCCCGGAGTGGCCTGCCAGCAATCATGGGTAATTAATGCAGCCTGATAGTCTTTGTACAGGTTTTGGTTGATAAAAGGAGAAATCCTTGACCGGTAATCTTTTGGTTCAATCATTTCGGCATCCGACCAGGCCATCGATACTTCCAGTGCTTTGAACATCTGGTCATCATGGGCAAAGGTTACATAGTCGATCTGACGAAAATCGATATTCTTTATCTGCTGTAATTCTTTGAATATCTCAAGGTTATGCCGGGCGATGTCGGAAAGTTCGGGAACACTGAAATTTGGCCGTCCACCGGCAATATTCCTCCAGGATGCTCCGCGGCCAAAATTGATCAAAACCGGCTTCTGACCGGCTTCGGCGAGGTAACGGAAGACGGCTGACCCGGCAATACCGCCGCCGGCAACCAGCGAAGCCACTTTCAGGATACGGGGCTGACGGCCATGATCAACAATCCTGATCTGATCGGGTACATCTTTCGGGTATAACTCACCCATTTCGATCTGGTTGGATAGAGGTCCTCTTGGAGTAGCATCCCCAACTATCTGAATGCCACTGCTATGCAGGGCTGTTTTGAGCCGCTTGATGCAGCGTTTTCCTCGACAGGCTCCCATCCCCAAACGGGTGGTATGCTTGATTTCATCAACCGAGATAAACTTGCGGTCGCCAATGGTATTCAGAATCTCATCGTATGTTACATCATCACAATGACAGATGTAAGTCGGGTTTTCGGTTTTGATCTGAACCGGCCGGATCAATATAGGATCAGGAAATTTTTCCTTCACAATAAATCCTCTGACATTAACCAGTTCTTCACCATGAATATCCAGTGAGCGGACCCGTGCTATATCGGTTTTGTTTGGTTTTTTTAGGATTTTATCGATCATACCAGTACCCAGCTTTTTCCCGTTATTATCAACCAGGAATAACTCTGAACCGGCTTCTGCAACATATTCAATAGGCAGGAAAAGCCAGTCTTTCTTCAGATTATATCCGAATATGGCGAGGCCCGGGCATTGATAAACACAATCCATGCATCCGATACATTTATCGAAATCGATTTCCGGTACCGTGCTGGTTGAGGTTTTAGTAATGGCACCATGCGGGCAGGCAAATTCACAAGGATTGCAGGCAAAACCATATAAACAGTCGATCTGGACAAATCCTTTCTGGTTCATTCTCACTGAATCCGGCAGATCGGGCTGCCCGATGACCCTTATAGGATGTTGCTGGCTATCAATGTATTCTTTCGAAATACTCAAAAACTCATCATAATTAAACCGTTCACCCATCTCCTCAAGAAGTTCATAGGCTACCTGTTTTCCCCTGAGAACAGCGCTGGTACCTTCACCGATACGGATGGCATCGCCGGCACCATAGACATTCCGGCCAAAGACTTCCTTGCCTTTGATGAGCAACTGATCATCAGAGACCAATCCGGTACAGATGTTGATAGCGTCGATACCTTCGATGATCTTTTCGGTTCCGGGGATGGGCTGGAAATTTTCTGATTCAGCAATAACAGCTCCGATGATACCGGTACGATCTTCATTTGGGATAGCCTTGATGAGCAAATGATTCAGGATGACCGGAATACCCAGTCTCCTGACCCGGTTGGCCTGAACAGGGAAACCTCCCTCGCGGGGCATGGCTTCTACGATAGCCTTGACGGTTGCTCCGGCCTGCATCAGCTGGTAGGAGGTGAGGTAGCCAATATTGCCGGCACCTACCGTGAGAATGTTTTTGCCCAGCAGGGTGAATTCGGTGTTCATCATCTTCTGAACCACCGCGGCGGTATAAACGCCGGGAACATCATCGTTTTCAAAAGCAGGCATGAAGGGAACCGCTCCGGTAGCAATAACCAGGTATTCGGAATCGACGTAATAGATCTCCTGTGTACTTATATTCTTGATGGCCAGCCTTTTTCCTTCGAGGATATCCCAAACTGTCGAATCCAGAAAGATTCCGTCAAGATTTTCGCCCGCCAGTGTTTTTGCAATATCGAAACCGCGCATACCGCCAAACTTTTTTTCCTTTTCAAAAAAGAAGAACTGGTGTGTTTGCATCAGAAACTGACCGCCGATCCGGTCGTTATTGTCGATGACCAGATTATCGATACCGTGCTGGTTCAGGATCTTGCGGGTTGCTAAACCGGCTGGTCCGGCTCCGATAATCGTTATAGTGGTACGGTAAACTTTGGTTGCGGTAGTTTTATCCACCGGTGTCGGGTTTGGACGATAATCCCGCGGGACTTCACTTACCTCTTTGACTCCATCTATCCGTGTAATACAGATGCGCTTGACTTTACCATCCACCAGCATTTCACAGGCACCGCACTTGCCAATTCCGCATTCAAGACTGCGGTTTCTTCCACTAAGACTATGACTGTGAACAGGATAGCCAGCCTGGTGCAAGGCTGCCGCTATGGTCAATCCTTTATCTCCGGTTACAGGTTGCCCTTCAAACAAGAATTCACTGGTTTGGCGTTTTTCGATATCCAGGATAGGATGTTCCGTTATTTTTAACATGATGGGATTCAGGTAATAATTATTGGCCCCAAAAATAACCGGGGTATATCATAACATCAATGATGTTTATCAGTCGCAAGTATGATATGAGGCACAATTTGCATGATTAAAAAATGTATTTTTGTGATTCTAAAATTTATTAAAAATCAGATTGATAGATGATTAAAGAGAATTCAAACCGGATAATCAGCGGAGTCCTGGCCATAGCAGTGATTGTGCTGTTTGTATTGCATTTTTCGGGTGAAAACAAGGAAGTGGTTGAAAATCAGCCGGCCCAGCCAGGTACGCTCGTGGGGAACATGACTGAGATAAAGGTTGCCTATGTATTTGTGGATTCAGTTCTGGCCAATTATGAGTATTACAAAATATTGACAGATAGACTGCTTGCCAAGAAATCCAGCCTGGAGAAAGAACTGAGCGGCAAGGGGGAATCTTTTCAGAAGGAAGTAATAGATTTTCAGTATAAAGTAGAGAAAAAACTGATTACCTCATGGGACGCTGAAGCCCGGCAGAAGCAACTTACCGAGCAGCAGCAGGTTTTAGTTAATTTGCAGAATGATATGCAGAACAAGCTGGCCCAGGATGAACAAACAGTTACCATCCAGCTTCATGATTCGGTTATCAGCGCAGTGAACGAAATAAATCGTAAACTGGGTTATAATCTGGTTCTGAGCAATACATTCGGGGGCGGATTGCTTTATGCAGATGATTATATGAACATTACCAAACAGGTGCTCGATCGCCTGAATGAATCCTATCGGAAAACAATCGCGAAGTAAGATTGGCTTTGCTGATCTTTACCTGGAAAGATACGGATCCGGATCGGTGGAGGGATTGCCCGAACCGGATCCGGACCTTTTTTTAATTGTTACCATACCGGCTTTTAAGGAACCTGACCTCGCCGGCAGCCTTCTTTCATTGCTTGCCTGTGATCCCCCTGGTGTGAAGTGGGAGATACTGATCAATATTAATTATCCTGAAAATTCCGGTTCTGATGTTGTCGAAATCAGCTTGCAGTCACTGGCTGTTGCGCAACAATTAAGTAAGGGTTTAGCGAGGAGTGACGTCCGGATTCTTTGTCTGTGGAACCCTGATGTGCCTGCCCGCCACGCCGGAGTGGGGTTGGCCAGGAAAATAGTCATGGACCAGGCAGTGCGCCGTTTTAACTCGATCGGCCGTCCGGATGGAGTAATCTTGTCATTTGATGCTGACTCTTCCTGTCATATAGGGTATCTGAAAAGCATTGCAGGGTTTTATTTGAGAAATCCCCGGGTCCGTACCGCTAATATCTATTTTGAACATCCACTAAGCGGTGGATTTGATCCACGAATCTACCATTCCATTGCTCACTATGAACTGTATCTGAGATATATGCGATTGGCAATCGAAGAAACCGGCCATCCGCATAGCATCCATACCGTGGGTTCCAGTTTCTCGCTGAGGAGCAAGACCTATATCAGGGTAAACGGGATGGGGTGCGATAAAGCAGGGGAGGATTTTTATTTTCTTCACAAATGCATCCAGCTGAAAAATTTCTGGGAAATCAATGAAACCGCGGTTTGTCCATCGGTCAGGGAATCCGATCGTGTAAGTTTCGGAACCGGAGCCTCCATTCACCGTCAATTACAAAACGAAACCACACTGGAAGTATATAATCTCGATAGTTTCGAACCGCTGCAGAAGTTATTTGGCAAAGTTGGCTATTACTGGCAACAGATAACCGATAACCGACAACTGGAAGTCGAATGGGAGACAATATCCATCTGTTTAGCTGAATTCATGAGAAGCCAGAACGCGTCCCGGCGTATTCAGGAAATGCATCGCGATTCAGCCAGCGAGCAAACATTCAGGGATAAATTTTTCGCATGGTTCAATGGTTTCATGGTTTTGCAGTATCTGAACGAAATGCATAAGAAATTTTATGTTAAAGCGCCGGTAATGCAGGAGGCCTCACGCCTGGCCTTAATGCTGGGAATTAGCAAGGCTGAATCAGCTGAAGAATTACTGGTTCATTTCCGGGATTTTGAAAAAGGACTGGGAAACCGGAGAATTATTTAGTTGGCTTTTTTTTAAAATTACGAATACCTCTTCATCAGGTGCTTTCATCAGGTATTGTTCCCGGGCAAACCGCTCGAGGTTTTGTGGGTTTGTCTTTAGAAGCTTCATCATTTCACGATCGTTGCGGATTTTTTCCTGATAAAAAACCGTGTCTTTTTTTAGCTGATTAAGGTGTTGCTTTGATTTGTAGCGGTCGACCAGATTATGCTGATCAAAGAAGATTATCCAAATCGAAAACACGACAAGACTAAGAAAGTACTTGTTAACCAACAGTGAAAACACCTTATGCCAGAATTTTCTGTTCATTTTCAGGTGTAAATATACCTCAAAATTAGTCCGGCAGCATTTTTAACAGGTATTAGTTGCAGGTTGCAGGTTGCAACAATGGTACCTCAGTCGACCTACTTCTTGAAGGTCCGCAGATACATTAACTTGACGATTTAAGACCTTCATGGAGTATTTGTTGGCATGCGGGGTCGTTATTTATTTTTACAGTATCCTTTTGTCCAAATCCTCCCTTCTGGCTCTCGAAACCGGAACGGACGAACCGTCGCTCATCTTCAGATATCCCCCGTCACGCTTCACAAGCGTCTTGACATGAATGGAATTCACCAGATGCGATTGGTGGGTCCGGATGAATCCGCACGACTCCAGCGCCAGTTCGAACTCTTTCAGGGTCCGGGTAACCATGATTACCGTGCCGGAATCCAGAAAGAACCTGGTATAATTGGACTCCGACTGGCACCGGACGATCTGCCGCACCGGAATAAAGTCGATTTTGTCCTCCTGTGGCAGGGCAATCCGCTTATCCTGATCGGTCCGTTTCCGGTTATCGACCAGGTTCCGGAGCCGGGCGTTTTCTTCCTTTAAGCTGATCGATTCAATCGCCCGGTTCACGCTTTCAATCAGCTTATGCAGGTCGATCGGTTTGAGCAGGTAATCGAGCGCATTGAACTGGAAGGCCCGGAAAGCGTATTCATCGTATGCCGTTACAAAGATGATCCCGAACCGGATCTCTTTAACCTTCTCGAGCATGGTGAATATGTCGCCGCCGGGCATACGCACATCAAGAAAAACCAGATCGGGATTGAGCGCGTTGATTTTATCCAGGGCTTCGTCGTTGGTGGCCGCCTCTCCGATGATGAGCACCTGCGGACAATACATTTGCAGCAATCCGATCAGGTTTTCACGGTTGGCAGGTTTGTCTTCCACCACCAGGGCCCGGACTTTCATAGGGTTGATTTTTGCATTGGCAATCTAAAGGTAACCGTTGTTCCGGAAGAATCCGAAGATTTCTTATCATCAGGATTCCTGCTGGTGACTTCCACTGAAACCTCCTCTCCATACTGCTCTTTCATGAGCTGGATCCGCTGCCGGGTCAGCTTCCATCCCTGTCCGAGGCCCTCCTTTTCCGGCCGGGAACCGGGGTGATAGCCCGGTCCATTATCCGTAACCTCGCAGATCAGATGCTGATCCTCCAAACGGAAATTTACCCCGATTTTACCGGCTGCGCCAAGCGAGGAGATCCCATGGATAACGGCATTCTCCACATGGGGCTGGATCAGCAGCGGAGGGACCTCGATGGTGGCCGGGTCCAGCGCCGGATCCACCTGAATGTCAAAAGCAAACGGAAACCCAAGCTGCTCCAGCTGGAGGTAATTTCGGATCATGTCGATCTCCTCATTTAGTCCGATCACCGGCTTCGACGACTGCGTGAGGATCGTCCGCACCAGATCGCCAAACCGGGCCAGGTAGAGGCTCGCCTCCTGATTCTTTCCCCGGTTCACCAGGTTCTGAATCGAACCCAGGGCGTTGAACAGAAAATGCGGATTCATGCGCGAACGGACGGCATCCACTTCGAGCTGGGCAATCCTGCGTTTGAGATTCAGACGGGCTTCCCTGCGTTTTGACCGGATACGGATGGTAAGGATTATGATTACCGACAAGGTGAATGCCCCGGCAAGAGAATACCAGAAAACGGTGAGGTTGATGGTTTTTCCATTAGGATTCTTGGATTTCGGCCAGGTCAACAGGTTAGGGAGGCTGCTTATACCATAAGTGGCAATGCGGTTGAAAGGATCAATCACCATAATATCTTCGGGTAGTCCGGTAATGAACTTTGCCAGTGCCTGATTCATATCGCTTCCGGCCAGCAGGATTATTTTTTTACTGCTGATTTTAGGTCTGATCAATTCCCGGGTCGCATCATTCTTTGTCCAAATATAGAATGTGACATTATCGTTATGTTCTCGGTTATATTTTTCGGCCAGCCAAATGTTAAGCTTTGTTTTCTCGTCGTCATCTCCCGTAATAATCATGCACCAGTATTTGCCCCTGAAATCCCGGAATGAATAGGTTTTGCCGGTAATGTCGGTTAACTTAAATTTTGGCAATATATTCCCGGTCCGGCCTTTTTCGGTCAATTTATATTTCTCGTAAAGGATCCTCTGGAATTCAGTTCCCGGATATAGGTCCGAAAATTGCATGTATTGACGGTCATAAGTGCCATCTGGAGAATTGGAGATGTAAATTTCAGCCCACATGGCCCTATACCAGTACAAATCCCAACCGGTCAATATAGCCGGTGCGAAATCAAAATAATCGGTTTGGTCAGACATGGTTGCCTCAAAGTATGCACGCACCATTAATTGAATAAATCCTTTATAAGCATTTGATTTATAACCATCCGGATTTCCCAGGTATTTTCTGAATTTTCGGATGCTGTCCAATGGAACGTGCGACTGGACTGAGTAGGGTTTCCAAACCTTTTCGATCTGACGGGCATACAAAGTATACCGGTATTCCATTTCCATGAATTGCAGGAAAGCCTCGTCGAGATTCAGGTTTTGCTGAGCAAGGTAATCCATGTTGCTGCGGACATTCTGAATGGATTGAAGAGGATTCGCCCAAACATTTGTTCTTGATAACTGATTCAGTGTTTTTTGTACTCTGGATGTGGTTCCTCTGAACTCAAGGGTTTTAAGATCATTCAGATCAACCGATAAGCTCAATGAATCTCCCTGCTTTACAAAAAGCCGGATTAAATTTGTATCGCCGGGTGAAACCTCCAAGCCCACAAGGTCGGCGCTGATGTCCAGATCAAAATTCAGGGAAAATGTACCATTCTGATCAGGTTTGATAGGAACAACCTCCCTAGAGATCCCGCTTCCTGGCAAAGAGGCTGTCATTTTCTTGTTCACCAGATGTGAAATTGAACCGGTGATTTTAACCTTGCTTGTTTTAGTATTTGTGCGGTCGGTATTGATAATTTCAACCTGTCCTATCATTTCAGGATCAATCGGGATCTCGGTCAACCCATTGACGATATTTTCGGGTGAATAACCTTTATACCTGATCTGATGTGGATAACCGGATGATTTTGGCCAATAGATGACCATATCATTAATGGTGTCGTTTGCAGGAATACAACCGGAGGCAAGGTCTCCATTTCGGAAAGTATAAGCCCTTTTGAGCAGAATCGTATCGAACATGCCCGGGAAAATTGACCTGGGATGCCATGTATTGATTCGTGAAACACTGTTTTTACCCGATTCAAGGCATACGGTATCGATAAATGATTCGGGAATGGCGGGAAAAAACTCATGGATCAGATACTTGTATTTTTGAATCCCGTATCGGACCGCAATCGTATGGTAATTGATAATCTCCTTTATTTCCGGCATTTCTTCTGCAGCTTGTAAAATCACCTCCCTTATCTTCTCATCTCCCTGAAGATCAATAATTGTTCCCCGGGAATCCAGGGTAAAAGTGATTGGATGATTCATCTCGGCATTTACTTCACTGTTCAAGATCCGGGCCCGACCCAAATTGGACCGCAATTCCGGATATATTTCCATGGTTTGTTCGCTGAATGAAATACCCATCTTTTCCAGGTACATACTGACCAGTCTCATCGATAAGCAATACTTTTCCTTTTCGGCACTCTCCACGGTAAACCGGTATTTCCAGATCGTATTACCCGGGATAGTACCGGGTCGACTGTCATTCCATTTTTCAATCACTTCATAATCAAGAACCTCGCCCACTTTAAATGAATACTTCCGCCCCAGCCCTGATCCCGGAAAGCTAAATCCAAACAAAATGAATACAATAAGAACTGCCGCCCATAACCTCGGACAACCTGCAACCTGCAACCTGTAACCTATAACCTTTTTCATATTCCCGCCTTTATTTTGGCAATGTGAAAATAGACCTATCAAATATACCCATTGGCAGCCAATGTGAGGACGGTAATTCTGACTGAGAATCCGGCGGGTTTTAGCGAGAATTGTAATTTTTAGTTCGGCAGGCGAGCAAACTTTCGTTTTGGACCTGCAGGATACCGCACCCGGAGTCTACCAACTGAGATTCCTAAACAATCACTAATTTGCAGTTGCAAGGCTATTAATCAGGTAGGTAAAACGTCCGGCTTTTTTTGATGCTATTAAACTCTGGACACACCGGATCACCTGAACATGGTTCGGTAATTGGGTGAGATAGACGCAAGTATGCGTCTCTACGGAGCCAAATCTTTCCATTTGCCGGGGTTATCACGGATATATTCCCGAATTTGGTCTAATTCCTTGTCGTTTCGAATGATTCGGTCGAAATAACGTGGTTGCCAGTGAAATTCAATGGAATTGGCCTTTGCAAATGATGTTACCGCACTTTTAAGTCCCCTGACGACTGCTGCAAGGTTCTGAATTTGAGGCCCAAATTGATTGGGATTCCAATCAGTATGGGTCTTCTTGCCAAAACAAAGAATACCGTGCAGGTGATCCGGCATCAGAATAAATGTGTCCAACTCAACAAACGGGTAATGTTCTGGAATTGATTCCCAGCATGTCTTTACGTAATCACCTATGGCAGTGCTAACGAGGCTTGAATTTCTTATCAGACCAAAATATTGAATCTTTTGGGCAGTGCAAATCGTCAAAAAATATTTACCATTTGAGCCATAATCCCAGGAAGCAAGCCGGGTTGATTGTGGCCGGAATTTGTTGTGAATAGAGTCATCCATGATTATTGTTTTGATTTCATGGATATAGATGCAGGAAAAATGTATAAATGGAGAAAAGCCTTAAATATTATTTTCACGAGAGTCTTGCCAATGAATCCCGTAGAGACGCATATTTGCGTCTACGCCTCCCTCCCAGAAAGGCCGTTGTAGAGACGCATACTTGCGTCTACGCCCCCTTACCAGAAAGGCCGTCGTAGAGACGCATACTTGCGTCTACGCCCCCTTACCCAGCATGGCCTGCATTCTTGATATTGAAATAGACGCATGTATGCGTCTCTACATCCCTTGGTATAATATTGAAATAGACGCAAGTATGCGTCTCTACATCCCTCGGAACGATATTGAAATAGACGCATGTATGCGTCTCTACATCCCTTGGTATAATATTGACATAGACGCATGTATGCGTCTCTACATCCCTCGGAACGATATTGACATAGACGCAAGTATGCGTCTCTACATCCCTCGGAACGATATTGAAATAGACGCATGTATGCGTCTCTACACCTCTCCTGCGGATAGAAATGGATAAGTATGATCAACCGGCGGCAGAAAACACTCTTTGATTGTCCTGGGGGAAACCCATCGCAGCAGGTTCAGCATGCTTCCTGCCTTGTCGTTGGTTCCGGATGCACGGGACCCTCCGAAAGGCTGGCGCCCCACCACTGCCCCGGTCGGCTTGTCGTTGATGTAGAAATTGCCAGCGGTATTGACCAGCCGTTTGCTGGCCTGATCAATTGCATACCGGTCTATGGCGAAAATCGCTCCGGTAAGAGCATAAGGCGAAGTATTATCAACCAGATCCAGGGTTTCATTAAATTGATTATCCGGATAAACATAAATTGTTAATACGGGCCCGAACAGTTCGGTATGCATGGTTACATAATACGGATCCCGCGTAAGGATTACGGTGGGTTCAATAAAATACCCGGTCTCCTTCGAGAAATTCCCTCCTGCCACAACCTCAACCGATGGGTCTTTCTTTGCATTTTCGATGTACCCGGTTAGCTTGTCGAAAGCTTTTTCATCGATAACGGCGTTGATAAAGTTGCCAAAATCCTCGGGGCTGCCCATTTTAAACTGGCGCAGATCATCCAGCAGGTGGCACAAGACCTTCGGCCATAGTGATTCCGGGATATAGGCACGCGATGCTGCCGAACATTTCTGGCCCTGGTATTCAAAGGCACCGCGGGACAAGGCAGTAGCCACTTCAATCGGCCTGGCACTCGGGTGGGCGAGTATATAATCCTTGCCTCCGGTTTCGCCAACAAGCCGCGGAAAGGTTTTATATTTTTTGATGAAATTTCCGACCTGGGTCCAGAGAGACTGGAATACTTCGGTTGATCCTGTAAAATGGATACCTGCCAGGTCAGGATGGCCCAATGCAATGTCGGCAGCCTCTTTTCCGGGAGCAAATACCATATTAATAACACCGTCAGGCAACCCGGCTGCCCTGAATACATCCATCAGTACCTTGGCTGAGTAGATCTGCGCTTGGGCAGGCTTCCATACCACCGCATTTCCCATAAGTGCCGGAGCTGCGGCAAGATTGAGAGCTATTGATGTGAAGTTAAACGGACTTACCGCATAGATAAATCCTTCCAATGGCCTCTGTTCAAGGCGGTTCCAGGTATACCGGTTATTCTCCGGCTGAATGGAATAGATATCGGCCATGAACTGAACATTGAAATTCAGGAAATCAATAGATTCGGAGGCAGCATCAATTTCGGCCTGATGGATATTTTTCGACTGGCCAAGCATCGTTGCAGCATTGATTTTGTAGCGGAAGGGCCCGGAAAGCAGACTGGCAGCTTTCAGGAACACCGAAGCCCTTTGCTCCCAGGTTGTTTCCGACCATTTTTTACGGGCAAGCAAAGCTGCATCAATGGCAAGCCTGACATGTTCGCCCGATCCCATGTGATACCTGGCCAATACTGTCTGATGATCATGGGGAGCACGAATCTCTTCCAACTGGCCGGTTGGTACCTCCTTGCCGCCGATAACCATAGGAATGTCGGACTTTTGTTCCTTCATCAGGCGTATGGTCTCAATAAGTTCAACCCGGTCCTGAGATCCAGGTGAATAAGTACGAACCTCTTCATTGACTGGCTTTGGCGGTGTGGAAATGCTTATCATATACTCGGTTTTAGATTGGTGATATGTTGGTTTGGAGTTGGCTACCGGATTCTGACGGATACCATATTAGAATCGATCGTAATGGTAGAATTACCATCTCCAAAAGTTCCGGATACTTTCTCAGGGTAATACCCGGTAAATCGGACTCTTTTTCTTTGGTAAGCTTCAATCCTTCAGGTACTTTTATCGATCCCATGTTGACTTCTGCTGTCAGTTTATAGCCAGCTTTCGGATCGATCCCGATGGTCAGATCACCCATATTTTGGTCGACAACTATCGATTTGAACCCTGCTGAAACGTTGCCAATTTTTACATTACCCATATTCGCGTATAGCTTCACCCTCCGCTGATCAGGTGAATAATTTCAACTACATCGCCTTCATGAACTTCGGCCGACTCGTATTGCGGTTTCCTGATCAGCTGGCCATTGATTTTTACCACCAGATTGGGGAAGGTGAATTTTTTTATCAGAAGGATATCTTTGATGGTCAGTGATTCTCCCGGAAGCTGGTCGGGGCTGTTATTAAGTTGGATATTCATATACTATTGATTGTCTTTGTAATAGTTGTGAAGAAAGCCTTTCACTTGCTCAAAGATCGGTTTAGTAAATTCGAGGAACAGATCCTGCGGTGGCGGAGGCATTGCCGGTTTTCTTTTGCACATTTCGAGTTGCTGGGGATTCAGTGCCCGGCCATCACCATTGTAACTGGCCCATTCAATGAACCAGGTAAATGTGCCCGGGAATTTTTGGGTGGCTTTTGGCTTATTGGTGCGGGCATCAACAATTTGCACAACGAGAACACCTGTGGAAACTACCTCGCGGCGGTGGGTGAAAAATTTGGCCTTAACCCTGTCGAATACATCAATTTTCTGACCATTAACGGTTGCTGTTCCTATTTTAACCGAATCCTTGCTGGTAAACTCCTTTTCTGTGTCTTTGTCATAAGTTGAGCCCACCACAAAATCATCAAATTCCATCATCAGGATTTCGTCGGTATAAGGCAGTTGCTTTGCTGCGGCCGGATCGTAGAACTCCACGAATTCCCGTTTGCTGGTTTTGGCAAGAAGTGTGTATACCTGATCGTAAAAGAAATCTGAACTGATTTTATATCGGCCAGGCACGGGAACCTGCTCAACGATAACTTTCAGGGTAGCATCAAATTTTGCCTGTTCAATTTTCTGCTTTACATCCAGATAACCCGGAACATAGCGGTCAGCATTCAGAAACTGGTAATAAGCATCGCGGGCTGCAGGCCTGGTGCCTTGTTTCAACTTACTCACTCCGGCCTCGTATGCTTCCGGAGCCGCCTTCTGACGGGCAGCAGCAACCTGTTCCGCAAAGGATTCGGGATTTCGGATGATCCTGAGGGCAGCCGGACAATGGCGAATCTCGTCAGCCATGCGGTTCATGGTCTCATAACGGTCGGTCACTCCGGAATACTTAAAAGGATCCTGACTCTTTAGAAGCTGATCGATTTCTTGTTTGAAGGTGCTGATCGCCAGTGGATAAGCCTGGTCGAGCGTTTCGCCTGATTTTTTACTGTCCGGATTTTCCCGCAATCGTTGAACTGCTTTAAAAACAGCTTCAGAATAGTTTCCTTCCTGAAATGCCTTTTTGCCGGAATTGCACGAAAACATTAAGAAGGACGACACGAAAGCGATTGTAAATAATTTTATTAATGATTTCATTTTCAAATAATTAGCCGTTTAACAATAGGTCGATCCCAACATTAGCCATCATATTTGCTACCATGCCCACACGGGGCGCCAGGGGGGGCATTTCGGGTCCGATCTCTGCCGATTCATCACCGCAGATGTAAAGATTTCCGCTGGACCGCATGCGGATCGAATTGGAATCACCGAATCCGGCCATGCCTGATCCAACGATCAATGGCCTTTCAGGCCAGGTGGCCAGTGCGGATTCAATAATCATCGCTTTCTGATCGGCCCGGTCGAATGCTTCAAAAAGAACATCCACCCCGTTAAAAAGTTCAGGAATATTTTCAAAATTTAATATGACCTGATGAATTTCGAGAATCAATAAAGGATTAATTCTTAGCAAATTGGTTTTTAACGCTTCAACCTTTGACTGACCGATTTGGTCGCGGAAATAAAACTGTCTGTTCAGGTTGGATTCCTCCACCCGGTCAAAATCACAGATCACCAGCCGGCCGATACCTACACGCACCAGTGCCGCTGCGCAATTGGATCCGAGGCCGCCTGCACCCGCTATTCCCGCACTCCGGATCTTAAGTTTTTCCTGAATCAATAACCAGTTCATAGCTTACAAAGATACCTTTTTGCACCGATATGAATGATCATTCATAATGATATAAATCATCAAATGATAGGTGTTTACGGAAGGATTTAGTGCTATTTTTGTCAAACGAAAGCAAAAATGCACCCTTTTATGAATATCAAAGAAATGCTCGGTAAACATAAATTACTTGCCGAATTCAAATACGATGTGACTCCTTTGGAAAAAGGCTATACGGATAAAGTATTGCATCTGAATCTTTCTGATAATACGTTTAAGATTAATGATGTACCGCCAATGATGAAGGAAAAATTCATCGGAGGGAAGGGATACGGCCTTAAGTTGCTTTGGGATGCCACAAAATGGGATACCAAGTGGGATGATCCTGAAAATGAGATTGTTATTTCATCAGGTCCGATTGCCGGGATTACCCAATATTCCGGAACTGGAAAATCATTGGTTGTTACCATATCACCAGCCAGTAACTCGGCTACCGATAGTAACGCGGGTGGTTATTTCGGGCCGTTTGTGAAGTTTTCGGGTTTTGATGCCATTGAACTCCAGGGAAAAGCCAAAAGCGATATCATTATCATTATTGACGGTACAACCGGAAGTGTCAGGATCGAAGAGGCTCCTGCCGAACCGCTGGATAGTCATCTGTTGAGCGAGATACTGACGGATATGTATGCCGACAGTGAAGAGAGCAAGCAAAATGTTGCCGTTATTTCCACAGGGATGGCAGCTGAACATTCCTGGCTGGGGATGATGAATTTCAGTTTCTGGGATAAGAAAAAAGGTCGCATCCGGTTGAAACAGGCTGGAAGGGGAGGAACAGGAGCAGTGCTTCGCAATAAGAAGGTGAAGGCGCTGGTTTGCAAGATTCCGGGTGTAAAAGGAAATCTGAATAATGTGGTGGACCTGCCTGCGATCATGGAAAGGGGTAAAAGATTTAATGCCGAGATCCGGGAACTGGATGATTCTCAGTGCGAAATGAGAACAAAGGGAACCGCCCATCTCATGGAAATCATGAATGATTACGATTTACTCCCGACAATGAACTATAAGTATGGTTCACACAAGGATGCCTGGCTGATCGATTCGGAGGTTTGGAAAGCACGGTTTCAGCAAGGTACTCCTGATGGATGCTGGATCGGTTGCAATATGAGCTGTTCAAAAGCAGTGAATCACTATATTGTTAAAACCGGCCCATACAAGGGACAGGATGTTCTCGTTGATGGGCCGGAATATGAAAATGCCGCAGGGTTAGGCTCGAATTGCGGGATTTTCGATCCTGACTATATCATTGAGGCTAATTTCTATTGCGATACCTACGGAATGGATACCATCAGCTGGGCTACCAATATGGCCTTTATTATGGAATGCTATGAAGCCGGGATACTTAACAAAGAACGGACCGGAGGCCTCGAACTGAACTTCGGGAACACCGAAGCTGCCATTGAGCTGTTGCATCAGGTGGCCCGCGGAGAAGGTTTCGGTAAGATCGCCGGTACGGGTATCCGGAAGATGAAGGAGATTTTTGCAAAAGAGTTCGGTGGAGATCCCGGGTTCCTGAAGGATATCGGCATGGAGAATAAAGGATTGGAATATTCCGAATATGTTTCAAAAGAGTCATTAGCGCAGCAGGGAGGTTTTGCTATGACCAACAAAGGTCCGCAGCATGATGAAGCCTGGCTGATCTTTATGGATATGGTTAATAACCAGATTCCTACATTCGAGAAAAAAGCAGAAGCTCTTCACTATTTTCCGATGTTCCGCACCTGGTTCGGGTTGGTGGGACTTTGTAAGTTGCCATGGAACGATGTTGAACCGGCGAATAATGCCGAAACTGACGAACCGGCTAAAGTTCCGGAGCATGTTGATAATTACGTTACTATATATAAGGCCGTTACTGGCAGGGAGTTCGATAAAAACCGTTTGATCGAGGATTCGGAAAGGGTATATAACTTTCAGCGGATCTTCAATCTCCGCCGCGGATACGGAACACGTAAATATGATGCCCAACCGTTTCGTGCCGCCGGACCTGTTACCATTGAGGAATACGAAAGCCGTGCAGAAAGGTACGATAAACAGCTTAAAGAGCAGGTTGGATTTGATCCGGAAGGCAAAACATCTGAAGAAAAACAAAAAGCCTTACGGGCTTATCGCGAAGGCCGTTACGAACAGCTCCTGGATGCTGTATATAAGCGCCGTGGCTGGAATTCCAATGGCGTTCCTACAATTGAACACCTGAAGAAAATCGGAATGGATTTGCCGGAACTGATTGAGGTGGTGACACCTTTTCAGGAGTAGGCAGTAAGCAGTAGGCAGTAGAACAGACGGAAGCAGCCAGCGGTTTTTTTATCTTTGCACCGTTAATAATCTAGTGGTGCCTGAAGATAGATTAGCGAAAAAGAGTCTGGAGTTAGGTCAGGAGAAGATCAGTCGCCTGATGTGGCGGTACTTCCTTCCTGCCTTTGTTGGGGTGATTATGAATGCGACCTACAATATTGTGGATCGCATTTTTATTGGTCAGGGTGTGGGTTCCATGGCTTTATCGGGACTCAGTGTCGTTTTTCCGATCATGCTGATCGTTATGGCGTTTGGGATGCTGATCGGTATGGGTTCCGGGGTACAGGTATCAATCAATATGGGCCGGAAGGATTTCGGAAGGGCCGAGAAAGTTCTTGGAAACGGCTTTTTCATGATGGTGGCAGTTGGTATTTTGGTTACCGGTATTGGATTTGCAATTAAAACTCCGATGTTGAAATTGTTTGGTGCAACCCCGGAAACCATTAAATATGCACAGGAATACCTCAATATTATCTTATTCGGCAGTGTCTTTCAACTCGTTGGGTTTGGGCTGAATAACGTAATCCGGGCCGAAGGGAATGCCCGTATTGCTATGCTTTCTATGCTTCTCAGCGGTGGGATTAACCTTGTTCTTGACCCGATTTTCATCTTTGTTTTTGATATGGGGGTTAAAGGAGCTGCCTATGCTACGATGATTGCCATGATTGCCCTCGATGTATGGGTTCTGGCTCATTTCCTAAGTAAACGTGCGATCATACACCTGCGTTGGCCAAATATCAAACCTAACTGGAAAATCATTTGCCTGATCATTTCGATTGGTTTGGCGCCATTTTTTATGCAGCTGGGTTCAAGTGCCGTCAATGCCCTGTTCATGAATCAGCTGATAAAACATGGAGGCGACCTGGCTGTTGGCGCACTTGGAATTATTGCTTCGGTGGCTCAACTTCTTGTAATGTCAATGGTGGCGATTAATATGGCCAGTCAGCCAATCGTTGGATTTAATTTCGGAGCACGTGACTTTAAACGCGTGAAGCAAACGGTTAAGCAAGGGATTTTTGCAGCAACCTCGATTGGGGTTTTTGGATGGATAATTGTTCAATTATTTCCGCATTTCATTGTTAAACTGTTTAATTCCAACGACCCAGTGTTGTTTGGCATTGCCGATAAAGGACTCAGAATCTTTTTAGCAGTCCTGCCACTCGTTGGATTCCAGGTGATTGCTGCCAATTTCTTCCAAAATATCGGTAAAGCTAAAACGGCAGCATTCCTCTCTCTGTTAAGATCGCTGATCATACTCGTTCCTGCTTTATTGATTCTGCCTGAGATTTATGGCCTCAAAGGTGTCTGGATATGCAGCCCGGTTGCCGACGTTACCTCCGCTATCATTACCGGCTCTTTCTTATGGTGGCAAATCAAGAAGCTGGGTCATGAGGATCCTGATAAAATTGCAGGGGGAAAACCGCATCCCGGACCGGATAATGAAGAGGCAACCCGCGCTGTCGAGAGTTTTCAGATTGTAACCCCTGAATAAATCTCTATTTTTATCGGGTTATATATTAATCTGATGAAAAGCTGTTTCGCGCTGACTCTTGTTTTTTTGGAGTTTTTTGTTTTGGGGATCAATACCCATTATTTGCCTCTTCTCATCCAAACTCAACTACCAACCAGGACACCCTGATGAAAGGAGCTGTCTGGATCACAGATCATTCGAGAATTCCGGATTCTGATAGCCTCTTTTACCTGGATCATCCTGCACCCTTGTTAAGGACCGAATTTGCTATCAGGAGAGATATTAAAAAGGCTGAGATGTGGATAACAGCAGCGGGATATTAGAAACGACCTGCCAGTGGGGAAACCTTGCGCCATGGCAGGGCTGGTTATTACCCTGAAGAACGGGAAGCAAAAAGTATTTTGTACATCAGATCAGTGGGTTACAAAGCCTGGACCGGTTACGCGCAACAATGTTTATCTCGGTGAATGGTATGATGCGATGAAACCGGATCGATTTGTGGATACCGCTCCGTTTGTCGGTATCGAATATTGCGGACTTAGTTGGGAGTCAGCGTTTGTATTCCTTCAAAATGCATTGTGGATTCATTACGGCGATACTGATCTGGTTAAAGAAATGTATAAACTTGATCAGGGAGCAACAACTATCTGGGAAACATGGAAGGAGAGCGACAATACATTTTCACAGAACCACCCGATGTTCGGTTCAGTTTCAGAATGGTATCTGAAATGGCTGGGTGGAATTCAGCCTGATCCGGAAAACCCCGGGAAAAAATCAGTCATCCTGAAACCGCGGCCTGTAATGAATCTGGATTCGCTGTCGGTTGAGAAGTATTTTCCCTCAGGGGCGCTCACCAGCCGGTGGTGGTGGAAAGAAAGAAATCTCTGTTTTGAATTTATCATTCCTGATGGACTAACGGTCAACTGGATACCAGCGTCCGGGAATCAGGAGATAATGGTAAGGCAATCCCCTGAAGGCTGGGATTTTGCCCGAAACCGGAAACCACAGGGAATCAATTTAGGTAATGCAGGGCGGTATATTTTTGAGATATTTGCCTCAAAAGATTGACTGTTCGTAAGGTGTCGAAAAATTTTTGCACAATACGGATATATATAGTAATTTTGTACGTATTAAATATTTTTGTTATGGATACTAAATTGACTTTAAAACTTGATAAAGTTGTGATTGAAAGAGCTAAAGAATATGCTACGTCACACAAAAGAAGTTTGTCACGAATTATTGAATCATACCTTCAATCACTAACGATTCAAGACGATTCAAGAAACAACAAAGAGGATATTCAGATTTCTCCCTTTGTAAAGAGTATGTCTTCCGGAGTTCATATACCTGCTGATTTGGATTATCAAACGGATTATTCAAATTATTTGACAGAAAAGTATAAATGAAGACTAAACTATTTATTGATACCAATGTCATATTGGATTTATTGGGTGAGCGAATGCCGTTTTATGATTCAATTGCAAAAATTGCAACTCTTGCTGATAAGGGCCATGTTACAATGGTAGTGTCCGCATTGTCTTATGCTACTGTGAGTTATCTTCTAACAAAGTTTGAAAATTCAGAAAAGGCAAAAGACAAACTGAGGAAGTTTAAGGTTATTTCAGAGATTTGTGACCTTGATAAATCATTAATTGAAAAAGGACTTAATTCAAACTTTTTCGATTTTAAGGATTCACTGCAATATTTTAGTGCTTTAAAATCTGATTGTAGCATATTGATAACAAGAAATGGAAAGGACTTTAAAGAATCGCAAATTCCAATCATGACAGCTGACGAATATTTAAAGAGTATTAAGAAAAAATAACCTACGCACAATAAATAGGACTTCAACAGTATGCATGATTCCTGTTTTGCAGAAAGGAAATCTGTACAAAAAGATTTTTATCTTCTGCTGAATGTCAGAGATCTCTTCAGAATCCAAAAGAATTGTAAACAATTCATTATGAACAACATAATATTTTTTACTGCCTCTCTTTGACATAGAGTAAATCGGTCATGACCGATATTTTTAGTGAAACGTTGGTTGTTAATTAAGTATGATTATTTTTACTGTAACTAAAAACCTGCAGATATGGAACCGGAAAAAATCTTAAAGATCGCAATCAACAACCTGGTTGAATCACCTTACCAGGGCCGCTATATTCCGGACAACTTCGGGGACGAAGTTAAAAATGACAAAAGTCTGGCCGAATTGGCCCGAAACATCAAAGACCATGGATTACCAGGATGAAAAGCATGAGCAAATCATTAAATCATTAAACTTCTGTTTATCAGAACTTTTTTATCTTATACGAGTTTCGCCTGATGCTCAAATAATCGCAACCGGTTGCGATTATTTGAGCAGTTAGCCATCACTCATTTATGTTTGAATGTTTCTAAATTATGAATCAAAGACTGCTTGCTATAGGAGATATACACGGATGTTTCAATGCATTTCGAACATTGGTAGAGCAGAAAATTCAGATCAAAAAAAGAGACAAAATTATTCTACTTGGAGACTACATTGACAGAGGAACTCACAGCAAAGAGGTTGTCGATTACATCTTTGACCTACAGAATAAAGGTTTTGATATTGTACCTCTCATTGGTAATCATGAAGCCATGTGACTTAATGCTTTGTAAATTTTGTCTATATTTGACAATTCGCGAATCGCGAATCGCGAATCAAAAACAAGTAGTATGAAAAAACATAATGGGATGCGCCCCCAAGGCATAGTAGTACTATTGAAAATAATAGCACTAAAACATGATAACTGGAAAAATGCTGACTTAGCTTATTCTCTGCAAATTAGTGCATCTGAAATAACCGAGGTATTAAACAGGTGCAAGATTGCAGGATTAATTGACGCAAAAAAACGGAAGGTACACCTAAATGCATTTAGTGAATTTCTCATTTACGGATTAAAATACGTGTTTCCCACGGAGCCGGGCGCAATGGTGAGAGGAATCCCAACTTCACATTCTGCTTCACCGATAAATGAGCATATTTCTTCAGGTGGAGATGTTTATGTATGGCCTTATGCCAAAGGCAACCAACGGGGACAAGCTATTGAACCGCTGTATAAAACCTTGCCGGCAATTATTCAAGAAGATAAGTTGTTTTATGAACTTCTGACAATTGTAGATACTGTAAGAGTTGGGCGTACCAGAGAAATAAAAATTGCAATTGAAGAATTGGAAAAACGACTACAACATGCCTAGTTTTAATATTAGCATGCTACAAACCGTAGCCAATGGTTTAGGTGAATTGAAAAATGATTTGGTATTTGTGGGCGGAGCAGTAAGTCAACTATACGAGAAAATCGTTCAGTTGAAGAGGAAAGTTGTTAGGAGGTATTAAATTTTGACAAATAGTTCGCGTAAACTTGCATATTAGTAACTTTTAAGTTACCTTTGCGTAAAACTCATTGATTTGGAAAAGATTCGGACGATAGTTGCTTATAAACATTATTTCGAAGAATTTCTTATAAAACAACCAGTTAAGGTTCAAAATAAGATCTATAAAATTCTCGAAATTATCGAATATCAGCAATTTATACCTGGCAAGTATCTCGAGCATATAAAAGGGACGGAGGGCTTATATGAGACTAAATTTTCGCTGGGTTCTGACATTTGGAGGGTATTTTGCTTCTTTGATGAAGGTCGGCTTGTGATTCTTCTCAATGGGTTTCAAAAAAAATCGCAAAAGACACCGAAATCAGAATTATCAATTGCGCTAAGATTAAAGGAAGAATATTTCGAAGAAAAGAGAAAGGGAAAAATATGAAAAAAAAACATTCAAATATCAAGTCCTGGACACAAATAAAAGATGATGTCTATGGGAAAAAAGGGTCCTCTCGAAGAGATGAACTTGATCGCGAAAATGAAGCATTTAAAATTGGACTATTAATCCGTCAAGCAAGGGAATCTAAGAATATGACTCAGGAAGAATTGGGGAAAGTAATTTCCAAGAAAAGGAGTTATATCTCTAGAGTTGAAAATGATGGAAGTAACATGAATTTGAAAACTTTATATGACATTGTTGAAAAGGGTCTGGGTGGTAAGGTAAATATTGCAATAGAAATTTAGTAGGTACGGCTTTGTGTGGCGTTGCCTAACATGAAGCCATGTTGCACAGCCGGTCCCGAAGGAAGCGCAACGCGGGTTCTCCTGGGTGAATGCGAAAGTTGCCGTGGATGATTTTTCTCTTTCGCCTGGAGTAAATCGGTCATGACCGATATTTTTAATGAAAAGTTGGTTGTTGATTAAGTATGATTATTTTTACTGTAACTAAAAACATATAGATATGGAACCGGAAAAAATCTTAAAGATCGCAGTCAACAACCTGGTTGAATCCCCTTATCAGGGCCGCTATATACCAGTCAACATCGGGGACGAAGTTAAAAGTGACAAAAGTCTGGCCGAATTGGCCCGAAACATCAAAGACCATGGATTACCAGGATGAAAAGCATGAGCAAATCATTAAATCATTAAACTTCTGTTTATCAGAACTTTTTTATCTTATACGAGTTTCGCCTGATGCTCAAATAATCGCAACTGGTTGCGATTATTGAGATGGTGGCAATCATGCAGAAAAATTGAGAGAAATGAATTTTATATGTGAAGAATTGTCAATAGCAGATGATCCGAATTTTGGATTCACTATTCAATTCTCAGATACAAAGGATCCGGGGTATATTGAGAATCAATCAATAAATGAGATGATTAAATCTAAAGAAAAGTATTTCTTACTTCAAAGAAGTTACCCGGAGGAACTAGATGAAAATGATTTTTATTATATTGAAACAAGCGAATCAGATGAAGAATTGGGCAACCTTGACAAAGTAATAATTCAGTTGAGTAAAGATAAAATTAAAATACAATGGTCTGGTGACAAGGTTGAAATTGGACTGAGATTGGATGAGAGAGAGCTACTACGGTTAAGGAAGTTGTTGAAAACTAGATTTCAAGAAAAGGTAATAATGATTGAAAACTGAAGATACACGGGTGCCGACATACAAAAGCCGACAATGCCAGGCCTTTTTGCCATACGCAGGGCTGACGCAAAGAAAGCCAACACAGCCAATACAAGCATCCATTGCAGAGTCAGGCAACAGGGTCAAATTATGACGGTATGGAGAGGACTGGATTACAGAAGTTGAAGAGTAATGGGCTAATTTAGAATAAGTACTTTGACTATGAATAATACATCAATAATAACAGAGGTTTTAAAAGGAGTGACCTCAAAAAAATATGAAGCAAAAACTGACAAATGGTTTGAGTTTCTATCCTCAAAAATTACGCTTCCATTTGAAGCAAAAATCAAAGAATCAGAAAATCATGAGTTACAAATAGGGGAAATTATTAAAGTAACAAAAATCACTGATATTGTTGACATGTATGGATTATTAGTTGAAATAAAAAAGGGACGAAAAAAATTCATTTTACCAATCTGTGACATAGAAATAGTAGAAAAAAACTCAGAGAATTATAAATTATTTGATGCGTTTTTAGAATGGTGGGAAGAAAACAGGTAAAATCCTGAGTTATCGTTTAAAATTTCTTTACAAATTTACGAAATACCTGGTTTAATATGACTCAAATCTTACAGGTGTCTAACCGTTGGCAACAAGTATTAAAACATCCGGACTGAAAGTGAAAATCTATTTAGTTGGAATTAGTTGTGTTGGAAAGACCACTATTGGTAGATTATTAGCTGATTATCTTGGTTTTACATTTTATGATTTGGATGACGAAGTTCAAAAATATTATCAAAAACCTATTGAGATAATACAAAATGAGTGTTTATCAATGAATGGGTATAGACAAAAAGCAAGTGTTGTTCTTGACAAATTGTTGAAAATTCAAGAGAATTCAGTAATTTCAGGAACACCTGCCGGATTAAGAGATTCGTATCTCCAAGTATATAAAAAGCACAAAAAGGAAATAAATTTAATATCGGTAAATATTATTGATACCCCCGAGAATGTCTTAGATAGATTAACCTTCTATGATATTGATTCCAAATTGTTGGACATTGAATTAATTGCAAATGAAAAGAAAAAGTATCTAAAAAAAATCATTGTTGATTTGAATTATTTTAAAAAATCATTGAGTCGGGCAGATTTGCAAATAAGCATTGAGAATATGTCACTAACTGAAATACCAGAATTGATTAGTAATCAATTGAAAAATAGTATAATTAAATAGTGCCAGCTGCCAATAGGTAAGGCTTCGTGTGGCGTTGCTTAACATGAAGCCGTGTTGCACAGCCTGCCCCGCTGGAAGCCTTCACGCATTGCTGTCTTTATGGGAATGGATGTATAAGCAGATATCATAAATAGTATTAACTTGCACTTGTTTTTACTTTAAAGTGTGATTGAGGCAAAAAAAATAAACGATATTGTTATGAGGATTGCTACTAAGTTCAATCCTGATAAAATTTTACTATTTGGGTCATATGCAGCTGGCAATCCAAATAATGATAGCGATATAGACTTGTTGATAATTACGGATACTGACTTGCCTCGACATAAGAGAAGTTTTGATATACAAAAATATTTAATTGGCTTAATGATTCCAATGGATATACTTGTATATACAAATAATGAATTTGAGCAAGAGAAAAATGATGAATACTCATTTCTAAGTTCCGCAATTAAATCATCTAAGATTGTATATGAGCGAAAATAATCGACATATTACAGATTGGATTGATAAAGCAGATCATGATTTAGGTTCGGCCAAATTGATTTTTTTACATATTCCCGATTATTTTGACACAATAGCATTTCATTGTCAGCAAGCAGTTAATACTTAAAAGCAGAAACAATGAAAAAATGGGTTATTCTTTTTATAACGATGTTTGCTGTCATTTCAACTTATGCACAGCTTCAGTTGAAAGTTACTGGTGTAAAGTGGGACGAGAGTTATAGTTTTGACAAATGCAATGCCTTCAAAATTGAATTTTACGCCAAAAACAACGAATTGATGCGCACCGCACAGTACAAAACCTACTACCAGTCGGACAGCGAAAACTTTTTGGTTAAATTTGTTACGGAAGGAAAAGGTAATGGTATGGAAACCGTGTTAGACAAAAAAAATGAAGTGGCCATTCAAATTTTTGGTTCAGGAGGAGGTGTCACACCGTATTTCAATGCCGGAGGTTTTAAATATCCAACCGAAAAGGAATTGAAAAAACTTGAAATTGTGCCAACAACCGAAACCAAACAAATTTTGGGCTTTACCTGCAAAAAATACACATATACCTACAAAAAGATTTTTGGTGAAGTATGGATTACCGATCAAATAAGCTTATCGAATGATGTGGGTGTTTTTCGTGCCTGTAAAATGGCGGCTTTGCATAACACCCTTTCGGTGGCCGGTTTTGTGATGGAAATGACCACCGAAGATGCCCGAGGCGGTAAAACTTTAATGACGACTGTCGCGCTCAAAAATGCCGAGAAATATACGCTTGATTTGAAAGGAGTGAAAATGAATACCGCCATCAATAAAGTGAATTATTTTTCATTTTAATGGTTCCCGGCAGATTTACTTCCAGTTTTTCTTTTCTATTACCATCGGAAGAAAGAGTCCAAATGCCTGTTGGAGTTCACGGAGCTGGGGTCGTTTTGCAGTGCATACTAGTCCATAATGACGGGCAGGGTTGGACAACTTGATTACAACAACCTGATGCTAAGATGATTTTGTCTATTTGACCTAGAGTAAATCGGTCATGACCGATATTTTTAATGAAAAGTTGGTTGTTGATTAAGTATGATTATTTTTACTGTAACTAAAAACATACAGAGATGGAATCAGAAAAAATCTTAAAGATCGTAGTCAAAAACCTTGTTGAATCACCTTATCAGGGACGCTATATACCGGTCAACATCGGGGATGAAGTTAAAAGTGACAAAAGTCTGGCTGAATTGGCCCGCAACATCAAAGACCAGGGATTGATGACCCCAATCATTGTTCGTCCGGTAGCTAAAGGAAGATATGAAATTATAGACGGCCACCGAAGGGTTGCAGCATGCAAAATAATCGGTGCTGAAGAGATTGATGCAATTGTTCGTGATTACCAGGATAAAGATGCCCAGGTCTTTTCAATCGTCGGCAATCTTCTGCATCGAAACCTCAGGACCATTGAAATGGCCATTGCCTTAAGGAAAATCGAAAAGTCTAAACTATTTGAAAGTCGCGAAAAGTTGTCTGAAGCCATCGGGAAGGATAAAACCTATATCGGGGATCTGATCAATACGCTTAAAATGGACTACAGGATTGTCGAGAACCTGGCAGAGTATAAGACGACCGATGATGTCAGGCTTTTGCGGGCTATTCGAAAAGCCTTTCCAGCCATCAAGTTACATGAGGAAGGGACGGAGGTGGAGGATGAGAAGTGGACATCCGATAAACAGTGGGATTTTTATTCCAAAGCTGTAATTGAAGGAAAGCTTTCAAGAGAAGATGTTTTTGATGAGATCAAAGCCCAGGTAGGCATCAAGCCCAAAGAGATCAGGTTTGTTGCAAAAAAGAGAAAGATGATTATTTCTGTACCTTATCTGTTGGATCAAAATCTCATCAACAAAATCAAAGCATTGATCGAAAAGGGAGCCCGAAAGGAAGATTAGCTGGGCATTTTTATAATTTCTGCAGACTTCTTTCAGTTTACCAGCCAAGAAGTGCTTTATTGCGTAAACAGAGCCTATTTGGTCAGTAAACGCAACTGCTTTTCGATTTCGTAACGTTTATCTGCTGTTTTCGAACAGTAAACTCAACTAAAAACAAGTATGAAAGCAAGCAAAATAGTTCATAAAAATGAAAACCGGATTTAAAACATAAGGCTATTTTGATGTTGGCATATTCAGCAGGGCTGCGATTGAGTGAACTGATCAACGTAAAGCTAATCGATATTGACTCAACCAGAATGCAAATTCGAGTTGAGCAAGCTAAAGGGAAAAAAGATAGGTATACGCTATTGTCAGTTAGGCTATTAGAGGTGTTGAGGAAGTATTTCATTGCGTACAAACCTAAAGTCTGGCTTTTTGAAGGAGCTACCGGTGGGCAATATTCCGTAGGGAGTATTCAGGCAATAATGAAAGATTCCACCAGAAAAGCCGGTATAAAAAAGAAAGTCAGCGTACATACCTTGCGCCATTCATTTGCGACTCACCTTCTTGAAAACGGAACAGATTTACGTTACATTCAAAGTTTATTAGGACACGCAAGCAGCAAAACCACTGAGATATACACGCACATTACCACCAAAGGTTTTGACCAGATAAAAAGTCCCTTGGATCAACTGGATAATTTTTTTAAAAATCTTGCCATTGAAAATTTGATCGCTATCTTTCGTTACCTTTGAACCTAAATGAACATAAATTAATCAAACATCAATACCTATAAAGGATGGAAAGCACTAACAAATCCCGAAATTTCCGTTTACCTGAACTTATTCATCTTGTACGAGTTTCGTACAAGGCTGAAATAAACGCAACCGGTTGCGTTTACTGTTCGCATAACCCAATAAAGTTAACCGGTCATGATTATTGAGATGTTGATGGGCAAGTTAAAAACGACACAACGGTCAAAAAAAAGGCTGACCACCTAATATGACAAAAAAAACAATAAGTGGAGACCAGAAACCACTTTAATAACGGGGCGACACCGAAAAGCCAAACGAGTAGGAAATTATAAATAAAAAGTCATGACAAAAAAAATTATTCTCACATGTTTGATTTGTTTCGGGATCGGAATGATCGCCAATGCACAAAAATTAGATAAATTTGGTGCAGACATGGGCAAAAAGAGTGTAATGGGCAAAGAAATTCGGGTCCCTTACATAGATATTACGAGTTATTTTGGGTATATAAAACCTGGTGCAGTTCCTGATGAAACCAGAGATGGTAAAAAATTCTACTATCTTTATTTGTGGATTCCAGTGGCAGCTCCGGAAATTGGCATTAGAATGGTTTCTCCAATTCCAGAAGGAATGAAACCTGCTGAAAATGACTTTGTAGGTGCTGATTACAAAGGAAATGAAGGAGATTCCAAAAATTATTTTGATCCTTGGATTACTCTTGAAAGGGCGGATGGTATTTTAAGCGCAGATGATATTTTGAAAGGCAAATCTGCAAACTGGAGCTCATATGGATCCAATGACGATTCTGGGGAGATGCCTGCTCAGCCTTCCGGTAGTAAATACAATTCTTTAATGCGAATAACCAGCGAAATAAGTAATCCTGCAAAGGCATTGGTGGTTGGTTTGTATCGTATTGGTTTCACAACTTATAAAGTTGGTGAAGTTCAGGGTAGTTTCTTGGCACAAGTTGGGGCACCTGTCAAACTACCAGGAGTTGGAATTTCTTCAAACTTGGAGGATTTAATGAAACAAGTTAAGAAATAACCCAACAATAGAATCCCAGCCCATAACAGCACATTGGCGGCTATGGCGGGTTTCAAGGTTACTTGAACATTTGTACAACTAAAAAACATTAGTGGCAAAGTGAAAGTTTAGAGCTTCGAAGTCCGCCACATCGCCAATCTGCAAACCGTTAGCAACCAATTGAAAAAAGCGATCTGAAAAACATTTTTCTTAAATTGTGATTTTTTACCCTTTTCTGCGAATAATAATGTAAATGATTTAAAAATTCTCGATGTGGAAAAGGATAAGTATATT